>NZ_JBEXMH010000082.1:0-32005 GCF_040610415.1 Amycolatopsis sp. NPDC004079 | reverse complement strand
GGGTGCTTGTCAAGGCATCTTTCCCGCCTTGACAAGCACCCCCAGACCGTCAGCACAATCAACCTTCGGGGTGCCCCACGCAACCCCCACAGCAATGTCGCCGCCAGGCGACGAGCCGCCCCGAACGGTGCCCCCCGCCACTCCACCGAGCATCTCCCGGAACATCCAGCAATACTCGAACCCGTGACCAGCCCGAACCTCCACTTCCTAGGCCACGCGACCACCCGCGTGGAACTAGCCGGGCAGGTAGCCCTGACCGACCCCGTGCTCACCCGCTGGATCGGCCCCCTAACCCGAGTAGTCCCCAAACCAGACCTCGCCGCCTGGTCAGCAGTAGACGTCGTCCTCATCTCCCACCTCCACGGCGACCACCTGCACCTCCCCTCCCTCAAACTCCTGGGCAAAGCCACCAGAATCCTCGTCCCCCAAGGCGCAGGCTCCTGGCTGGCCAAACAGGGCTTCACCGAGGTAGAAGAACTCTCCCCAGGCCAATCCACCACCTCCGGCCGCCTCAAAATCACCGCCACCGAAGCAATCCACTCAGGCCACCGCTGGGGCCCCCGCCTGACCCACGGCCCGCAAAGCCCAGCCCTAGGCCACCTGCTGGAAGCCGACAACCAGCGGCTCTACTCAGCAGGCGACACAGACCTCTTCCCCGGCATGGCCGACCTAGGCCCAGTAGACGTAGCCCTGCTCCCAGTCTGGGGCTGGGGCCCGAACCTGGGCCCAGGCCACCTGACCCCAGAACGAGCCGCCGAAGCCGCCGCCCTCCTCCAGGCCCGCTCGGCAGTCCCCGTCCACTGGGGCACCCTGGCCCTCCCCGGCATCCACCGCACGGCCAAAATGCGCAGACTCCTCGTGGAACCCCCGCGCACCTTCGCGCACCACGTCCGCTGCCTGGGCCTGGACACCGAGGTCCTGCACACCCGCCCCGGCTCCGACGTCCTGTTCCCGGCCCGCAGGGAGCGCGGGTGAACTGGACAGACCCGTCAGCGATCGGCTACCCGGCGCTGTTCGGCGGAGTACTGCTCGGCTCCGTCATCCCGATCGTCCCGACCGGCGCGGTCGTCGGCGCGGCAGCCGCGGTCGCGATGACCACCGACCACCTCTCGCTCCCGCTGGTGATCCTGCTGGCCGTACTTGGCGCATACCTCGGCGACGTGATCACCTTCGCCGTCCCGAAACTCGGCAGTGAACCGCTGCTGCGCTTCGTAGAACGACGCCAGCAAGCCGAACGCCTCGCGAAGGGCCGCGAGCAGTTCGCGAGACGCGGCTGGCAGCTGGTGGTGATCGGCCGCCTGGTACCCGCCGGGCGCATCCCGGTGTTGCTCGCCGCGGGCACGCTCGGCTACCCGTGGCGCAAGTTCCTGCCGTCCGGTCTCCTGGCCTGCGTCCTGTGGGCGGTGGCGTACTCGCTGCTGGGCATCCTCAGCGGCGGCATCTTCGACTCGCCGCTCGTCGCGACGCTGCTCGCCACCGTCCTTGTGCTGCTCGTGACCGTGCTGACCACGCTGATCTCCAAGAAACGAGCGGCCAACCAGACGGGAGGACATCGGTGACGACACCTGCTCCGGCGAAGGGCCGGTTGCTGCGCGGCGGCCGCGTCGTCGCGCGGGTCCTGCTGGTCTGGATTGCGGTCACCGGCGCGCTGCGGCTGCTCGACGCGTGGCTCGACGGGTTCACGATGCAGTCCTGGTGGCAGCCGACGGTGTGCGCGCTGATCCTCGGACTGCTCGTCTCCGTGGTGTGGCCGCTCGTCGTGCGGGTGGCGTGGCCGATCGCGTACTTCACCCTCGGCGTCGGCACGTACATCCTGCTCAGCGCCGCGGCGTTGGCGATCCTGCAGGCCGTGCCCGGTGTTGAGCTGCACGGTTTCTCGACGGCGGTCGTCATCACCGTCGCGATGTCCGCAGTGGGCGCGGTGATCTCCAGCGTGCTGGCCGTCGACGAGGACGAGATCTTCTTCCGCCGTGCCGCGCGACGTCGACGGAAAGCGAAGCACCGCACTGATTTCGCCGATCAACCGCCCGGCGTGGTCTTCCTGCAGATCGACGGGCTCGGTTACGACACCGTCCGCCGCGCCGTGCGGGACGGCGACATGCCGACCTTCGCCAAGTGGCTGTCCGAGGGCACGCATTCGCTCACCCGCTGGCATACCGACTGGAGTTCGCAGACCGGCGCGAGCGTCTGCGGGATCCTGCACGGTTCGAACCACGACATCCTCGGTTTCCGCTGGTACGAAAAGGATCGCGACCACGTCATGGCGTGCGCGCACCCGTCCGACGCGGCCGAGATCGAGCGGCGGCACAGCGACGGGCACGGCCTGCTGTCGATCGGCGGCGCGAGCCACGGCAACCTGTTCTCCGGCGATGCCCCGCACGTCAGCCTGACCATGAGCTCGGTGCCGGTCCTTACGCCGCGCAAGCGCCAGCGAGACCGCGTTGGCGCTGGGTACCGCGCTTACTTCGCCAACCCGGTCAACGTGTTGCGGACCTTCGGTGTCGCACTCGCCGACGTCGTCCGAGAGCTGTCTGCGGCGGCCAAACAACGGCGCGCCGGCGTCCTGCCGCGAATTCCGCGCGGCGGTGTCTACCCGCTCGCCCGGCCGGGCACGACGGTGATCGCGCGCGACGTCGTGGTGTCCGCGATCATCGGCGACATGCTCGCCGGGCGGCCGGTGGTGTACGCCGATTTCCTCGGCTACGACGAGGTCGCGCACCACTCCGGCATCGAACGGTTCGACACGCTGGAGGTGCTGCGCTCGATCGACCAGCAGTTCGCGCGGCTGCTGCGGGCCGGTCGGCTTTCGCCGCGGAAGTACCACGTGGTCGGGCTGTCAGACCACGGACAGACTCAAGGCCAGGCGTTCGTCGACCGGTTCGGCGAGACCGTCGAGGCGCTCGTCGGACGGCTCTGCGGCGGTGCACCCGTTGCTGAGCAAGGTAAACGTCGACAGGCGGAAAGCTGGCAGGTCAACGCCGCACTGGCCGAGGCAACCGCGACCGGCGGCCTGATCGCGCGACGGCTGCGGGCCCGGGTCGAAGGCGCGGAAGGTGCCGAGGACCGGCCGCGCACGGCGACTGGCTCGCCAGGGCAGGTCACGCGCGTGGCTCCCGGGGTGGTCGCCGTAGTGTCCGGACATCTGGCGATGGTGTCGTTCACCGAGCACGAAGGCCGGGTCGAGCTGGAGACGATCGAGCGCGAGTACCCGGACCTGCTGCCGACCCTGGTCGACCACGACGGCGTCGGATTCCTGCTGGTCCGCAGCCGCGAATTCGGCCCGGTGGTGCTGGGCCGCGACGGGTTGAAGCGGCTCGCGACCGGCGTCGTGATCGGCGAAGACCCGCTGGCCGACTACGGTCCGTATGCCGCTGAGCTGGTCCAGCGCGTCGACAGCTTCCCGCATTGCGCGGACATCATGATCAACAGCCGGTACGACGCGGACTCCGACCAGTCCTCGCCGTTTGAACGGCACGTCGGCTCGCACGGCGGGCTCGGCGGACCGCAGCAGCGCGGCTTCCTGCTGCATCCGCGAGAATTCCCGGCGCCCGGCGAACCCGTCGGCGCGGAGGCCGTGCACCGCGTGTTCCGCGACTGGCTCACGTTCCTCGGCCATCCGGAACCCGGTGCGGCCGAAGGCAAAACCGCTGTCGTCCCCTCGGAGGTAGTGTCATGAGCAACCCGATCGTCTACGGCGCGAGCTGGTGCCCGGACGTCAAACGCAGCCGCGCGCTGCTCGACGACAAGGGCGTCGAGTACGACTATGTGGACGTCGAGGCCGACCCCGCCGCCGAAGCCCGCGTACGCGAACTGCAGGACGGTGCCCGCCGCATCCCGACCATCGTCTTCGCGGACGGCAGCCACCTCGTGGAGCCGAGCGACGACGAACTGAACGCCCGCCTGTCGCGGTGACCCCGCTGACGGAACTCCCGCTGGGCACGCGGGTTGTCGTGCGGTACCGGATCGAGGGCGGATTCACCGACGCCCTCGGTCCGCTTCGCGCTCGCGACGCTGAGACCTGCACCGTCGAGACCAAACGCGGGCTGGTCGTCGTCCCGTTGGCGGCGGTGGTCGCGGCCAAACCGGTGCCGCCGGCGCCGCAACGAAAATCGAGTGGCCCGCCAGAGCCGAATTTGTGACGATCACCGGATGCGCACCTTCGACGAACTGGTGGACGAGGCCTCGTCGGTATCCGTCGACGGCTGGGACTTCTCGTGGCTCGACGGGCGGGCCAGCGAGCAGCGGCCGTCCTGGGGGTATCAGCGGCTGATCGGCGAGCGGATGCGGGACGTCCAGTCCGTTGTGGACATCCAGACCGGCGGCGGCGAGGTGCTGGCAGGCGTGCCGGTGCTGCCACCGCTGACCGTCGCCACCGAATCGTGGCCGCCGAATCTCGAGAAGGCCGCCGCGTTGCTCGAACCTCGTGGCGCGACCGTCGTCGCGGACACCGACGAGCCGCCGCTTCCGTTTCAGGACAACACGTTCGAGCTGGTGGTCAGCAGGCATCCGGTCACCGTCTGGTGGGACGAGATCGTGCGGGTCCTCAAGCCCGGCGGCAGCTATCTGTCGCAGCATGTCGGGCCGTGGAGCGTGTTCGAACTGGTCGAGTACTTCCTCGGGCCGCAGCCGCCGGAAGTGCGCAACAGCAGGCATCCGGACCGCGCGAAGGCCGAAGCGGAGAAGGCCGGGTTGGAAGTGGTGGACCTGCGCTTCGAGGAACTGCGCACTGAGTTCCACGACATCGGCGCGGTGATTTACTTCCTGCGCAAGGTGATCTGGATGGTTCCGGGATTCACAGTGGACGAGTACCTGCCGCGGCTGCGTGAGCTGCACGAGGAATTGCGGAAGGGACCGTTCGTGGCGACGACTACTCGGTACCTGATCGAGGCGCGCAAGCGATAGCCGCTTCGATGCCGTCCGCCAGCACCGCCACGCCGGCGTCGAAGCTCAACCGTGCCTCATGCTCCAAATAGGACACTCCCGCAGGCGGCGGCGCGCTCTCCTCGCCTAGCCGGGCGACATGCGGGTACCGATCAGCCAGATCGGGAGCCAGCTCGCCGAGCGCGGACGTCCGCGCCCGCCACCAGTCCTCATCGGACAGTCCGGTTTCCTTGAGCGCCAGCTGCGATTCGGCGGCGATCTGCACCGCGCCGCGCACGACGTTGAGCAGCGCGCCCACCAGCCGCCGCACCTGACCGGCGGGCAGGCCGGTCGCGAACAGCACCCGCAGCACCGTTTCCTGCATCCGGAACTCCCCCGGGCCCAGCACCGGGCGCGCGTAGGAAACCTGCAGCAGCCACGGGTGGCGCAAGTGGAAGTCCCACAGGTCGTTGGCCAAAGACACCAGCGCGGGACGCCAGCCGCCGGACAGGTCGTGGTCGTCGCGGAGATCGCCGAACACCTGGTCGCACATCAGGTCGATCAGCTCGGTCTTGCTCGGCACGTACGTGTACAGCGCCATCGCGGTGCGCCCGAGCCGGTCCCCGACCGCGCGCATCGACAGCGCCGACATGCCTTCGGCGTCCGCGAGTTCGATCGCCGCGCCCACGATGAGGTCCACGCTCAGCGCGGGTTTCGGCCCCGGCGCGCTGCGCGATTCGACGCCCGCGCGCCACAGCAGCTCCATCGAACGGCGGGCGTCGCCCTGCCCCGCGAACACGACCACCGGCGACCCCTTTCCCCTTACAGGATAAAGGACCGCCGGGGCCGCCGGCTCAGCCGTCCACCTCGATCGCGAGCGCCGGGCAGAGCTGCGCCGCCTCCTTCGCCTGCGCGTGCAGGTCCTCCGTCGGGTTTTCCTGCAGCAGCACCACGATCCCGTCCTCGTCGCGCTGGTCGAACACCTCGGGCGCGACGAGCACGCACTGCCCGGCCCCGACGCAGCGGGACTGGTCGACGACCACCTTCATCTCGCGACTCCTTTCACCAGGTCACGGGGAGTTCGTGCACCCCGTAGACGACCATGTCGTGCTTGAACTTCAGCTCGTCCACCGGCGCGGCCAGCCGGAGCGTCGGGATCCGCCGGTACAGCGTCCGGTACACCACCTGCAGCTCGACCCGCGCGAGCGGCTGGCCGAGGCATTGGTGCACGCCGTAGCCGAACGCGACGTGGTGGCGCGCCTTGCGGGTGACGTCGAGCTTGTCCGGCTCCGGGAACTGCGTCTCGTCGCGGTTGGCGACGTCCGTGGCCGCGACCAGGCCCTCGCCCTTGCGGACGGTCTGCCCGCCGATCTCCAGGTCTTCGAGCGCGACGCGGCGGCGTCCGGAGTGGACGATCGTCAGGTACCGCAGCAGTTCCTCGACCGCGTTGGCCAGCAAGGCGTCGTCGCCGTCACGGACCGCGGCGAGCTGGTCCGGGTTCTCCAGCAACGCGACCGTGCCGAGCGCGATCATGTTCGCCGTGGTCTCGTGCCCGGCCACGAGCAGCAGCTGCCCCATCGCGGCCGCTTCCTCGACGGTCATCGCGCCAGCGGAGACCGGTCCGTTCGCGAGCCTGCTGAACACGTCGTCGGCCGGGTCGTCGATCTTCTTCTCGACCAGCCGCCCGAGATAGCCCTGCAGTTCCTCCGCCGCCGCGAGCGACTCTTCGGCGGTCGCCTCCCGCGAGACCAGGACCTTGCTGCAGCGATGGAAGAAGTCGCGATCGTCGTACGGCACGCCGAGGAGTTCGCAGATCACCAGCGACGGCACCGGCAGCGCGAACGCCTGGACGAGGTCAGCGGGTTTCGGACCGGCCAGCATCTCGTCCAGCAGTTCGTCGACGATCTGCTGGATCCTCGGTCGCATCGCCTGGATCTTCTTCACCATGAAATCGCCGGTGAGCAGCCGGCGCTGGGCGGCGTGCTCCGGCTCGTCCATGCCGATGAACGATTTGAACCGGTTGCGCCGTGCTTTGATCCCCGGCGTCTGCGGCGGATAGCCCGCCCGGTCGGGTTCGGCGCTCACCCGAGGGTCGGCGAGCAGCGCGCGCACGTCTTCGTAGCGGGTGAACAGCCACGGTTCGCTGCCGTCCCAGATCCGCACCCGCGACACCGGCTCGTCGCGCAGCTTGCGATCGAGTTCGGGCGGCGGATCGAACGGGCAGCGCCCGCGGCTCATCGGAAAGTGCTCTACGGGCCGGGCCTCCGGCATCACAGCCTCCTGGAGGAGAAGTCACCAAACGAGTGTTCGGATACTTACTGAACACATGTTAGGAGTCCTGGTGAGCACTTGCCCAGGACTGCGGTCCAAGATCACCGGGATGGCCGTGGACGACCGTGGCAAACGGGGAGGAAACGCCCGTGGCTCAAGCGAAAATGAGCGCCAGCAGTTCGTCGGCGAAACTCACGACTTGGTCTCCGCCCGGCTGCCGTCCCGTCGAATGGAACAGCGCGACGCGGCCGTGCGCGCCGACGAACGCGATCACTCCGGCCCGTTCGGCGGGCACCCGGAGCGCGGTGCCGGACTCGGCGCAGCGGGCGAACGCGGCGGTGATCCGGTCGACGAGATCGACCGCCGGACCGTGCGGCCGGGCCTCCGGCGACGGCCGGCTGGCCCCGTTGGCGGTCATCAGCCGGTAGTGGCCGGGGTTGGCCATGGCGAACCGGCAGTACGTGTGCAGCAGCGCGCGCACCCGGCCGACCGCGTCGCGGACGGGCACGCGGGACTCGGCCGCGTCCATCGCGACGCGCAGCCGCCCGAACTCGTACTCGGCGAGCCCGGTGACGAGCGCGGCCCGGTCGCTGAAGTGCTGGTAGATGCTGGCCGGGGCGATGCCGACGGCGCGGGCGACCCCTCGGATGGTGAGCGCGTCCTCGCCGTCGAGTTCCGACAGGAGCCTGCTGGCCGCGGCGAGGATTTCCCCGCGCAGCCGTTCGCCCTCGCCCCAGCGGTTGCGCGTACGGGCCTGGACTTCTTCGGACACTTGCCCATTGTTACCGCTCGCGTTGCCCCCGTCCGCCCCGGCCCGCCGCGGATGTCGATCGTTTCGTCGCCCGGCAGCCATCCGAGGTTCACCAACTGGGCGGGGGCGGCCGATAGCGTTCGCCGGTGGACGATCAGGGGTGGCTGGACGACTTCCAGCGGCGGATTGACGAGATGCAGGCCAAGAGCGCTGCCCTGCAGGAGACGCTGAGCACCGCGGAGGGCCGCGCCAAATCGGGCGACGGGCTGGTGTCGGTTTCGGTCGCCCCGAACGGCACGCTCAAGAACCTCGAGATCGACGACCGCGCCCTGCGGCACGGCGGCGCCCGGCTCACCGCCTCGATCATGGACGCCTACGGCAAAGCCCAGCGCCAGGTGTCGCGCGACGTCATCGACGCGTTCGAGCCGATCGCCGGCGACAGCGAAATGATGAACGTGGTCAAGTCGTATCTGCCGGAGCCGGAGGAAGAGCCCGAGCCGCAGCCGCCCGCCGAGCCGCCTCGGTCCGAACCGCCCGCCCGGTACCCGGCGCCTCCGCCGGGCAGCACCACTCCGCCGGGCAGCGCGGCTTACGGCCGCCCGATGCCCCCGCCGGCCGGCGCGACCCACAGCCGTCCGCCGATGCCGCCTCCCGGCACGACCCCGCCGCCCCCGGCCGCGCCCGAACCGCCCCGGCCGACGTCCGGGCCGCACCGCAGGCGCGCCGCCGGCGAGGACGACGACGAGATGCAGCCCTGGTAACGGCTTGTCAACCCGTCGTTAGTGGTGGGAAATCACCAGTTGCCGGACCGTACGAATGGGGGGTCACATTCCGGGAGCTTCTGCCTACTTTGGGTTGAGCGCGCGCAAACCCGGCAAACTCCCCCATCCCCCCAGGAGCTTTCTTATGTCCAGGAAGTTCGTGCTGTCCGGCGCGGTCGCACTCGCTCTGGCCGCAGCCCCGCTCTCGGGCGCCGTAGCAGTCGCTGCTCCGGCTCCTGCCCCGTCTGTCGCCGCGACGACCACGGTCTACTACTCGACGGCAGGCGCGCCGTCGTTCCGGGCCGCGATCAACGCGGGCGCGGCGAACTGGAACCGCGCGGTGACCAACGTGAAGCTGGTCGAGCGCTCGTCCGGGGCCTCGCTGCGGTACGTCGAGGGCAACGACCCGCGCGGGTCGTACGCGCAGACCGACGGACACGGCTACGGCACCATCTTCATCGACTACACCCAGGCCCGCCAGTACGACAACACGCGGATCACCGCGCACGAGACCGGCCACGCGCTCGGTCTGCCGGACCACTACTCGGGCCCGTGCTCGGAGCTGATGTCGGGCGGCGGCCCCGGCCCGTCCTGCCACAACGCCAACCCGAACTCGCAGGAAGCGTCCCGGGTGCAGCGGTTGTGGGTCAACGGAATCCGCGCGGCGGCCGGACCGCAGCAGCGGATCTACGAGCAGGTGCCGGTCGGCTGATCGGCTGAGCGAGCGGCGGCCGGGCGCGTCCCGGCCGCCGCTTCGCTGTCAAGGCTTCCTTGTCAGATAGCGCCGTTCGGGCCCGGGTTGAGGTCGGAATCCTCCTCTTTCCGCCGGGACAGCGAATCCCCGGACGCCGCCGGTGGTTGGCTTGCCTTCAGACGAAGGGGAGGCATTCATGGCGGAAATCGTTCTGGTCCACGGCGCTTGGAGCGACGGGTCGGCGTGGCTGGAGGTGATCCCCGCGCTGCATCGGCAAGGACACCGGGTCCGTGCGGCACACCTGCCGATGACCTCGCTCGCGGACGACATCGCCGAGGTCCGCCGGGAAGCCGCCGCCTTCAGCGGCCCGGTCGTCCTGGCCGGCCATTCCTACGGCGGCGCGGTGATTTCCGGTGCGGCCAAGGATAATCCGCAGGTCAACGCCCTGGCTTACTTCGCGGCGTATGTCCCGGACGAGGGCGAGAACGTGCCTTCGCTGAACGGCAAGTTCCCGGACTCTCCCGGCAACGACGCGATGGTGTTCCACGAGGACGGGTGGTCGTCGATCGACCCGGACCGCTTCCACTACGCCTTCGCCGCCGACGTGGCTCCCGAACGAGCCGCCGCGCTGGCCTCGGTGCAGCGGCGCGCTCGCGCCGAATGCTTCGCGGTACCCGCGGGTCCTGGTGCCTGGCGCGATCTGCCGACGGCTTACGCAGTGTCCACAGAGGACCGGATTCTCCACCCGGACCTGCAACGCTGGCTCGCCGAGCGGGCTGGGGCTGATTGTGTCGAACTGGCGGCCAGCCACTATTCGCTGCTCTCCCAGCCGGAAGCGGTGGCGACGGTGATCGACAAGATCGCGGCCCGCGGCGAGTAGCCGGAAATTCAGTTGCCCAGTCCCGTTCGGACAGCCGAGTATTCCGGCCATGACCACCGAACCCGCCCGTCGTGACCCGTCCCGTTGTCCTGCCTCCGACGGCAAGCAGCAGACGGCGCAGGAAGGGACCAACCAGGCCGTCCGATGAGCGCCGCGCTGGTCGCGGGGCTTGTCGCCGGGTACGGGATCGCCATGCCGGTCGGTGCGATCGGCGTCTACCTGGTCGAACTCACCGCGCGCACGTCGTGGCGGGTCGGAGCGGCCGCGGCGATGGGCGTGGCCACCGCGGACGGCGTCTACGCCGTTCTCGCCACCACCGGCGGCGCCGCGCTGGCCCCGCTGCTCGCCCCGATCACCACTCCCCTGCGCCTGACCTCCGCCGCCGCTCTGTTCCTGCTCGCCGCGTGGACTGCGGTCCGGGCCGTCCGGCGTTATCGATCCGCCGAAACGCCTTTGCTGGCAACGGAACCACACCCACTACAGGCGTACGCGACCCTGCTCGGCCTGACCCTGCTCAACCCGTCCACCATCATCTACTTCACCGCACTCGTCCTCGGCGAACGACCAGCGAACGGCACCGTGTTCGCCGCCGCCGCGTTCGCCGCTTCCGCCAGCTGGCAACTGCTGCTGGCCATCGGCGGCGCGTTGCTCGGACGGGGTCTGACCGGTCCGCGCGGACGGCTCGGTACCGCATTGCTGTCCAGCACGGTAATCCTCGTGCTGGCGGTGCGGCTGCTCTGATCACTCCGGCGGCCGCCACGAACGCAAGGGCCGAAGCAGTGCGGTCTTCTTGTAGTGGTGGTCGGCCATCCGCCGGAGGATGTCGTCGAGGGTGAGCACGGCATCGACGATGTGCGGCCCCTTGTTGAGCATGACGCATTCCGCACCGGCGCCCATCGCGGCGTCAGTGATCTCGGCGCGGGAAGGCCTGCCGGTGCGCGCCAGCTGGTCGAGAACCTGCGTGGCCCAGATGACCGGCAGGTGCGCGGCCTCGCACAGCCAAAGGATTTCCTCCTGCAGTTCGGCGAGCCGCTCGTAACCGCATTCGACCGCGAGGTCGCCGCGAGCGATCATCACGCCGGTGCGCGGGCGGCGCATCGCGGTCAGCAGAAGCTCGGGCAGGTTCTCGAAGGCCTGCCTGGTCTCGATTTTGAGGATCACCCCCAGCCCGTCCTGTCCGCCCAGTTCGGCGAGCAGGTCTTCGACGTCGCCCGCGGTACGGACGAACGACAACTCCACCAAATCGGCGTGCGTGCGCACGAACGGCAGGCTGGCCCGGTCGGCCTCGGTCAGCGCGGGCACGGGCAACGCGGTCTGCGGCAGGTTGATGCCTTTGCCCGCGCGCAACCGGGAACCGCCGTCGCGGGCACTGGTGATCCGGACAGTGAGCGCGTCTTCGCCGGTGTTGACGACAGTGCCGCCGATCCGGCCGTCGTCGAACAGGACCGGGTCGCCCGGTGCCGCCGCGGCGAAGACGGCGGGAAGGGTGCAGCCGATTCGGGGCGGTCGCTGGACTTCTGCCGGGGTGCAGTCGCGGGTCAGGGTGAGCAGGTCGCCCTCGTACAGGGTAAGGAACTGCTCGACCGGCGGCAGTGCGCCGACTTCGGCCTCGACGCCGTCTCGGGCCCGCAGCACGGTTCCGGTGGCGAGGTAGGCGGTCTGGTGGGTGGAGGCCAGCACACCGGCCGGGCTCGCGGACGCCACGACGAGACGGCGGTGTGCGCCGCGGGTGTCTCGGAAGATCAGGTTCTGGCCGGGGCGCAGCACGCCGAACCCCTTGGGGTGGAACGGAATCGGCTTGGCGTCCGGCCGGGGCGGCGGGGTCGCGGCGGTGGTGAGCCAGCACCAGGCCCGCGTGGTCGGACGGCCCAGTTCGTCACGCCGCGGCCGGAGCTTGACGACACGCGGGCCGTCGGCCAGCGGTCCGGTGCGCAGTTTCGGACCGGCGAGATCCATGGCGATCAGGCAGGGCCGCCCGGCTTCCCCGGCGGCGGTGCGGACGTGGCCCGCCATGGCTGCCCATTCGGCGGGCCCGTCGTGGGCGCAGTTGATCCGGGCGAGGTCCATGCCCGCACGGACGAGTGCGCCCGTCAGCGTCGGGTCGTGCGCGGCTTCGGTGGGCAAGGTGACCATGATGCGAGTGCGTCGCCGCCTGGGTTCGGGACCGAGCAAGGCCGTGCAGTTGCTGGTCAGACTACGCGGGCCAGTGGTGAAATCGTCGCGGGACGGACGTTCGCGGGCGTCGGTGCCGGCCAGCGCGGCGGCGGCGGACGCGATGGCCTCCAGGCTGGCGCGCACGTGCGGTTCGCTGCGCCCCAGGGAGGACAGTCCTCGCTCGGCTAGCCGCGCTTGGAGATCGCGCAGGTCCAACTGGCGCACCGCCCAGTAGTGCGCGAGGTTGCGGGCGCCGGCGGCGTGGGCAGGTGCGACTTCGCTGACTCGTTCCGACCAGTAGGACTCGGCGTCGGTGAGCACGGCGAACAGGTGCTGGATTTCTTCGGTTACCGTGGAGGGTCCGTTGCCGGGCGGTGCCTTCGTCACGCACTCAGCGTCCCGGACCCGTGCCCGCCGCAACCAGGGTGCCAGAGCGCCGATCGAGAAGCCTTTCGCCCCTGACGGCCGACGACGAAAGTCTCTGCCGCCGGGACTGAAGTCCGCGTTCCCCGAGGTAGACGGTGTCTACGCTTGAGGTGAGGCCAAGATTCCCGCCGAAGGAGTCCGGATCATGCTTGCCCGCGGTTCGCCTCGTGAACGCATCGAGATCCGGTTGGTCGTCCAGCGGCTGACCGCGAAGTTTTCCGCCGTCCACCCGGCCGACCACATCGCCGAAGTGGTCGACGACAGCTATCGCGTTTTCGACAACGCGCGCGTCCGCGACTTCGTCCCGCTGCTCACCGAGCGGAGAGCCCACCGCGAACTCGCGAAAGCAGCGGGCTCGGCGAGCTAGGAAACGACCGTGCTTTCCCTTATCTCCAGGGAAAACGGCGGCTGCACCGAACGCGGCGCGGCACTCTCGGTACCGGCGAGGCGGCTGTGGATCAGGTCGATCGCGGCCTCGGCGATGGCCACCTTGTCCGGTGAGATCGTGGTGAGCGCGGGCAGGCTGAACGCGCTCTCCTCGGTGTTGTCGAAGCCGACGATCGCGATGTCGTCCGGCACCCGCAGCCCGTGCTCGGCCACCGAGCGCAGCGCGCCGACGGCCAGCAGGTCGTTGAAGCAGAACACCGCGTCCGGTGGTTCTTCCTTTGCCAGCAGCCGTTTCATCGCCGCCGCTCCCTCGGCGCGATGGTACTTCGCAACCGGCTCCACCAGGGAATCCGCCGACGGCAAACCCGCATCCGCCAACGCGGCCCGATAACCGGCGAGCCGCAGTGACGAAGTCCCGCGCTTGGGGTTCGCGCCGATGGCGGCGATCCGGCGACGGCCGAGCGAAACCAGGTGCGAGACCGCGACGTGCGCGGCCTGCACGTTGTCGATCGCGACCCGGTCCAGCGCGACGTCCACCGCGTGCTCACCGAGCAGCACCAGCGGGATTTTCCCTTCCGCGTCAGGGAAATCGTCCGCTTCGAGCGCTTCGGGATGTACCAGGGCGCCGTCGACCAGATGCGGGCCCAATGAGTCCACAGTGGCCCGTTCCCGGTCACGAGTCCCTTGTGTCTGCTCGATCAGCACGCTCCAGCCGCGGCGCTGCGCGGCGGTGATCACCAGCCCGGCCATTTCGCCGAAGTACGGAATGCTCAGCTCCGGCACCATCAACGCCAGGAACCCGGTCCGCCCGCGACGCAGGTTGCGCGCGCCGACATTCGGCCGGTACCCGGTCGCGGCCAGCGCTTCTTCGACGCGCCGCCGGTTCTCCGGCTTCACGAACGCGTAGCCGTTCACCACGTTCGACACGGTTTTCACCGAAACGCCCGCCAGCGTAGCGACGTCCTTCAGGGTCACGGCCACGCTGACTCCTCATCTCGTCCGCCCAGAGCCCATCACGAGCCCGCGAGGCTTCCGGCACCAGCCCCGACGACCACGTAGTGTAGCGACGTTTTGCCTGTTTACAACGTTGTTCCAACGATGTAAAAATAGCCGGAGCTCAGCGGGGTGACGGGCGTCACGCCGCCGAGCGGGTTGCCCCAGTCGTCGGCTGCGAGGAGTCCGCCGTGTCCCCGTCCGTCCCTGCCCGCTTCGCCCTGGTCGCCGGCGCCGCCACGGCACTCGTGCTCGCCGGCTGCACCAGCCGCGAGGAAACCCCGGCCGCGCAAAGCAATGGCTCCGGCCCGGCCGCCTCGGCCGCGTCCGCCGCGCCGAGCGCCGACGGCTGCACCATCGACAAGACCGGCTACCCGAAGCTCGACCCGAAGACGGCGATCGTCGGCTTCTCCCAGTCGGAGAAGGAGGCGAACCCGTTCCGCATCGCCGAGACGCAATCCATCCGCGACGAGGCGGGCAAGCTCGGCATCCCGGCCGACCACCTGCTCACCACGAACGCGCAGAGTGACCTCAACAAGCAGATCTCGGACATCAAATCGCTGCTGGACCGGGGCGCGCAGCTGCTCATCGTGGCCCCGCTGAACTCCGACGGCCTGCAGCCCGCGCTCGACGCGGCGAAGGCGAAGAAGGTCCCGGTGGTCACCATCGACCGGCAGGTGACGTCGAAGGCGTGCACCGATTACCTGACCTTTATCGGGTCCAACTTCATCGAACAGGGTCACCGCGCCGCCGCTTCGCTGGCGAAGGCCACCGGCGGAAACGGCAAGGTCGCGATCCTGCTCGGCTCGTCGGGCAACAACGTGACCACCGACCGCACCAAGGGCTTCAAGGACGAACTCGCGAAGACACCCGGCCTCACCGTCGTCGCCGAGCAGACCGGCGAATTCGACCGCTCCAAGGGCCAGTCGGTGATGGAGCAGCTGATCCAGAGCCATCCGGACCTCACCGCGGTGTACGCGGAGAACGACGAGATGGGCATCGGCGCGGTCAACGCGCTCAAGACTGCGGGCAAGAACCCGGGCAAGGACGTCAAGGTCGTGTCCGTCGACGGCACGCGCAACGCGGTGCAGCTGATCGTGGACGGCAGCTACAACGCCGTCATCGAATCGAACCCGCGGTTCGGGCAGCTGGCGTTCCAGACGCTGCAGCAGTTCGAGGACGGCAAGCCGATCCCGCCGAGCATCGTCATCACCGACGACTCCTACGACGAATCGAACGCGGCCAAGAAGGTCGGGAACGCGTACTGATGACGAGCACGGCCGACACCGAGGTGGCGACCATGACCGCACCAGTGCTCGAGGTGTCCGGGGTGACCAAGCGGTTCCCCGGCACCGTGGCCCTCGACGACGTCTCCTTCCGCCTGCGCCGCGGCGAAATCCACGCGCTGGTCGGGGAAAACGGCGCGGGCAAGTCCACGTTGATCAAAGTCCTCACCGGCGTGTACCGGCCGGACGAGGGCGAGGTCCGCCACCTCGGCGAACCGGTCGAGTTCCGCAAGCCGATCGACGCGCAGCGCGCCGGGATCTCCACCATCTACCAGGAGGTCAACCTCGTCCCGCTGATGAGCGTGGCGAGCAACGTCTTCCTCGGCCGGGAACCGCGCACCCGCACCGGATTGGTGGACTGGTCCGCGATGAACGAGCAGGCGCGCGAGCTGCTCAGCGGATACGGGATCGACACCGATGTGCGGCGTCCGCTGCACACGCTCGCGGTGGGTGCGCAACAGATGGTCGCGCTCGCCCGTGCGGTGTCCACAAAGGCCGGTGTGGTCGTGATGGACGAGCCGACGTCGTCGCTCGAACCGCGTGAAGTGGATACTTTGTTCGAGGTGCTGGCCCGGCTGCACGCCGACGACATCTCGGTGCTTTATGTAAGCCATCGGATGGACGAGCTGTATCGGGTGTGCGACAGCGTCACCGTGTTGCGCGATGGCCGAGTTGTCCACAGTGGACCACTGAAGCCGTTGCCGCGGATCGAACTGGTGTCGATGATGCTCGGCCGGGAGATCCGGCAGATCCGCGCCGAGGGCGTCACCGCGTTCGGCGAGGAGCATCATGCGGAGAAGGAACCGTTGTTGCAGGCCTCTCATTTATCCGGCGGAAATAAGCTGCACGACGTTTCGGTGAGTGTGCGGCCGGGCGAGGTTGTCGGCCTGGCTGGGCTTCTCGGGTCTGGCCGGAGCGAGACCGCGCGAGCTGTCGTCGGAGCGTTCCCGCTTGACGGCGGTACCGTACTGTTGGCCGGAAAGCCGTTGAAGCGCGGGAAGATCTCCGCGGCGATGCGGGCGGGGATCGCGTTGCTCGCCGAGGATCGCAAGGCGGACGGGATCATTCCGAACCTGTCCGTCCGCGAGAACATCGTGCTCGCCGCGCTGCCGCGACTCTCCACTTTCGGCTTCGTCAGCAGGTCCAAACAAGACCGAGTGGTGAAGACGTTCATGGATCGGATGCGGATCAAAGCTTCCAGCCCGGAGCAGAAAGTGTCCGAACTGTCCGGCGGCAATCAACAGAAGGTGCTCCTGGCACGCTGGCTCGCTACCGGACCGAAAGTGCTGCTGCTGGACGAACCGACCCGCGGCATCGACGTCGGAGCCAAGGCCGAGGTGCAGGCGCTCATCGACGAACTGGCTCAGGACGGGCTCGGCGTGCTGCTGATTTCATCCGAACTGGAAGAGATTCTCGACGGCGCGGACCGGGTGGTCGTCCTGCGCGACGGCAGCGTCGCCACCGAACTGGCCGGCGACGCGGTCACCGAGGACAACGTGCTGGCGGCCATCGCCGCAGGGGGTGACAACGATGTCGACCGCGACACTGACGAGACCTGACCGCGCCCGCGTCACGAGCTGGCTGCAGAACTACGGCGTGTATCTGGCCGTGGTCGTGCTGCTGCTGTTCAACATCGCGTTCACGCAGAACTTCCTCTCCGCAGCCAACTTCCGCACCCAGTTGGTGCAAGCCGCGCCGGTGTGCATCGTCGCGCTCGGCATGGCGCTGGTGATCGGCACCGAAGGCATCGACCTGTCCGTCGGCTCGGTGATGTCGGTCGCCGCGGCGCTCGTCCCGCTGTATCTCGGGGCCGGGCCGCTGATGGTGATCGTGGTCGCGCTGGTCGCCGGGGTCGCTTCCGGGCTGTTCAGCGGGTTTCTTGTGGCACAGCTCGGTATTCAGCCGATCATCGCGACACTAGCCCTACTGGTCGGCGGTCGCGGGCTAGCTCTCGTGATCGCGCACGGACAGCTGGTGCAGCTGCACAATCCGGACTTCCTCGCGCTCGGCACCGGCGACGTGCTCGGCGTACCGATCATGGTTTTGGTGGCCGCAGTTCTCTCGGTGCTGGCGGGATTACTGGTGCGGCGCACCACCTTCGGCCGACACCTGGTCGCGGTCGGCGGCAACCGTCCCGCGGCGACACTCGCCGGGCTGCCGGTGAAACGCGTCCTGATCGGCGTGTACGCCATGTCCGGTGCGCTGGCGGCAATCGCTGGCGTGCTGTCCACCGCACGACTCGCGGCGAGCGATCCCAACGATCTCGGCCTGCTGATGGAACTTTCCGCGATCACCGCGGTGGTGGTCGGCGGGACTCCGCTCACCGGCGGCCGGGTACGCGTGCTCGGCACGGTGTTCGGGGCGCTGCTCATGCAATTGGTGCACGCCACGCTGATCAAGCACAACCTGCCCGATTCCGCCGCGCAAATGGTGCAGGCCGCCATCATCGTCGCCGCGGTGTACGTCGCCCGGGAACGGAGCACGCGATGATCGCGACCACCGCCGCCCCGCCGTCGGAACGCGGTGCCGCGTTCGCCGCGGTCCTGCAACGCCAAGGCGCGGCCGTGGTGCTCGTGCTCGGCGTGGCCGCCGCGTGGTTTGCCTTCCCCCGTTTCGGATCCGCGGACAACCTGCGCGACCTCGCGTTGCAAAGCTCGTTCCTGGCAGTGATCGCGCTGGGCATGACGTTCGTGATCATCTCCGGCGGGATCGATCTGTCCGTCGGCTCGGTGTACGCACTGGGCGGCGTGCTGGCCGCATACGGCTCTCGCTACGGCCTGGTCATCGCGATCCTGCTGCCGCTGGTCGTTTGCGGACTGATCGGGTTCATCAACGGCCTTCTCATCGCCCGCACGAAAATGGCACCGTTCATCGTCACGCTCGCCTCGTTGTTGTTCGCTCGCGGGCTCTTGCTGGCCTTGACCAACGAGGGCGCGACAACGTACAAAGTGGAGCCGGGATCGGCGTTGCTCTGGTTGGGGCAAGGCAAGATCTTCGGAGTCGGCGTACCGGTGTATCTCGCTTTGGTCCTTTTCGGACTCGGCGGGCTGCTGTTGCGCCGGACCCGGTTCGGCCAGTCGGTGTTCGCTCTCGGCGGCGCGGAACAGTCCGCGTTGCTGATGGGTCTTCCGGTGGCCCGCACCAAGATCACCCTCTACACGCTCAGCGGCACGCTCGCCGGATTCGCCGGCGTGCTCACCGCGGCGTATCTGCAATCGGGCGTCACCGTGCTCGGCGTCGGCACGGAACTGGACGCGATTTCCGTCGTCGTCATCGGCGGAACGCTGCTCACCGGCGGCGCGGGAACCGTCATCGGCACGCTCGTCGGCGTGCTGCTGAAGACGCTGATCCAGAACGTCATCAACCAGGTCGGCACCCTCGACTCCAACTACCAGACGGTGGTCAGCGGCGCGTTCCTGCTGGTCGTCGTCGTGATCCAGCGACTGCTGGCCCGCTCCCGCCGATCCTGACCCGTGCCGCTCCATCCGCGCTGATCCACCTGTAACTAGGAGGTTCGACGATGGTCCGTCCTGCCCGCAGACCCGGCCGTTTGGCCACGGTGGCAGCCGCGCTCGCCGTGGCCGTGTCCGGGTTGTCGAGTGTCCCCGCCGCCGCGGCCGATCCGCCGCAATGGCACCGCCTCACCCCTCCCCTGACCACCCCGTGGACCAACCAGGTTTCGCCGAGCAACGCCCTTCCCGAATACCCGCGCCCGCAACTGACCCGCGACAACTGGCAGAACCTCAACGGCGTCTGGGAATTCTCCGCCGCCAAACCGGGCGATTCGCCGCCGATCAAACGCAGTCTCGACGAACGCATTCTCGTCCCTTACCCGGTCGAATCGGCGTTGTCGGGAATCATGCGGCACGAAACGTCGATGTGGTACCGGCGGACGTTCCAGGTGCCGAAGAACTGGCACGTCGGCGGCCGGGACCAGCGGCTGATCCTGCACTTCCAGGCGGTCGACTACGACACCACGGTGTGGGTCAACGGCCATCAGGTCGCGCGCCACACCGGCGGTTACGACGCGTTTTCCGCGGATGTCACCAACGCGCTGACCACGGGGAAAGACCAGGAAGTCGTCGTCGGCGTCACGGATCCGAATGACGCGGGCGGACAACCGCTCGGCAAGCAGCGCAAGCCCGGCGACGGAATCTTCTACACCCCGTCGTCCGGAATCTGGCAGACCGTCTGGATGGAACCGGTGACCCCGGCCTACATCTCCAAAGTGGACACTACGCCGGACGTCGCCAACGGTTCGGTCACCGTCAACGCCGTCGTGGGCGGGCCGGTGAAGCAACGCGTGGAAGCCGTCGCGTACGACCACGGCCGCGTCGTCGGCCATGTATCCGGACCGGCGAACACTCCGTTGAAGCTCAAGGTGAACCGGCCGCATCTGTGGACGCCGGACGATCCGTTCCTGTACGACCTGCGCGTCTCACTGTCCTCTGGGGACAGTGTCGGCTCGTACTTCGGCCTGCGGTCGGTTTCCGTCGGCAAGACCGCGGACGGCAAGCAACGGATGATGCTCAACGGCAAGTTCGTGATGCAACTCGGCCCGCTGGACCAGGGTTTCTGGCCGGACGGCATCTACACCGCGCCCACCGACGCCGCGCTGAAGTTCGATCTGGAGCAGGAAAAGGCGCTCGGGTTCAACATGGTGCGCAAGCACATCAAGGTCGAACCTGATCGCTGGTACTACTACGCGGACAAGCTCGGTCTCATGGTGTGGCAGGACATGCCCGCGATGAAGGACGACATCGAGGCGACGCCCGCGTCGCAAGCGAACTTCGAATCCGAACTGCACCGGATGATCGACCAGCACCGCAGTTTCCCGTCGATCGTCACCTGGGTGCCGTTCAACGAGGGCTGGGGCGACTACGCCGTCGGCCGGATCGCCGACCAGGTCAAGGCCTGGGACCCGACGCGGCTCGTGGACGCCGAGTCGGGCGTGAACTGCTGCCGGTCCGAGCCGGACAGCGGGCGCGGCGATCTCTACGACGACCACACCTACACCGGTCCCGGAACCCCGGTGCCGGACGCGACGCGCGCTGCCGTCGACGGCGAATACGGCGGCCTGGGCCTGAAGGTCGACGGACACCAGTTCGACCCGGCCGGCAGCTTCGCCTACGAGATGGAACCGGACAGCGCCACGCTCACCCGGCGCTACGCCGAACTCCAGCAACGCCTCCTGCTCGCCGGACGGCAATGCGGTGTGTCGGCAGGCGTGTACACGCAGACCACCGACGTAGAAAAGGAGGTCAACGGCTTCTACACCTACGACCGTCAGGTGAAGAAGATGGACTTCGCCGCCGTCCGCGCCGCGAACCTGTCGGTGATCAAGGGCGTTGACGGCTCGCCGCAACAGGGCCCGGTGATCCCGCCGGGCACGCCCGGCATCGACGGAATCGCCGCGTACCCGTTCGACGAGAACAGCGGCACCACCGCGGCGGACACCGTGGGCCACCACGACGCGACGCTCGTCGGCGGCGCTTCCTGGACCGCCGGACACAGCGGTTCGGCCCTCGCGGTGAACGGCTCCGGCCAGTACGCCGACGCCGGTGCCGCGCTCGCGAAGACGGACCTGAGCTACAGCGTCGCGGCGTGGGTGAAGTTCAACGCGGTCGGCGACGGGTTCCAGACCGTGGTGAGCCAGGACGGCAACGACCACAGCGCGTTCTTCCTGCAGTACTCCGGCGCGGACCACAAGCTGGCGTTCAGCTTCGTCGGCACGCGGGCCCTCGCGCCGATGACGCCGGAAGCCGGACGCTGGTACCACCTGGTCGGTGTCCGCGACGCCGCTACCGGGCAGCTCGCGCTGTACGTGGACGGTCAACTGGCCGCGTCGAAGAGCGTCTGTCTCGGCGAGGCGTCCACCGGGCACACGGTGATCGGACGCGGGAAGTACGGCGGGAACCCGGTCGACTTCCTGAACGGGGCGGTTGACCAGGTGCACGTGTACGACCGGGCGTTGTCTGCTGCTGAGGTGGCGAAGATTTACGCCTCCTGACGGCTAGCGAAGGGAGCGCCTGGGCCTGCGAGTTCGCAGGTCCAGGCGCTTTTCTTTCCCCGGTGCCGATACCATTCCCCAGCCCCGACACCGAGCCCTGAGGAGCCGAGCCGTGCCATCCGCCCCGCCGGAAGAACTGGCTCCTACCGGTACCCGCCACCGGGTTGCACGAGCAGCGACAGAAGTACTTGCCCCCTGGGTGTGGGTGCTCGGTCTGCCGCTCGTGGTCGCCTGGCAAGTCACCGGTCACCACCTCGGCGAAGCCGTGCTGTGGGGCCTGATCGTGGGAATCACCGGCTCCCTGATCCCGATGGCGGTCATCGTGCGCGGCGCGAAACGCGGGAAGTGGGACAGCCACCACGTCACCAACCGCGCCGGGCGGCTCGTGCCGTTCGCCGCGTGCATCGGTTCCCTCGCGCTGGGATTCGTGGTGCTGCTCGTCGGCTCCGCGCCCCACGAGATGATCGCGCTGGCCGCCGCCGAGCTGGCCTGTCTGGTTGTCGCGCTGGCGGTGACCTTCGGGCTGAAATTCAAGATCTCGATGCACGCCATGGTCGCCGCCGGGTCGACGGTGATGCTGATGAAGGTCTACAGCCCCTGGCTGGCCTTGCTTTTCCTTGCCGTGGCGTGGGTTTGCTGGTCGCGCGTCGAGCTGAAAGACCACACGGTCGCACAAGTGACCATCGGCGCGGTGGCTGGCGTCGTGATCGGCGGGGGCGGCTACCTAGGACTCGCCGCAGTGCTCGCCTGACGCTCGCTTCGCCCGCACCCGCCGGTAACTCCAGATCAGCAACGCGAACAAGATCAAGCTCGACAGAATCAAGCTCGTCCCGGTGCTCCACCCGCTCAGCGGCAGCGACCGAACCGTCCCCCACACGATGCCCGCGGCCAGCAGCGCGAGCCCGGCCAGCACGGAACCGGCGATCCGCCACGGCGAAGCCACACTGTCCTCGGCGGCTTTCATCGCCCGCGTCCGCACCGGGTCGACAAATCGCTGCAGCGCCGGGAACTCCGCGGCCAGCACCAGCAGTCCGGCGAGCACCAGCAGCAGTCCCGGCCCCGGCAGCACGAGCAGCACGACCCCGACGATCACCAGCACTCCGCCGACGACCGAGAGGAACACCCGGCGCACTGGCTTGCCCAATCCCATCAGTTCAGTGTGCCGTCAGACTCGCAGTGCGGCCAGGCGAAACCTGGCCGGACTGTCCATACTGGACCCAAGCTGGCACCCGGTCCTGCGACGGCGCGCACGTTTTTTGTCGGTGCTGAATGCTTAGCTGCTCAGCGTGGTCGAATCACTGCCTGACCTCATCCTCCGCTGGCAGGCGGGATGGGGCGCATCCCGAGGCTTCCGTCCTGCCGAACAAGCCCGCGGCGGGCTGCATGTCCTGGTCGAACAACCGGACCGGCATCGCGAGATCGTCGCGCTGTCCGCCGAACCCGATGTCCTGGGCGGTCTCGCCGACGAGGCGGCCGCAGCTTCGCGCCCGACCTGGCTGACCGTGCCGACGAACCGGCCCGAGTCGGTCGAGGCGATCGTGCGCGAGGCTGGCCTAAAACTCCGGGACTCACGCGAAGCGCTCATGACCATTCCGCTGCTCCGACATCCACCGCGCCCGGCTCCGCCGCCCTACATGTGCGCCACCACCATGAAGGGAACGGTGTTCGAAACCGTGCTAACGCATCCCTCGGGCGTCGCGGCGCGCGGAACCATGGCCGTGGTCGGCACTGACGCGATCGCGGACCGGATCGCGACTGAGCCCGAACATCGCCGCCGCGGCCTAGGCAGCGTCGTGATGAGCGCACTCGCGGAAAGCGCCATGATGTGTGGCGCTACCACGGGGATCCTCGTCGCCACCGCGGATGGCCAACAGCTGTATTCAGCGCTGGGCTGGACCACGCGCGCCACCATCCTCATCGCCCAGACCCCGGCAGGCTGACATGGAATGGCTCACTGACACCCGTACTTCGTACGACACCGTCGCGGAGGACTACGCCGCGTTCGTCCGCGACGCTCTCGCCGAACAGCCGTATCTGCTTGCCGCGCTGGAGCTATTCGCCGCGCAAGCCGACGACGGCCCAGTCGCCGACATCGGCTGCGGTCCCGGCCAAGTGACCGCCCGCCTCAACGGCCTGGGCGTCACCGCGTACGGCATCGACCTGTCCCCCGGCATGATCGAGATCGCGCGGCGCGACCACCCGACGCTGCGATTCGAGGTCGGCTCGATGACCGACCCGCTGCCCGCCGCTTCGCTGACCGGAATCGTGGCGTGGCAGTCGATCATCCATCTGCCGGACGACCTGGTCCCGGCCGTCTTCGCGAACTTCCGCCAAGCCCTGCGCCCCGGCGGATTGCTCCAGCTGTTGTTCCACGTCGGCGACGAAACCCGGCTCAAAACCGAAGGCTACGGCGGCCACCCGATGAAGCTCCAGGTGCACCGCCGTCCGCGGGAACGTATGACGAACTGGCTGCGCGACGCCGGGTTCACCATCGAGGCCGAACTGCTCCTCGACCCGCAAACCCAGACGCCGCAAGCCATCCTGACCGCCAGGAGCCGTCAGTGACCGGCCAGCAACTGCTCAAACGACACCGACGCGTACTCGTCATCCGGCTTCGCCTCAGGCGCTGCCGCGACCAACTGCGCCAGCTCACGACCAGCCCGCTCCACGCGCTGCTGCAACGCACCCGTCGCCTCGACGCTGCCCCAATCCGACGACGCCGCGTACACGCCCGTTGCAACCACGGTCGCGCGAAGGTAAGCGAACAACGGCCGCAGCGCGAAGTCGAGCGCGAGCGAATGCCGTTCCGTACCGCCCGTAGCGGCGAGCAGCACCGGTTTGCCGTCGAGCGCTTCCTTGTCCAGCACGTCGAAGAACGATTTGAACAGCCCGCTGTAGGAAGCGGTGAACACCGGCGTCACGGCGATCAGGCCGTCCGCGCGCGTCACGGTGTCGATCACTTCCCGCAGCTGCGGGCTGGGGAACCCGGTGAGCATGTTGTTGGTGACGTCCACCGCGATGTCGCGGAGTTCGAATACCTTCACCGTCACGTCGTCGTCGACCAAGGCGGCGCGGGTGGCCTCGGCCAGCCGGTCGGCCAGCAGCCGCGTCGACGACGGCTGGCTCAACCCCGCGGCGACCACGGCGATAGTGCGTGCAGTCATGACCTCTCCACTAAGTCAGGCGAACCCAGGTCAAGCGGTGACGGACTGGGCTTCGCGAGCCGCCTTGAGCGATTCGTGCGTCGGCGCGTCCGGCACGTGCGCCGGGCGCTTCGCTTCCAGTTCCTTGCGCAGCACCGGCACGACCTCCTCGCCGAGCAGGTCGAGCTGCTCCAGCACGGTCTTCAGCGGCAGGCCGGCGTGGTCCATCAGGAACAGCTGGCGCTGGTAGTCGCCGAAGTGCTCGCGGAAGGTCAGCGTCTTGTCGATGACCTCCTGCGGGCTGCCGACCGTCAACGGCGTCTGCTCGGTGAAGTCCTCCAGCGACGGGCCGTGCCCGTACACCGGCGCGTTGTCGAAGTACGGCCGGAACTCGTTCCACGCGTCCTGCGACTTCGGCCGGATGAACGCCTGCCCGCCGAGCCCGACGATGGCCTGGTCGGCCTTGCCGTGCCCGTAGTGCTCGAAGCGCTGCCGGTAGAACGCGATCAGCTGCTGGAAGTGCGAGGTCGGCCAGAAGATGTGGTTCGCGAAGAACCCGTCGCCGTAGTAGGCGGCCTGTTCGGCGATCTCCGGGCTGCGGATCGAACCGTGCCAGACGAACGGCGGCACGCCGTCGAGCGGGCGCGGGGTCGAGGTGAAGCCCTGCAGCGGGGTGCGGAACTTGCCCTGCCAGTCGACGACCTCCTCGCGCCAGAGCTGGTGCAGCAGCGCGTAGTTCTCGACGGCCAGCGGGATGCCCTCGCGGATGTCCTTGCCGAACCACGGGTAGACCGGGCCGGTGTTGCCGCGGCCCATCATCAGGTCGAGCCGCCCGTCGGCCAGGTGCTGCAGCATGGCGTAGTCCTCCGCCAGGCGCACCGGGTCGTTGGTGGTGATGAGGGTGGTCGACGTCGAGAGGACGATCTTCTCCGTCCGCGCCGCGATGTTCGAGAGCAGCACCGTGGGGTTCGCCGGCGCGGCGAACGGCGGGTTGTGGTGCTCTCCGACGGCGAAGACGTCGAGGCCGACCTCTTCGGCCTTGAGCGCGATCTTGACCATCGCCTTGATGCGCTCGTGCTCCGTGGGCGTGACGCCCGTAGTGGGGTCGGTCGTGACGTCGCCCACCGAGAAGATTCCGAACTGCATGACCGCTCCCTAGCCGGTTGCCTCTTACCTTGCTTGTCGGCACAACTACTCGCGTGGAAGATGTATTCCAACGGGACTATACCGGTGACCTGGGACACGCTGCGGGACGCCGTCGGGGGCGCAGCGGCCAGTTCCTGTCAGGGGGTGCGGATATCCTGCAGTACGGTGACGGCCCGGGGCCCCTGCTCCGGCCGCCTGTTTGCCCACCGAACAGCTCGCCTCGATCCGGGAGAACGACCTCGTGACCGCTGAGACTCTGTACGGGGCCGATGACCTGACCCACCTCGAGGGACTCGAGGCGGTTCGCAAGCGCCCCGGGATGTACATCGGCTCCACCGACAGCCGAGGCATCAACCACCTCTTCTCCGAGGTCGTCGACAACTCCACCGACGAGGGCGTGGCGGGCCACGCCGCTCGCATCGTCGTCACGCTGCACGGCGACAGCAGCGTCCAGGTGGACGACGACGGCCGCGGCATTCCCACCGGCGTGCACGCCAAATCCGGCCTTTCCGGCGTCGAACTGGTGCTGACCCGGCTGCACGCCGGCGGCAAGTTCGGCGGCTCCGGATACAAGACGTCGGGCGGTCTGCACGGCGTCGGGGCCTCGGCGGTGAACGCGCTGTCGCACCGCTTCGACGTCACGGTGAAGCAGGACGGCAAGGTGCACCAGATGTCGTTCGCGCACGGCGTGCCCGGCGTGTTCGACGGCCCCGGCGCGAAGGCGAAGTTCACCCGCCGCTCCGGGCTCAACCTCGTCGGCAAGATGAAGCGCGGCGAGCGCAGCGGAACGTCGATCCGCTACTGGTACGACGCGCGGTACTTCGAGACCGGCGCGGTGCTCGACGTCGAAGGCGTGCGTGCGAAGCTGCGCAACACCGCGTTCCTCGTGCCAGGCGTCACGTACGTGCTGCGCACCACGTTCGAGGACACCATCAACGAGGAGACCTTCCACTTCCCGAACGGGCTGTCGGACATGGTCGACTTCCTCGCCCCGGACAGCGAAAAACCCGTCTGCGGCACGCTGATGATCACCGGCGAGGGCACGTACAAAGAGAACGCGGCGGACGCCAACGGCGTCATGCAGTCCAATGTGGAGCGACACGCCGAGGTCGAGGTCGCGCTGCGCTGGGGCACCGGCTACGAGCGCACCGTGGAGTGCTTCACCAACACGATCCGCAACGTGCACGGCGGCACGCACCGGCGCGGGTTCGACCGCGCGGTCACCCGCGCGCTGCAGGACGTGATCGGCAAGACACGCGGGCTGCTCAAGGCGAAGGAGGACCCGCCGACCACCGAGGACGTGCTGGAAGGCATGACCGCGGTGATCCACGTCCGGCTGCCGGAGCCGCAGTTCACCTCGCAGACCAAGGACGAACTGTCCACGGCGGGCATCACGCGCGTCATCCAGGGCATCGTCGACAAGCAGCTGCGCGCCTGGACCGAGGACCGGAAAACCAAGTCCGAGGCCAAGATCGTGCTGCAGAAGGTGGTCGACGCGGCGCGCGTGCGACTCACCCAGAAACAGCAGAAGGACGCCGCCCGGCGCAAGACCGCGCTCGAGGGCGCGGCGATGCCGCCGAAGCTGGTCGACTGCCGCACCACCGGCGTCTCGCGCAGCGAACTGTTCCTGGTGGAGGGCGACAGCGCACTCGGTTCGGCGCGCATGGCGCGGGTGTCGGAGTACCAGGCGCTGCTGCCGTTGCGCGGCAAGATCCTCAACGTGCAGAAGGCGTCGCTCGGCGACACGCTGAAGAACGCCGAGATCGCGTCGATCGTGCAGGTGCTCGGCGCGGGCACCGGCCGCACGTTCGACCTGACGACGATGCGCTACGGCCGGGTGATCCTGATGGCGGACGCGGACGTCGACGGTTCGCACATCCGCACGCTGCTGATCACGCTGTTCGCGAAGTACATGCGCCCGGCGATCGAGGACGGCAGGCTGTACGCGGCCATGCCGCCGCTGCACAAGATCACCACGAAGGGCCGCGGTTCGGAGACCATCTTCACCTTCACCCAGCGCGAGATGGAGCAGAAGGTCGCCGAACTCGAAGCGGCGGGCAAGACGGTCGTCACGCCGGTGCCGCGGTTCAAGGGCCTCGGCGAGATGGACGCCGACGAACTGTGGGAAACCACGATGAACCCGGCGACGCGCTCGGTCCGGCGGATCACGCTGGAGGACGTCGAGGCCGCGGAGCTGGCGCTGGAACTGCTGATGGGCGAAAAGGTCGAGCCGCGGCGCAACTGGCTGGTCGAATCGTCCGACCGCGTCGACCGCGACGCCATCGACGTCTGAGATTTCCGTTCGTTCCCAAGGAGTTGTGAGCCATGGCTCGCCGTAGCAAGACCCCGGTGACCCGGGTCGACCCGAGCGCTTTCGACTCGCCGGGCGCGCAGGTCTTCGACAACCCGCTGAAGACGGAGATCGAAGACTCGTACCTGGAGTACGCGTACTCGGTGATCCACTCGCGCGCCCTCCCGGACGCGCGAGACGGCCTGAAGCCGGTGCACCGCCGGATCCTGTTCTCGATGAACGAGAACGGCTACCGCCCGACGCACGCGTACGTGAAGTCGTCGCGCGTGGTCGGCGACGTCATGGGCAAGTACCATCCACACGGCGACGTGGCGATTTACGACGCGATGGTCCGGCTCGCCCAGGACTTCTCGATGAACGCCCCGCTGATCGACGGGCACGGAAACTTCGGTTCCCCGGACGACGGACCGGCCGCGAGCCGATACTGCCTGACGGGCGACACCCGGATCCGTCTCGCCGACGGGTCCAGCCCGCGCATCGCCGACGTGGTGAACCTTCCCGCCGATTCCGAGGCCGACGCCGACTTCGAGGTGCTCGACAAGGACGGCAAGGCGGTTCAGGTCGACAAGGTCTTCAACTCCGGGGTGCACCCGACCGTCCGGATCACGACCAAGTCCGGCTTCGCGCTCCGCGGCAGTGAAAACCACCCGGTGCTGTGTCTGGAAGCACCGATGGGCGTGCCGATGTTCCAGTGGCGCCAGCTCGACGAGGTCAAGCCGGGAACCGTCGTCTGCCTCGCCCGCAACGCGTGGACGCAGATCATCCCGACAGCCCGGGAATACAACCTCGGCGTCCTGGCTGGAGCCTGGGTTTCCGAGGGCTTCGCCAGCGAGAACCGAGCCGGCTTCAACAACACCGACGAGCATTTCTTCGGCGAGGTCCTGCACGCTTACGACCAGGTGGTCGGAGGCAAACGCTACGTCTCGGAACGCACAACGCGCCGAGACCGCAAGCGGATCCAGGAAATCGACATCCAGGACTATGCCGGGGCGATGGACGCCTTCCGGGCCAGTCCGCTGGCCGAGTTCATCGGCCACCAGGCCCGGGACAAGGTTGTCCCGGAGTTCGTCTGGAACTCCGGTCCCGGTGTGAAACGCGCGTTCCTGATGGCCGCGTTCGAGGGGGACGGAGGTTGCCGGGTCGCCTACGACGGCTTCACTGTCCAATACTCGAGCTACAGCGAGCAGCTTGCCGCCCAGCTGCAGGAAATGCTCGCCGAGTTCGGCGTCATCGCCACGCACCGGCGCTACACCCGGCCTACCGGTTCGATCGAGCACCGGCTCGTAGTGTCCGGTCTGCGCAACGTCCGCGCGTTCGCTGAACGTGTCGGATTCCTGAAGTCGAAGCAGTCGAAGCTGCGGCAGCTCTTGCAGCGGTCCGTCCTGCGCCCGCACCGGCTCAGCTCGGACAAGGTGCCGTTCGTAGCCGATTACGTGCGCGGCGCGCTCGACTTCGACCGTCGTGGCAGCGGCCGGAAATGGCTCACCCGGCACAACTTCGACCGGATCGAACGGTGGGAAACCGAGCGGCTCCGGATCATCGACCGGATCAAGGACACCGAGATCCTCGCGACGATCCTGCCGATCATGGATTCCGGCTACCGGTTCGAAGAGGTCGTCGACGCGACTGCCGCCGAACCCGCCGAGGTCTACTCGGTGCGAGTGACCACCGAGGACCACTCATTCCTGGCCGGCGGTTTCGTCAACCACAACACCGAAGCCCGGATGTCCCCCGAAGCGATGCTGCTGGTCGGCGAGCTCGGCGAGGACACCGTCGATTTCCGCCCGAACTACGACGGTTCGCTCGAAGAGCCTTCGGTGCTCCCCGCCGCGTACCCGAACCTGCTGGTCAACGGCACGTCCGGGATCGCGGTCGGCATGGCGACCAACATGATCCCGCACAACCTCGGCGAGGTGATCGGCGCCGCGCGGTGGCTGATCAACCATCCGACCGCCACGCTCGACAAGCTGATGGAGTACATCCCCGGCCCCGACCTACCCACCGGCGGCAGCCTGCTGGGACTGGACGAGGTCCGCAAGGCCTACGAAACCGGCCGCGGTGTGGTGCGGATGCGCGCGAATGTCGAGACCGGCCCGCTGGAAGGCAGCCGCGGTCGGCAGGCCATCACGGTCACCGAGCTGCCGTACGGCGTCGGCCCGGAGAAGGTGATCGAGAAGATCACCGACGAGGTCAACAAGTCCAAGCGGCTCACCGGAATCGCGGACGTCAAGGACCTCACCGACCGCGAGAACGGCACGCGGCTCGTCATCGAGTGCAAGGTGGGCGTCAACCCGCAGGCGCTGCTGGCGGATCTGTACCGCCTCACGCCGCTGGAGCAGTCGTTCGGCATCAACAACCTGGTGCTCGTCGACGGCCAGCCGCAGACGCTCGGATTGAAGGCGCTGCTGGAGGTCTTCCTGCGGCACCGCTACGAGGTCGTCACGCGGCGCACGCGCTACCGCCGCCGCAAGCGCGAAGAACGCCTGCACCTGGTCGACGGTCTCTTGATCGCGCTGCTGAACATCGACAAGGTCATCCGGCTGATCCGCGAAAGCGAAAACGCGGCCGCCGCGAAGGACGGCCTGATGACGAAGTTCAAGCTGTCCGAAATCCAGGCGACCTACATCCTCGACACCCCGCTGCGCCGCCTCACCAAGTACGACCGGCTGGAGCTGGAAAACGAGCAGGAGAAGCTCCGCGCGGAGATCGCCGAGCTGACCACGATCCTCGAGGACGAGTCGGTCCTGAAGAAGCTCGTCTCGACGGAACTGGCGAAGATCGCCAAGGACTTCCCCACCGAACGCCGCACCCGCCTCATCGACGGCGACCTGAAGGAAGTCCTGGCCGCGTCAAAGCCGTCCGGCCCGCTGGAAGTCGCCGACGACCCGTGCCAGGTGATTCTCTCGGCCACCGGCCTGGTCGCCCGCACCGCAGCGGAATCCGAAGAGGCGTCAGAAGTCCGCCGCCGCAACGGCCGCGTAAAACACGATGCTGTATCGGCCGTCGTACACACCACCGCGCGCGGCCAAGTGCTGTTGGTGACGAGCCGAGGCCGCGCCTTCAAGACGGATGTCCTGCCGCTGCCCGTGCTCCCAGAACAAGCAGGCACTGTGTCTCTGCGCGGTGGTATGGCAGCAAAAGAGCTGGTACCACTCGAAAAGGGCGAACGCGTCGTAGGCATCGCGCCCTTGGGCGAGCAAGCGGGAGAATCGCCAGGCCTGGCCATCGGCACCCGCGCCGGCGTAGTGAAGGTCTGCGCGCCGGACTGGCCAGTCCGGTCGGACGAATTCGAGATCATCATCCTCAAGGCAGGCGACGAGGTCGTAGGCGCGACCTGGCTGGCGGACGGAAACGAAACCCTGGCCTTCGTCTCGTCAGACTCGTCACTGCTTCGTTTCGCCGCAAGCCTGATCCGCCCGCAAGGCGCCAAGAGCGGCGGCATGGCAGGAGTGAAACTGTCCGCGAACGCGACCGCAGTCTTCTTCGGAGCCATCCGCACGGACGACGAAGAACACGGCGAACCGATGGTCGTCACCGCGACGGGCCAGAGCGTGAAGGTCACGCCGTTCAGCGAATACCCGGCAAAAGGCCGAGCCACCGGCGGCGTGCGAACCCACCGGTTCCTCAAGGGAGAAACCCAAGTCCAGGTCGCCTGGATCGGCCCCCGCCCGGCAGGCGCGAGCCGCACCGGAGACCCCGTGGAACTCCCCGAAATCGACCTCCGCCGCGACGGCTCAGGCCACGCCCACCCCGGCCCGGAAGTGGTGGGCCACCTCATCGAACGCGGCTAAGCAACGCCAAGCGGTGGGTGCGATCCAGCACGAGCACAGGTCGCACCCACCCCGCCGCCGTTCGTGAGGGGAACCCTGAGGGACTCTGATTCCCTCAGGGTTGCCCCCCCGAGGTAGGGATAGGACACGGGGGGAAACCAG
>NZ_JBEXMH010000081.1:0-33584 GCF_040610415.1 Amycolatopsis sp. NPDC004079 | reverse complement strand
TGTCAAGGCGGGAAAGATGCCTTGACAAGCACCCCCGCGCCGCGTTTTTGGCTTCGTATCGGGGTGCGGGGGTGGGGTGGGTGCTTGGTTCGGTGGGTGCGTCTGCTGCGGTTGAGCGGGTGGTGTGGGGCTTTGAGTCTGGTGGGTTGGGTTCGCGGGTGCCGGTTGGGTGGGTGGGTGGTGGGGGCTTGCGCCCCAATGTGGCGTTGGGTGCGTGGGATGCACCGAATGCCGCATTGGGTGCGTGGGCGGCACCGAATGTGGCGTTGGGTGCAGCGCGGCAAGTGGTGGGTGGTCCGTGAAGGGGTCCTTGAGGGAATCCGCGTCCCTGAAGGCGTCCCTCACGGAACAGCGGCCAAGCGCCGAAGTCCGTGAAGGTTCCCCTGAGGGACTTCGGCGGGTCGTGAGGGGAACCCTGAGGGACTCAGAGTCCGTGAGGGTTCCCCTCACGGAACGCTGGCTATGCGCGAAAGGAGAAGAACCCGCGCGCAGGTGTGGTCTGTGCGGCGATCCTTGCGGCGCTTAGGTTCCAGAGTCCGTGAAGGGGCCACTCGTGGGAAAGGCACCTCGCGGGAACCGGTGTCCGTGGAAGGCGTCGCCGAAGTGGTGCGGTGAGCGTGAAAGGCGTGTGCAGCCCAGGCGGGCAAGGGAATCAGGGGCGCTGGCGCACTCCGGCCAGTACCGCGCTCACGCTCGGCAGCCAGCGGTGCCTCGGGTCGGGGGCAGTGAGCCACTCGGGGCCCATGCCGGGGGTTTGCTGTCCGATCGGCAGGGGGAGGAGCGCGCCGCTGTCCAGGACGGTGACGTCTGCGGGCAGGGTGCCTCGCAGGAGGAGTTCGCCGTCGGTTTCGGCCAGGATTGCCAGGCGCGGGCCGTGTTGGGTGGGGAGGATCAGGGACGGGCTGTCGCAGCCCAGGGCGGCCAGGTGGGTGAGCACGGGGCCCGACGTGAGTTTCGGCAGGGTGACTGCGCACAGGCCGTTTTCCAGGGCCAGGAACAGGCGCGCGCCCTGACGGCGGACCGACCAGCCGAACACCCCGCCGTAATAGGCGTCTGCCGGGTCTGGGCCGGTGTGGTGGTCGGGCCGCAGTTGCTGGTCGAGTGTCATCGTCGACGCCTTCCGCTCGCATGGGGTGCGCGACCCATGCTAACGGCACTCAGTGCCACTAGCAACCTGGGCTGCTACCGTTCGGGGATGACGGAGACGCCGCGCACCCGGGTCGGGGCCACGCCGGCCGGGCGGCGGCAGTTGCGGCGCGCGCTTGCTACGGCAGCAGTGGATCTCTTCGCGGCCAACGGGTACGAGGCGACGACCATCGACGACATCGCTGCGGCGGCGGGCGTCGGGCGGCGGACGTTTTTCCGGTACTTCGACAGCAAGGACGACGTCCTCTTCGCCAATCACGACGAGATCGTCGCCGAGATGGAGCAGGTCTTCGAGACCGCCGACCCGGGGCGCGATCCGATCGAGGTGGCGACCGCCGCGGTGTCGCTCGTGCTGGAGTCTTACGCGGCGGAACTGGACGTCTCGCTCAAGCGGTTCAGTCTCACGCGCACGGTGCCGTCGTTGCGGGACAAGGAAGTCGCGACGGTTGACCGCTACCAGCGTGTCCTCGCCCGTTACCTCCAGGACCGGTTCGCCGCGGCTGGCGACGAGGCGGCGACGCTCCGGGCCGCGGTGGCCGCGGCGGCGATCGCGGCGGCTAACAACCACGTCTTGCGGCGCTGGCTGCGCAGCGGCGGGCGCGACGACATCGCGGCCGCGGCGACGGAGGCGTTCACGCTGGTCGCGGATGCGTTCCGGACGTCCGGCGGGAAGTCCTCAGGCGAGGCCGAGCCGGAGCCGGGAACGGTGGTGGCGGTGCTCAGCACTGCGACGCCGTTGCACGAGGTGGTGACCAGGATCGGCGCCGCGTTGCGCGAGGCCGAGCCTCGGTGACCTGCTTGCCGGGCGGCTAGTGAAGTGCACTGAGTGCCATTGACGGTGTTGCTCAGGTGGTGAAGAAGGCGCGCAGGGCTTCGGCGACCCGGTCGGGGTCGCCGTCGTCGTCCGGGCCGGAATGTCCGAGGCCGGAGAATGTGATTCGTTGTGCGTGCGGGATGGCGGCGGACAGTTCGTCCAGTGCGGTCCGGAGGTATGCGGGGCTTTTGGCACCGCCCAGCAACAGAACTCGCGGGCTGAGGTTCGCGTAATCCGGTGCGGTGTCGGCCGATTCCTCGACCAGTCGCATGTCGAAGAGCTGAGTCGGGACGAGTGCGAGAATCTGCACGTTTGCATCAGCTCCGCTGTGGTGCAGGCGTGCGCCGATCGCCATGAAGGGCACGAGCGCGAAGCGCGGGATCCGGTCGAGCGTCGGCTCGACCGCCAATCCCTTTGAGGCTGTTGCCAGGGCTGAAGCGAGCTGCCCGCGGGCGACCTCGCGTTCGAAACGCGGGAGCCACGCCAACGGCACGGAGCCGTTGACGGACAGCGGTGGTTCATACAGGGCGACCGCGCTGATCTTGGGGATGGAGAGGGCGCTTCGCAGCGTGATGAGTGCTCCTGAACTCAGGCCGAAAACCTGTGCCGCGCCGGTCTTCTCGACTAGCGCGTGCAGGTCTTCTGTTTCCCGCGCGATCCCGTAGCCGGTGCCGTGCGGTCCGCTGAGTCCTCGGCCGCGGCGGTCGGGCACGCAGACGGTGAATTCGGTCGACAGCGCGGTCGCGAGCTTCATCAGGTGCTGCGCCGCCTGCATGCCTCCGTGCACGAGCAGTACCGCCGGACCGCTGCCCAGCTGACGGTATCCGATGACCGTTCCGTCGGCGGAGGCGACCGACCCGGTGCGGTACCCGGTCACCGGTCTTCCCGATTACCCGGGCACAGTGTTCGCATAAAGACCACTCTAACTAACCGCGTACAGCGTTCGCAATAATGCGGTCCATGGTTGACGACGCAGCGCCCGCGGCCGAGGCGCGCCCGCCGATCTGGCTGCGGCCGGAACGCGGCGCGCGGGGACCGCGTCCGGCCTACAGCCGGGCCGACCTCGCGGCCGCGGCCATCCAGGTCGCGGACGCGGAGGGCCTCGAAGCGGTGTCCCTGCGCCGGGTCGCCCGCGACCTGGGCAGCGGCACGACCACGTTGTACCGCTACATCGCCACGAAGGACGAGCTGTTCGACTTGATGGTCGACGCCGCCTTCGGGGAGCACGAGCCGCCAGCGCCGACCGGTGACTGGCAGGCGGACCTGAGGGTGGTCGCTTGCGAGTATCGCGCCTTGGTGGTGCGGCATCCGTGGCTGGCCGCGTTGCCCGCCGCCCGTCCGGCGCTGGGGCCGAACAGCCTGGCGTGGCTGGACGCGGCGTACGCGACGGTGGACGTGCTGGACCTGGCCGCGGACGAGGTCTTGGCCCAGGTCGGCACAGTGCTGACTTTTGTCCGCGGCCACGTCCTCGACGAACTGGCCGAACAGGAAACGGCGCGCCGGTCCGGAGTGGACATGCCGAAGTGGCTGGCGGTGCAGGCGCAATACGGCGAATCGATCATCGGCAGCGGGAATTACCCGCACCTGAGCCGGATCATGGTCGAAGCGGAAGCGCCGCACGCCGACGATCGCTATGAGCGAGCGTTCCGCCGCGGTCTGGACCACATCTTGACCGGACTGGCGCACAGCGGCCGATAAGATCAGGCCTTGTCTACCGCGGGCTTGAGGACTTCTTCGCACCACTGGCGGAAAGTCGTCGGGGCCTCGACGGCGTGCTGCGGGGTGCGGACGACGCCCTCGTCCAGGTGGTTCAGCTTCGCGGTCATCATGTCCATCATGGACTGTGCCATCGCTTCGGAGAGACCGCTCGCGCGGACCTGCTCGCCCAGCGCCGGGACCGGAACCTGCTGGTACTTAACCGAAATCCCCAGCACCTCGCTCATGATTTCGGCTTCCTGGTTCAGCGACAGGTCTTCCGGGCCGAGGATCGGGACTTCTTCGCGGCCAGTCCACAAAGGATCGATCAGCAGCCGGGACGCGACCGAGGCGATGTCGCGAGTGCAGGCGGTCGGTGCGGCGTAGTCCGGCGGCAGGATGTCGTAGAACGTGCCTTGTTCCTTGATCACCGCGGTTTGGCGCAGCAGATTGTCCATAAAGGTCGGATTCGCCAGCGCGCGGAAGGCGACGCCGGTGCCGGCGATGAGGTCGTCCATCGCCAGGGTGGCGGTGACGTGCCCGGCCCGTTCGGCGAAGGCAGTGCCGCGCCCGAGCGCGCTGACCGACACGACCCGGCGGACGCCGTGGGCGCGGATCGCCTCGACGGCAGGGCGGGCGAAGCCGGAGTAGGCCTCGTCGGCGCTGGCGGCTCGCCGGTCGGGCGGGACGAGCCAGAACACGGTGTCCGCGCCGTCGAAGGCCCGGGCGAGTACCTCGGGATCGCTGTGCGAACCCTGGTGGACTTCGATGCGTTCCCGCAGGTCAGCGGGCAGTTTCGCCGGGTCGCGGACGATCGCGCGGACGGGGCGCGAACCGTCGGCGATCTCGGCGAGAACGCGGCTGCCGATGTTGCCGGTGGGGGCGGTGACGACGATCATGCGGGCACTCCAGGAGACTGTCGGAGAGGTGGAGGAGTAAGTAAACTCCACCGTACCGTTTACTTTTGGCGGAGGCAAGATGGCGCGTGAAGGCGGTTCGCAGCTGCGGGGTGCGGAGTTGCGCAGGCACATCCTGCTGGCGGCGAAGAACGTGTTCCTCGAGACCGGGTTCGAGCGCGCGTCGATGGACGCGGTCGCGGCCAGCGCGGGGACGTCGAAGCGGTCGCTGTACGCGCACTTCGAGAGCAAGGACAAGCTGTTCCTCGCGGTGCTCGACCTGGTCCGCGAGCTCTACCTCGGCAAGCTCATGACGCCGGACGTCTACGCGGACGACCCGGCCGAGGCGGTCGCGCTGTTCTGCGGCCGGTTCCAGCAGCTGCTGACCTGGGAGCCGCAGGCGCGGACGTGTCGGCTCTGCATCTCGGCCGCCGAGCGGTTGCCGGACAGCGCGAATGCGTATTACGAGGCGATGTTCGCGGTGATGTACGCGCGGCTCGCCGATTATCTTGCTGCACAGTACAAAATGGACACTCCGGAGGCAGCGGCGCTCGCGGAGGATCTGGTCGGTCGGACGGTATTGCCGCGGGTGTTTCGGGTGTTGTTGAAGGCTGAGCCCGCGATCGAGGAAATGCCCGGGGCGGAGGCGGCGGTGGAAAACGTCGAACTGGAACCGATTCGCCGCGTCGTGTCGGCGGCGCTGGGGTCGCGGGCATGAAGATCACCGACGTTGCCGTCTGGGTCGTGAATCTGCCGCTGACGAATCCGTTCACCAGTTCGTTCGAGACCAAGACCGGCGAAACCCGGACGGTGGTGCGGCTGCGCACGGACACCGGCGCCGAGGGCTGGGGCGAGACGATGTGGGGGCGTCCGGTCGCGGAGCTGACGCGTAAACTGGGCGCGGAACTGATCGGGACAAGCCCGTTCGCGCTCGAAGCGTTCCATCGGCGGCAGCACATGGTGCCGTTTTTCCACGGCTACCTGGGTTATGCGGCGCTGGCCGGGCTGGACGTCGCGTGCTGGGACTTGATCGGACGCGTCACTGGGCAGTCCGTGACCGATCTGCTCGGCGGGGCGGTGCGGACCGAGGTGCCGATCACCGCGTTGATCACGCGTGCGGACGCGCCCGGTGCGGAAGGCGAGGAACTCGCGCAAGGTTTGGCCGAACACGCGGCGAGAGTGGTTGCCGAGGGCGGATTCTCGGCGGTGAAACTGAAAGGCACCCGGGACGTTCGCGGCGATGTCCGGATCATGCGGGCGCTGCGGAGCGCACTGCCGGACGTCGAGCTGCGGGTCGATCCTAATGCCGCGTGGTCAGTTCCCGATTCGATTCGCGCCGGGATTGCGCTGGAAGAGCTGGATCTCGAGTATCTCGAAGACCCGTGCGCGGGGATCGAGGGAATGAGCCAGGTGCGTGCGAAGGTGCGGATTCCGTTGTGCACCAACATGTGCGTGGTCCGGTTCGAGGAGTTCGCGCCGGCGGTGCGGCTCGGTGCGGTCGACGTGATCCACGGTGACGTCTACAAATGGGGCGGTATCGCGGCGACGAAGGCGCTTGCCGCGCATTGCGAGACGTTCGGGCTGGGGATGAATCTGCACAGCGGCGGCGAACTCGGTATCGCCACCGCCGCGCATCTGGCGGTGGTGGCCAGCACGCCGGTGCTGTCGAGGGCGATCGACAGCATGTACTACCTGCATGCCGACGACATTGTGGCACCGCTGCAGCTTTCCGGCGGCTGGCTGCAGGTGCCGACCGGGCCGGGGCTCGGGGTGGAAGTCGACGAGGAGAAGCTGGCCTTCTACGCGGCGAAGAACGAGCGGGAAGGCGATCTCACCGGATGACGACGCCGCGGTCCTCAATGGACCGCGGCGCGTCTTCGGCTCAGCGCAGGGCGTTTACCGTGATGGTGAGCGTGTCCGGGTCGCCCGCTTGGACTGCGCCGCTGAAATCGGGGCCGGGGGAGACATCGTCGTACGGGAACGCATAGCCTCGGTTGTCCGGGAGTTTGCTGTGCACGATCCGTGCGTAGTGGTTGGTTTCCGGGTTCTGATAGAACTTCGCCGGATCCTCGCCGGTCGGCTGTTTCGGGTTGTCGCGCAAGGTGGTGCGGTTCAACGCCGCTGCTAGCCGGGGAATGATCGCTTTTCGGGCGTCGCTGTCGCCTTGTTTGATGGCGAACGGGCCGCTGTCGCAGCTCCACACGTCCGGCGTGGCGGGTTTGTCGAATCGTTCGCCGTTGTTGAAGGCGAGCACGCCGTCGGAGCCGACCTGGCCGGTGAACGCGCCGAGCCCGGGCACCTGGGTGTCGACGGTGAGCGTCTCGCTGGCGTATTTCTTCCACACCTCGTCGATGTAGCCGTCGAGGTATCCGCCGAATTGGTCGGCGCGGTAATGCGCGGACAGGGCGCGCAACGGCTTTCCGTCGCCGCCGGTCTCGATGAGCGTGCCCCATTTGCCGCCCTGGGCGTTGAGCGCGTCGCAGATCGGGTCGAGCGAGCGGGCCGGCAGCCCGGGCACGGTCTGGTCGCCGGAGCCGGTCGTGGTGAGGTGCAGGCCGATCGGGATCGCGACGAAGTCGACGTAGCTGATGTTGGCGAACAGCACGTCGTTGTTGAAGGTGAATTCGCAGAACGACCAGTTCCGGCCGTAATTCGGGTCGTCGGCGGCGAGGAAGCTCGGATGCACGAGCGCCGGGCCCTGGTTGACGAAGAAGTCCAGTTTGCCGTCGAGGACGACATAGATCCGCGCCGCGTACATTTTCGGGACGGTGACCTGGGAAAGCGACTTCAGCGGGATCGCGCAGTCCTCGCCGAGCGGGGTGTGGTCGCTGCCCGGGGACGGCGGGTAATAAGGCGTGCCGTCGGCCTTCAGGATGACGAGCCGGTTGTCCAGTGTCGTGCCGGTGATGTACGCGTACGCCTGGCTGGCGCCGGATTGGTCGTTGAACGCGACCTTCGCGGTGTCGGGGGTGGTCGCGGAGGCGAACGCGGCATTCCAAAGGGGAAATGTCGCGGCTGCCGCGGATGCGCCGAGGAATGCCCGCCGGGAAATCAAGGAAAACCGCCTCCTGGAGTCGTGCCCTTTTCCGGTGACCGGCACGCTAGCCACGGCCGGGAGACGGGGTCAACGAATGCGGGGGAAACTGGCCGGTTTTGTCATTCCCGGAAAAAGCCGCGGACGCGCACTGAGGCACGGGCCGCCGCCACGGCCCGCGCCTCAGTGTCTGTTGTGGACCGTCCGGGTCAGCTGACCTGCAGATCGATGCAGGCGTAGAAGGCGTTCGCGGTGTCCGCGATGTTCCAGACGGCGAGCACCGTCTGCCTTCCGGTGTGCCCCTTGAGGTTCACGTTGTGGGTGACCGTCGCCGGGGGCTGCTGGCCGCCGCCGTCCACCGTGGCGATCTTGTCGTTGCCGATCCAGTACTCGTAGGTGGACGTGCGGTGCCGGGCGGTGAACTTCCAGGTGAAGGCCACCGAGGAGCCGACCGGCGACGCCTTCCAGCCCTTGTTGTTGTCGTTCAGCTCGGCGAACTGGGCGTTGCCGCCGCTGCAGCTGTGCAGGCCCTTCGGTCCTTCGACGCTCTGCGGTTCGTACTTGATCTGGCCGCAGGAAACGACTCCTTGCGCGCACTGGGCCTGCCGGCTCGCCGGCGCGTTGACGTACCCGTGCGCGCTGGCGATGCCTGCCGGGCTGATCAGCACGAGCACCGGGGCGATCGCCGTGCCGACCGCGGCGGCGACGAGTTTCCGGTTCGCTTTCATGGACATCTCCTTCGGGGAATGCTCGTTTCCTTGTGCGGGTACGACAAAGCGACGCACCGGCTTTCCGGGAGCCGGCCCGCGGGAGGTTCGAGCGAAGGGGGTGGGCTTCTTGGTCTAGACCATACGCCCGGGGCGCGGGAAAGGTCAACAGCTGGCAAAGAAAGGCGGAGCGGCCGTTATCCGTCAACGTTGTCAAGCAAGACCACTGTCTCTTGTGGTGCTTGCCGAACGGTTTTCCGGAGATTGCGCCGGACGGGTGGCGCGAGCGCGGATCGCGGACACCCAGCGTGTTTCCCGCTGTCTATAATGGACAGCGGGAAACTGCGCGGGCGCACGGAAGACCGCGGATCGGGGTGGTCCGGTGCAGCGATTCTGCCCGGTCTTCGGAATCACCGACTTCCGGAGGGTTGAACACATTCGACCGGCAATGCTGAACTGGGTGGTTGGGTGTTCGCTTGGGCTGGGGGCGGTTTCGTATTCTCGGCCGCGGCATTTCGCGCAGCCGGCAATAGGGCTGCCGCCGGTCAGCGCCGGTCTTCGATCGTCAGGTCGCCGCGGGTCGCCGTGCGGAGGTGGTCGCTGGCGAGCTGGTCGTGCGGGATGCCGAGCTGGATCGCACTGGCTTCGGCGAGCCGGGCCAGCTGCGGCTCGGTGAACTCCACGGTCAGCGCGGCCAGGTTGTCTTCCAGCTGCTCAGGGGTGCGGGCCCCGATGATCGGCGCGGTCACGGCGGGGTTCCGCAGCGTCCAGGCGAGCCCGGCCTGGGCGGGGGTGCAGCCGATCTCCCCGGCGACGCCGACCAGGACGTCGGCGATCCCCAGATTGCGTTCGGTGACCGCGCCGACGGCGAGATTGAAGCTCTTGCGCGTGCTCTCGCCCGGGACCGGGTCGGCGGCGGTCAGGTCGGCGCGGGTGTACTTGCCGGTCAGAACGCCGCCGCCCAAGGGGGAGAACGGCACTACGCCGAGCCCCATCTCGCGGGCCATCGGGAGCAGGTCGCGCTCGCCGGTGCGCTCGACGAGGCTGTACTCGACCTGCAGCGCGACCAGGGGCGCCCATCCGCGCAGGTCGGCGACCGTTTGCATGCGCGAGACCTGCCAGGCGGGCACGCTGGACATCGCGACGTAGTGGATCTTGCCCTGGCGGACGAGGTCGTCCATGCCGCGCAGGATCTCCTCGACCGGCGTCGTGAAATCCCAGACGTGCAGGTAGAGCAGGTCCAGGTAGTCCGTGTTCAGCCGCCGCAGGCTGGCCTCCACCGACGCGAACAGGTTTTTGCGGTGCGGTCCGCCCGAGTTCGGGTCGCCGGGGCGGCGCAGGGTGGTGTACTTCGTCGCCAGGACAAGGTTTTCGCGGTTGCCGCGGGTGAACGTGCCGAGCATGCGCTCGGCGGTGCCGTCGGTGTAGGTCGGCGCGGTGTCGATGAAGTTGCCGCCGCGTTCGACGTACTGGTCGAACAGCCGGCGCGCGCCCTCCTCGGCCACGCCCCAGCCCCATTCGGTGCCGAAGGTCGCCGTGCCGAGCGCCAGCGGCGAGACCCGCAGCCCGGACCGGCCCAGCAGCCGGTAGGTGTCGAGAGTGAGCGGCATGGGTCCTCCTGTGCTTGTGCTCCAGTGCCGCTGACCAGCCTGTTCTCGTCGCGGGCCCGGGGTAAGGGAAGGATTTGCCTGGGATGGCGGGTCCTACCCTCGGGTAGAGTCGGCGGCGATGACTCGCGTTGTGGACCGAACCCAAGAGCTGGCCGCGTTCCTGCGGACCCGCCGCGAATGCCTCGACCCGGCCGAGTTCGGCCTTCCCGCGCGCCGTCAGGCCCGGCGGACGCCCGGCTTGCGCCGCGAAGAGGTCGCCGAACTGGCCGGCGTGAGCATCGACTACATCGTGCGGCTGGAACAGGCGCGCGGGCTGCGTCCGTCGGCGGAGGTCGTGGAGGCGCTGGCCGGAGCGTTGCGGCTGAGCCCCGGCGAGCGCGCTTACCTCTACGGTTTGGCTCAGCAGCAGCCGCGTTCAGCGGACAAACCCGCTGCCGTCGCGGCGGAACCGCTGGCGCAGCTGATCGCCGATCTTTCCCCGCTCCCGGCGATGCTGCTGAACCATCGCTACGACATCCTCGCCTGGAATCGCGAAATGACGCGCCTGCTGGTGGATTTCGAGACACTGCCGCCGTCGCAGCGCAACGCGATGTGGCTGTGCCTGCGTCATCCGGAACTGCGAAAGTTCTACACCGACCGGGAAACCGTGGTACGGCAAGGAATCGCGCACCTGCGGGCGGCCTGGGCGACGCATCCGGACGACGCGGAGTTGAGCGACCTGATCGCGGAGTTCCTTGCCCAGGACGAGGAATTCGCCCGGTGGTGGGCGGAGCGGGACGTCGCGATCAACGGCCGGGGGCTCAAAGTGCTGCGGCATCCCGAAGCCGGAGAGCTCACGGTGCGGTTCGAAGTGCTTGCCCCGCTGGAGAATCCGGACCAGCGCGTGCTGATCTACCGGGCGGCGGACGACGACAGCCGTTCTGTGCTGCGCCAATTGTTCGCCGGCTGAACTTTCAGGATTGCCGAGACGGGGTCAGCGGGGGATTTCCCCGTTGCCGTGCTCGATAAGCCGCCGCCTTCATTTTGTTTCCGCAGGTAGCCATCGCGCACCATTCCCGCCGTGACCCGCGCGAATGGTCCAGGTAAACCTGCGTGCACTCCGGCCGCCCGCATTCCTTCAGCAGATCCGCGTCCGGCCCGCCCAGGATCGTCACCGCGGCCCGGGCCACGGTCGACAACGCCTGCGGTGCCGTCGCCCGGACCTGCCGTCCGTTCCGGCTCAGTTGCGGGACCGCGTCCGGCTGTGCGGCCGCCTCGTTGACCAGCGTCAACGCCTCCGGGTCGTACTCGTGGCCGACGAGCCGGGCGGCGACCAGCGCGTAGATCGCCTCCCGGACGGCGATCGCCCCGGCCAGGTCCGCGGCGGTGCTCGCCGGGTCGGCGCCGGTGACCCCCGACTCGCGGAACCAGGCGTCCAGGCTGCACGGCGACCCGAGCATCTCGGCCGGCTCGTCGTTGCGGCGGGCCCGCAGCGTGCCGACGAAGTCCAGTGCCGGGTTCCCGCAGGGGAAGGCGTGCTCCATGCGCACCAGTCTGACAGGTGACGAATCAGGACGCAAGGAAGTATAACCAGTCTAGGAGGTTATGAGTAGCGGGTCACAGAAATGCGTAACCGTCTTGACCGGTGACGAATGTGCGTGCGAAGGTTCTCCCGTCGCCGAGACCGGAGGACAGCGCCCCGGTCGCCTACCGAAAGGCCACGTCCGATGGACCCGATCACCCAGGCGTTCCGCGAAATTCTCGGCGCGCTGGCGGCGCTCACCGGCACCGTCCTCAGCGGCTTCTGAAAACCCCTTCTGAAAACCCTTGGAAAGGAAAGTCATGTCTGAAACCACTTACACCGCCGCCGTCACCACCACCGGCGAAGGCCGCAACGGCGGACGCGCGGTTTCGTCCGACGGCGCGCTCGACCTGAAATTCGCGATCCCGAAGGAGTTGGGAGGCAACGGCGGCGCGACGAACCCGGAGCAGTTGCTCGCGGCTGGCTGGTCGTCGTGTTTCATGGGCGCGGTGCGGATTGCCGCCGCGCAGCGGAAGGTGAAGCTGGCGGACCTGGCGGTCGTCGCGGATGTGACGCTGCATCACGACGAGGCGAACTTCTGGCTCAGCGCGGCTTTGCACCTGGAGTTGACGGGGGTGGATCAGGAGACCGCCGACGCGCTGGCCGCGGCTGCGCACCAGACGTGCCCGTACTCGAAGGCCCTCGGCGGGAGCATCGAGGTCACGGTGGACGCGACGGTGGCCTGATCAGGCCGAATGGCCGGGGGCGCGGAGTGGTGCCCTCGACCTGGTGATTCCGGGACCGGACCCGGTGGGGCGCGGCCGGTCCCGACTCGCTGGGGCAGCTCGCGCGCGATTTCGGCGGGCCGCTGCGGTCGCGGGTTCGGCGAGCGATTCGGCGGTGCTCTCGAGGCCGTCTGATGGGGGAGCAGGTCAGGCCCGGGCTGCCGGGGCCTGCTGGGCCAGCTCGCGCGCCACTTCCGCCGCCACCTCGACCGCCCGCGCCGCGAGCGGAGACTGGTCGCCCCGGCCGGGCGGCCAGTGCAGGTAGATCGCGCGCGCCGGAGCGGGATCGAGTTCGTGCACCCGCAGATCCGGCCATCCCTCCGGTCCGTGGATCGCGCCGCAGTCGCGGCAGACGACCTGGTGGATCGCCAGCCACGGCAGCACGGCGAGTCCCATTCCGGCACGCACCATCGACACCATCGTTTCGCTGCCCGCGGACCGGAACACGATGCGCGGCCGGGCGCCGGCGTCGGCCAGGGACTGTTCCAATCTGGGCTGGTCGCAGGTCGCGGGCCAGGCCACCATCGCCTTGCCGTCCAGCTTTCGTGCGGACACCGGGCCGGACGGCAAGGCCCCGGGCGGCGCGACCACCAGGTACGGGTCTTCCATCAGCAGGACGTGTTCCGTGTCCTCGCTGATGAGCCCGTCGTGGAACAGCAGGTCGAGTTCGCCGAGCCGAGGCTCGTCCGGTTCCGAGAGCCGGATTTCGCAGCTGGGACGCTCTTCCCGGAGCAGGCGCAGCACGGTCGGCAGGATCGCGTGGGAGACGCTTTGCAGGGTGCCGACGTCGATCCTGCCCTCACCGGCCTTGAACCGGTCGACCGCCCGACCCAGTGTGTCGGCTTTCGCCAATACTTCCCGGCCGTGTTCGAGGACGACGGCGCCCAGGGGAGTGATCCGCACCGGACGCGGACCTCCCGGACGGTCGAACACCGCGCCGCCGACAGCGCGTTCCAGGGCCGCGATGTGCTGGCTCACGCTCGACTGCGTGTAGCCCAGCCGGTTCGCCGCAGCCGAGAACGTTCCCTCCTCGGCGATCGCGAGCATCGTCGTCAGCTGGCGCAGGTCCAGGTCGGCCATGGTCTCAATGTATCGCGAACCACGATGGATATGATCGTAAACAATCGCTTTTCTTAATCTCTTGGCGCTCTTAGCGTCGAAGCTATGACAGTCACCGCGATTACCGCCGAGAGAACTAGGCTGCCGTCCCTCGCGTGGGCGCTCGGCGCGTGCCATCTCGTCGCGAGGGGCGGCTTGTTCGTGCAGCCGATGCTGGTGCTGTACCTGACGCAGGAACACCGGATGACCCCGACGGCGGCGGGTGCCGCGTTGGCCGCCTTGGGATCCGCCGGGGCGACGCCGCGGGTACGGTCTGCTCCTCTGGTTGAACTCCGTCGCGATGCTGGCCGCGGCGTTGATCGTGGCCGCGGTACCGGAGACGCGTTCCATCGGGAGTCGCCGGAGGCGCGCGTTGCTGCCGGTGTTGCTTGCCGATCGTCTGATGATCACCATGACGCAGAGCATTGCCGGTTATGCCATTGCGGTCCTCATTCTCAGTCTCGGGCAGATCGGGTTGGCGGTCCAGTTCGGCGCGACGTTCGCCGTCCTCGCGCCGCCGTGGCTTTCGCCGCCGGGATTCTGCTCTCCCTTGCCCAGTAGGCCGTCGCTGGACGTCTTCGTGAGCGACAGCACGATGAGTTAACCGAGAAGGGAACACTCCGATGACCACCATGACCGACACCGAATGGCGCGCCTTCCTCGCTGAGGGAACCAGGCTTGCCCACCTCGCCCTCACCCGCGCCGACGGACGGCCCCACGTCACTCCGGTCTGCTTCGTCCTCGACGGCGACGAACTCGCTTTCGCCTTGTCGCCGGGGAGCGTCAAAGGCAAAAGCCTCGCGCGGGACGGGCGTGTCTCGGTCTGTGTCGGCGACGAGCGGCAGCCCTACAGTTTTGTTGCCATCGAAGGACAAACGCGGATCTCCGCCGATCCGGACCAGATCAAGCGCGTCGCGGTGGGGATCGCTGAACGGTACTACCCCGATCAGTCCGCAGCGGACCTTGCGGACTCGTTCGTCCACAGTGGATTTACTGCGGTTCGGATCAGCATCGCGAACGTCATCGCTCGATCTGGTCTCGGCTGAGTCTCACCGCGGCCGTGCCCCCGCCCGATCGAGTGCGGCCAGCACTGTGGAGCGGGCGGCGGCGATTTCGCCCGCGGTCAGCGTCGCGGATCGCGGGCGGAGGGTGACCCGCAGGGTGAGCGACCGGTGGTCCGCCGGAATCCGGGAACCTCGGTACTCGCCGACGTAGGCCACCCGCTGCACCAGGTCGTGGGCCTGGGCCGCGGTGTCGGCGACCAGCGACCACGGCACGGTGTCGGCGGCGAGGACGGACAGGTCGAAGTCCGACTCCGGCAGATCGCCGACCGGCGTGTAGCGGTTCTCTCGCGACGGGTGCGTGCGCAGCGCGTCGAGGTCCAGTTCGACGCACGCGACCGCGCCCCGGTCGATCCCCGCCGTCCGGAGCACGGACGGCCGGACCAGCGCCAGCGCGCCGCCCGGGTGGATTGCCAGTCGTGCTGACGGGTCTGTCCAGGTCAGGTCGGGTGCGCCGGACAGATCCAGTGCGGTGAGATGGCAGTGTCGGCGGATCAGCTCGACTAAACCCTTGGCTCGGCGGAACAAGTCGACTCCGTCCGGTCCGGCGAGCAGGATTCCGGCGGAGGTCCGCTCCGTCGCGGGGAAGACGGTGCCGACTTCGAAGATGCTGAACTCGTCGTGATAGCGCAGATTGGCGGCTGCGGCTTCGAGGAGGTTCGGGATCAGCGACGGGCGCAGCCGGGCGCGGTCCGGGGCCGGCGGGTGGTCGATCGTCAACTCGGCATTGAGACCGCATGCGGTGAGCAGGTGGTCGGCGGACCATGGGTACGTCAGCACTTCCGTCGCACCGCCGCGCGCGGCCAGGACCTCCCGGACTTGGCGGCTCAACGGGAGCCGGGAGCGCGGGGTTAGCTCCACGACTGGTCGTCGCGCGGGTAGTGCGTCGTAGCCGTGGATGCGGGCCAGCTCCTCGACGATGTCCACGGGCAGCGAGAGGTCGCCGGTGGAGCGCCACGACGGGGCGACGACCCGCAGCTGGTCCCCGGTGATCTCGGCGGTGCAGCCGAGGGCGCGGAGGACGCGGAGGATTTCGTCCGGGGGCAGCCGGATGCCGATCCGGCGTTCGATCTCGGCCAGGCTTGCCTCGATTTCGGCACGTCGGGTGGCGGCGAGGACGACGTCTTCCTCGCCGAGCGCCACGGCTGACGGGTCGGTTTCGGTCAGGAGATGGAGGAACAGGTCGGCGGCCTGGTCGACGCGCTGCGTGTCCAGGCCTTTCTCTTGCCGCACCGAAGCTTCGGTCCGGGCACTGCGGCGGGCTCGGCTCGGGACCAGCGTCGGGATTTCCAGCACGATCGAGTCGCCGGAACTGCGGACGTCGCTGGGCTGGCCGACGGAGTACATCACGTAGGCACTCAGGTCGGCGCACAGGTTCTGGCTCGGTGCGCCGATTCGCCGGAGCCGGTCGCGGATCAACGGCGGAGCCGGCACGGAACTGTCTCCTGTGCACTGGACCGCCAGAATCCGCCGGTGCCAGGCAGGATCGACCGAGCTGACGATTCCGGTGGTGCTCGGCGGCCGGGCGACGCGGGGGAGCGGAGCCAGCGGTAGTCCATAGAGGACGGATAGTTCCCGCGCGATTCCGTAGTGTCCCCACAGGTCGGGGCGGTTGGTGAGCGATTTGTTGTCGATCTCGAACACGACGTCGCCGTCGACGAGGTCGTAACCCTCGACTTCGACCGTCTTCAAGGTCACATCGTGTGCGAGCTGGTCCGGCGAACAGTCGGGCAGCGGCACGTAGTCGGTCAGCCAGTCCCGGGAGATCTTCACGACGGGGGCCTTTCACGAGAATTGGGAGAGGAAGCGGAGGTCGGCGCTGTGCATCAGCCGGACGTCGTCGATGCCGTACCGCATCATCGCCAGCCGGTCCAGGCCGACGTTCAGGTAGCAGCCGGACCATCGCGCCGGGTCGAGTCCGGCGGCACGCAGGACGTGCGGGTGCGGGCTGCCGCCGGGCATGAGTTCGAGCCAGCCGGTCCGTCCGCAGGTGCGGCAGCCGCGTCCGGTGCACACGCGGCAGGCCATGTCGATCTCGAAACCTGGCTCTACGAAAGGGAAGTATCCGGCTCGCATCCGCGTCCGCACCGGCTCGCCGAACACCGTGCCGAGAATGGCGTCGACGAGGAACCGAGCGGTGGCGAGCGGGACGGCCTCGTCCACCACCAGCACCTCGTACTGGAAGAACGCCCGTTCGTGCCGGGCGTCGGTGCTTTCGTTGCGGTAAACCCGGCCTGGGTAAGCGATCCGGATCGGCGGTTCGTGCGTGCTCAGGTACCGGACGCTCGCGCCGGTCAGGTGCGGGCGCAGGCAGCGGCCGTCGGCCAGCCAGTAGGTGTCCATGCTTTCGCGCGCCGGGTGGTCGGGCGGGAAGTTCAGCCGGTCGAATTCCACTTCGACGGAACTGATTTCCGGGCCTTCGACGATCTCGAAGTTGAGTGCGCGGAAGGCGTCGTCGAGGTCGTATCTCAGCTGGGTGACCGGATGCAGTCCGGCGGTCAGCGGGGGGAGGCCGGGGACGGTGGGGTCGAGCGGGTGCTCCAGTGCTGGTTCGACGGTTCGCCGCTCATCGAGTGCGGAGGTAATGCGTTGATGGGCCGCGGAAAGCGCGAGTCCGAGTTGTTTGCGGGAGGCCGGGTCGTAGCGGCCGAGTTCGCGGCGTACGGCGGCGAGCGGGCTGGATTTGCCGAGCGCGGAACGGCGCAGAGCGGCGACTGCTGCCGGAGTGCTGGCCTGGGCGAGATCGGCTAGCGCGGCCTCGGTCAGCTCGGTGATCCGGTGCAGCGCCGAGGCTGGGTCAAGGGTGTCCACGGGAAGGGGTTCCTCACTTCGGAGCGTGAAGTTCTGGACTTCACCCCCGGGCAGTGAGGGGAGACGCGGACGTCAGCGGGCGGAACCCGGCGCGCACGCGCAGCCCCCGGGCACTCCCCGGGGGCGAAGAAATCGCTGCGTACGCATGGAGTCATCATGACACGTCCCACGCTGGGCGAGCAAACCCCTTTGCGCGGTACGTGAGGGGAACCCTGAGGGAATCAGAGTCCGTGAGGGTTCCCCTCACGTACCGTGGGTCAGTGTCCGACGGCGGCCCGGACGGATTCCTTGAGCGAGCCGAGCGTCGCGATCACCGCGGTGGGTTCGTAGCCGCAGTGGGCCATGCAGTTGGCGCAGCGCGGGTCCTTGCCTCGGCCGAAGTTCTCCCATTCGGTGGTTTCGATGAGTTCCCGGTACGTCTTCGCGTAGCCGTCGTCCAGCAGGTAGCACGGGCGCTGCCAGCCGAGCAGGGAATACGACGGGATGCCCCACGGCGTGCATTCCAGGTCGCGTTTGCCCTCGAGGAAATCGAGGAACACCGGCGAATGGTTGAGCCGCCAGCGTTTCCGGTTGCCGCCGCCGAAGGCCTTGGCGAACAGTTCCCGGGTCTGCTGCACGCCGAGCCAGTGGTCCTGGTCCGGGGCCTTTTCGTACGCGTACCCCGGCGAGATCTGCATGTTGTCGACGCCGAGGTCGTTGAGGTAGTCGAGCACGTCGATGACGTCCTGCGGGGTGTCCCCGGTGAAGAACGTCGTGTTCGTCATCACCCGGAAGCCCTTTTCCTTGGCGAGCTTGATCGCGTCGACCGCCGCCTGGAAACCGCCTTCCTTGCGCACCGACGCGTCGTGCCGTTCTTCGAGGCCGTCGATGTGCACCATCCACGCGAAATTGCGGTGCGGCTTGAACTTGTGGATGTGCTTGGGCAGCAGAAGCGCGTTGGTGCACAGGAAAATGATCTTGCCGCGGTCGAGCAGCTGCCGGGTGATCTCGTCGATCTGCGGGTGCATCAGCGGTTCGCCGCCCGCGATCGACACCATCGGCGCGCCGCTTTCCTCGATCGCCCCGACCGCCTGCTCCACCGGCATCCGCTGTTTCAGCAGGGTGTGCGGCTGCGCGATCTTGCCGCAGCCGCCGCATTTGAGATTGCACGCGAAGAGCGGTTCCAGCTCGACCAGGAGCGGGAATTTCTCCTTGCGCAGCAGCTTCTGCTTCATCAGATAACCGCCCAGCCGAAGAGACTGGCGCAACGGCATGGCCATCGCTCAGAGCACCTCCCGAGGTAGGGTGAACGTCATTTCTTCCTCCGTCAGCGTGTTTTCCGCGACGCTGACCGGTCCCAATCCGCGCAGGGCTTCGACCGCTTCGGTCACGAGATGCGGCGGTGCCGACGCACCCGCGGTGAGCCCGATCCGCCCGGCGCCGGCGAGTTGGCGCAGGTCGATGTCGCCGCATCCGTCCACCAGCACCGCCGGGGTTCCCTCGCGTTCGGAGACTTCCACCAGCCGGCGCGAGTTGGACGAATTCCCGGAACCGACCACCAGCACCAGGTCTACTTCGTGCGCGATCGCGCGCAGGGCCTGCTGCCGGTTGGTGGTGGCGTAGCAGATGTCGTCCTTGCGCGGCGCGGAAAGGCCGGGGAATCGTTCGCGCAGCACGGACGCGATCTCCTCGGCCTCGTCGAGCGCCAGGGTGGTTTGCATGGTGTAGGCGGTCCGGGACGGGTCGCGCGCGGTGGCCGTCCGAGCTGCTGCGACATCGCCGACGACCACGACGTTGTCCGGCGCTTCTCCGACGGTGCCTTCGACTTCCTCGTGCTCGGCGTGTCCAATGAGGAATACCGTCTCGCCGCGACCGGTGTAACGACGGACTTCGTTGTGCACCTTGGTGACCAACGGGCATGTCGCGTCCACAACAGACAGTCCACGATCGACTGCGGCACGCCGAACCGCCGGGGAAACCCCGTGGGCGGCGAACACGAGCGTCGAGCCTTCCGGAACTTCCTCCACCTCGTCGACGAACACCGCGCCGCGCCCCTGCAGCCGATGCACCACATGGGTGTTGTGCACGATCTGACGGCGCACGTACACCGGCGCACCGTGCTTCTCCAGCGCCCGCTCGACGATCTCGATCGCCCGCTCCACCCCGGCACAGAACGATCGCGGGCTGGCCAGGACGACCGTTCGCGGACCCACTGCCTCGGTCCACGCGGTGAGCGCGGGAGCGGCTCGACGCAAACTCCGCAACCCGGCGAGTCCATTGGAGACCGTGGAAGGGTGAAACAGCGGCGCACCGGCAGTGTCCACAATGGCCCGGACCGCCGCGAACGGTTCGCCGCTGGTAGCAAGCCACGCGGACTCCATATCGACAGCCAGCGCGCCGCTAGCCGCTAACGAAGCCCGTTCCCGCTCCCGCACCACATGAGAGCTGTCAACGACCGGTCCGAGATGGACAGTGAGCCCAAGCCGCCGCAATGCACCCGCCAGCAACGGTGCGGACGGCACCGGCACCACGCCCGAAGGACCGCGCACTTCGGTGGCGACCACAACGTCCCCCGGCCGTACCTCCGGGGTGAGCCCGCCGCCGACCCCCGCCACGATTCGCGGCCCAGACGGGAGCCGGGCCGCAGCGGCAGCGGCCCGGCGAGGCCCGAGTCCAGTGTGGACCGTCCGCAGACCGCGCAACGCGACCTGCTCGATCCGCAACGGGGTGCAGACGATCGGTGTCATGACCCGCCCCGGACATACCGGCCGAGTGCGGACAGCGGGAACACCACGCGGTACAGGTGATACGACAGGTAGAAGTCGCCAGGGAACCCGGTTCCGGTGTGCTTGTCCTCGTCCCAGCCGCCGTCCGGACGCTGCCGCTCGCACAGCCATTCGACGCCCCGAGTGACCACTTCGGACTCCCGCTCGCCAGCGGCGAGCAGCGCCAGCAAAGCCCACGCGGTCTGCGACGGCGTCGAATCACCGCGTCCGGCCCACGCCCGATCGTCGTACGACCGTAGGTCCTCGCCCCATCCGCCGTCGGCGTTCTGGTGCTCCGCCAGCCACTTCACCGCACGCCGGATCCGCGGCGAAGTCCCGGGAATTCCGACGGCCACCAACGCGGGCACCACCGCACCGGTTCCGTACACGTAATTCGCGCCCCAGCGGCCGAACCACGAGCCGTCGTCCTCCTGGTTGTCCAGCAGCCACCGCACCCCGCGTCGGCATTCGCGCGTGTCGGATTTCCCTTCCGCCGCCAGCATTTCCACCACATGCGCGGTCACGTCGGCGGACGGTGGATCGATGACCGCGCCGAAATCGCAGAACGGCAGGCGAGTCGCCAGCACCTGTGTGTTGTCCGCGTCGAACGCGCCCCACCCGCCGTCGCTCGACTGCATTCCCTCCAGCCAAGCCACGCTCCGGTCGACCGCCTCCCGGATCCGCAGGTGATCCGGTTTGCCCATCCGCCGCAGCGCGAGCACCACCTCGGCGGTGTCGTCGGTGTCCGGATAGCCGTCGTTGGCGAACTCGAATGCGAACCCGCCCGGCCGCAGCGAAGGCCGCCGCACCGCCCAGTCGCCGGACACCCGGATTTCCTCACCGAGCATCCAATCGGCCGCGCGGACCAGGGATTCGTCGCCAGGGGAGACACCCGCGTCGAGCAACGCGGTCATCGCCAACGCGGTGTCCCACACCGGCGACTGGCACGCTTCGAGCCGCCGCACCCAGCCCTGATCGGTCTTCTCGCGGATGGTGAACCCGTCCAGCCCGGCGATCCCGGCCTTGAGCGCGGGATGGTCGAGCGGGTAGCCGAGCAGGTGCAGCGCGAGGATCGAGTACACCCACGGCGGCTGGATCCCGCCCCACGAACCGTCGGCCTCCTGCCTCGCCAGTATCCATTCCGCCGCTTGGTTGAGAGCGAGCTTGCGCACCGGGTTGAGCGGCAGCTTCGCGTACGCGTGCAGCGCGGTGTCGAGGTTCTGGAACACGCCGTCCCACGTCCACGGTGCGCGCGTCTTGGGCGGTCGCTTCCCGGTGCGCAGCTCGGAAACCTCGAAGGGCAGCTTCCGCACCGGGCGCAGCGTGCCGACGATGGTCAGCGGCACGACGGTCTGCCGGGCCCAGCAGGCGAAGTCGTAGACGTTGAGCGGGAACCACGACGGCAGGAAGATCAGCTCCGGCGGCAGGCTCGGCAGCTCGTCCCAGGACCATTGGCCGACCATCGCGAGCCAGATCCGGGTGAACACCCGCGTGGCCTCGATCCCGCCGTGGTCGCGGATGTAGTCCGCGGCCGACGCCAGCCACGGCGCGTCCGCCGGGTCGCCGGCCAGCCGAAGCGCGACCCACGCCTCGACCGTCGTGGACAGGTCGGCCGGGCCGTCCGGGAAGTTCGCCCAGGTGCCGTCGGCGCGCTGCTGCGAGCGGATCCAGCGGGCGGACTCCTCGGCGATCTGCGGGGTGAGAATGCCGAGGAAATGCCGGAGCAGCAGGTCCTCGGCGTCCATCGTGACGTTGGTGGCGAGTTCGCCCTTCCACCATCCGGCGCGGTCCTGCTCGCGGCGCAGGAACTCGACCGCTGAAGCGACCGTGCCGGCGGCGGTGCGCGCGGCGGGCGCGGAGGTGGAGGTCCGGGGGACGGTCCGGGTCATCACGCTTCCCTTCCGGCGATGAAGCGGGCGATCGAGACGAGGTCGGCGCGCGGGCCGGACGGGATGGCGGCCAGCGCCCGCTCGGCGGTGGCGACGTGCCGTGCCGCCTCGGCGGTGGCCCAGTGGCGGCCGCCCGCGTCGTCCACCAGGGCGGCGATCCGCGCGAGGTCGGTGTCGTCGTCCCCGGCCAGCCACTCCGCCAACCGGCGGCCCGCCGCGCCGCCGTGCGTGGTCGCGTAGGTGATCGGCAGCGACTTCTTGCGCGCCCGCAGGTCGGAGTACACCGATTTCCCGGTGACCGCCGGGTCGCCCCAGATCCCGAGCACGTCGTCGACGAGCTGGAACGCCAGTCCGATCTCCTCGCCGAACACCGACAGCGCGTCGACCACCTCGGCGGGCGCACCGGCCAGCACCGCCCCGATCGCGGCGCTGGCGGACAGCAGCGCGCCGGTTTTCCCCGCGGCCATCGTCACGCACTCGGCGAGCGCGACGTCGTCCCGCTGCTCGAACGCGACGTCCAGGAACTGGCCGTGGATGAGCCGTCGCGTCGTCTCGGTGAGCAACCGACCGGCGGGCACGGCATGCGGGGAACCGCTGTCCAGCACCACTTCCTGGGCGAGCGCGAGCATCGCGTCCCCGGTCAGGATCGCGCTCGCCGCGCCCCACAGCGCCCACACCGTCGGCCGGTGGCGGCGCTCGGTGTCGCCGTCCATCAGATCGTCGTGGACGAGCGAGAAGTTGTGCACCAGCTCCACCGCGACCGCTCCGGGCACGCCGACCTCCACCGGCGCGCCCGCGGCCCGCGCGGACACCACGGCGAGCGCCGAGCGCACGGCCTTGCCCCCGTTGCCTTGCACCGGCACGCCGTTCGGGTCGGTCCAGCCGAGGTGGTAGGCGCTGATCGCGCGGCTGGTGTCGTCCAGCCGGTCGACGGCGGCGCGCAACGCGGGCTGCACGACGTCGCGGGCGCTGCCGAGCACCGGCGGCACCGCTGATGTTGTCCTCTCGGTGGAAAATACCTCGGTCGTCATGCTCCGACTCCCTCCCTCTTGCCGTTGTGCTGAAGAAGGGCGGCGGCCGCAGCCGCACCACTGCGCGCGGCGCCCTCCATCGTCGCGGGCCATCCGGTCGCGGTCCACGCACCCGCCAGGTACAGCCCGGGCAAGGCGGTGCGCGCGGGCGGGCGCAACGAGGCGGTGCCGGGACCGGGCCGGAACGTCGCGTGCCGCTCGCGGGTGACGAAAAAGTCGAGTACCCGCGCGCCGCGCGCCTCGGGCAGCAGTGTCAGCAGTTCGGGCAGAAGTTGCTCGCGCAGTTTCGCAGTGGGCAGGTCGATCTGCGCGTCCGCGGCGGACAACGACATCGCGAGGTACTGCCCGGAGTCCAAACCGGACTGTCGCGTTCGGTCGAACACCCACTGCACCGGCGTGCGCACGCCCGCGACGAACGGTTCGTCGAGCACCTTCCGGTCGAGCACCACGTGCACGTTCACGATCGGCGAGCTGCCGAGCCCGCCGGACCAGCCCGGCGGCAGCCCGATCGCCCCGGCGGGCGCGAGCTGTTCGGTCACCGGCGGAGGAGCGGCCAGGATGACCTGGCTGAACGTTTCCTCGCCGCGGTCGGTGCTCACCTGCCAGCCTTCGCTGATCGCGCGCACCTTCGTGCCGACCCGGACGTCCGCCCCGGCCTCGAGCAACCGTTCGCGTGCCGGGTCGCCGTGCAGTTCCCGCAACGGGACCAGCGACCATCCGATGTCGGCGGCGGCCGGATCGGTGAGAAGACCTTCCTGAAACACTGTCGCGGCGAGACTGAGCGACGCGTCGTCGGCGGTCGCGTTCAGCGTTGCCACGCCGACCAAATCCCACAACGCTTCGATCGCCGCCGCGCTTTGACCGTGCCGCCGCAGCCATTCTCCGAAGGACTGGCGATCCGTGCGATCCGCCTTCGGGTCCACCCGCCGCAACGCGAGCGCGGCGAGCGCGAACCGGGCCCGGTCGAGCGGACGGAGCGGGTCGTAGCGCAGCAACGAGGTGGCCAGGTGCAGGGGAGCGGGCAGGTCGTCGCGTCGCAGCCAGGTCGGCTCGGTCGCGCCCGGCAGGCGGATCGGGATCTCCAGCCTCGGTTGCAGCGTCACCCGATCGGCGACGCCGAGCCGGTCGAGCAGCGCGCGATAAGCCGTGCAGCAGCGGAGGAACACGTGCTGTCCATTGTCGACTCGCAGCTCGCCGCGAGCGAACGAATGCGTGAGCCCGCCCAGGTACGGCCGCGCTTCGAACAGCGTCACCGGCCGTCCGGCGTCGGCGCAGGCGAGCGCGGCGGCGATGCCCGCGAGCCCGCCGCCGACCACCGCGACCGGCGCGGTCATCGGCCGATCCCGGTCAGCGCCCGGAACGCCACCACCGCCTTTTCCCGGCCGGACAACGAAAGCCGCCGGTCGAACACGCGCGCGGGCTGCTCGTCGATCCGGTCCAGCAGGGTCCGGTAGATGCCGGACATCGCGGTGCAGCACGCGGCGCTGCGACCGTCCAAAGAGGGCACCAGGCGAAGACCCCGGGAATACCAGTCGCGGGCCCGCGCGGCGCTGTCGTGGATCAGCGCGGCGAGCCCGCCTTCGGGGTCGGCCAGCTTCCCGTCCGGGCCGACGGACAGCTCGACGCCGAACCGGTCGAGGTCCTCTTTGGGCAGATACACCCGTCCGTTGAGCAGGTCCTCGCGGATGTCGCGGAGGATATTGGTCTGCTGCAAGGCAATCCCCAGCTCGTCGGCGTACACCGGCGCGTTCGGCTCCGGACGGCTGCCGAACACGCCGAGGCACAGCCGCCCGACCGAACCCGCCACGCACCGGCAGTACTCGACCAGTTCCTCGAACCGCACGTACTCGCGCCCGGTCACGTCCATTTCGACGCCGTCGAGCAATTCCTCGAACGCGCCCAGCGGAATCGGGTACCGGCGCGCCGCGTCGGCGACCGCGACGTACACCGGATCGGTGGTCGCGGACAGGTCGCCGAGCGATTTCCGCACCCCGGCGAGCCCCTGCAGCTTCGCCTCGGCGGACGCCGCGGTGTCGTCGCCGATGTCGTCGATGATCCGGGCCAGCGCGTACACCGCGCACAGCGCCGCGCGTTTGTCCGGCGGCAGCAACCGGATTCCGTAGTAGAAGTTGCGTGCCTGTTCTTTCGTGACCGCCGCGCAGTGCGCGTAGGCCTCGTCCACTGTCGTCATCCGGACCGCCTCCTCGTGCCGACTTGCAGCCACCCCAGCCAACTCAGCAGTCCGGTCCGGCTCGGCCGGACCGGTGCGGACAGCACGTCGCCGCCGCTCGCGTGCAGCGCGTCGACCGTCGCGAGCCCGCCGGCGAGGAAGCCGCTCACCGCGAACCGCCCCCAGCCGGACAGGCGCCCCAGCAAATCCGCGCCGCCGCCCAGCAGGGCGGCGGCGCGGCCGGTTTCCCACCGCATCAGCGCTTTCATCTCCGGCGACGCGTGCGCGGCGCCCAATTCCTCCTCGGCGACGCCGAACTCGGCGAGATCCTCCCCCGGCAGGTAGACCCTCCCGTTGCGGTAGTCCTCGCCGACGTCCTGCCAGTGCTCCACCAGTTGCAGCCCGGTGCAGATCCGGTCGGACAGCATCCGTGCGGCCGGATCGTCCACTCCGAGCAGGTCGAGCACGATGCGCCCGACCGGGTCGGCGGAAAGCTGGCAGTACGCCAGCAAGTCCGCGAACACCGGATAACGGTGCACCTCCTGGTCCTGGATGTTCGCCTGGACCAGCCGCTGGAACGGTTCCTCGGCCAGCCGTCCCGCCCGGATCGCCGGGAGAAGTCCACGGACAGCGGGATCTTCCGGTTCCCCGTCGCCGAACGCCGCGGACAGTTCCGCCGAGAAAACTTTGAGCTGCGCGACCCGGTCGCCCTCGGCCTCGTCGCCCAGATCGTCCACAGTGCGCGCGACGGAATAGACCGCGACGAGGTCGGCGCGCAGCTTTTCCGGCAGCACCCGAAGGGCCACCGGGAAGTTTTCCGCGCGCCGTTTCGCTCGCAGGCCAGACGTATCCGGAGCGTGACGGACTGCCGACGTCGATCTCATCCCCGCCAGTGTCGCGCCCCCGGTCGGGCGGCTTCTGCCGCCGGAAGACGAATTTCGCTGGCTTCGACTTGGCACGAGAGGCCAAAGTGGGGACAGGATGTCCCGAAGCGACCCGAGGACCGCTGCCTGCGACGGAAGGACTCCCGGACACATGGGACCAGATCAGGTGACCCGGCTTGACGAACTGGAGACGGTGGTGACCCGCCGGCTGCCCGCCATGCTCAACGAGGTCCGCGACCAGCTCGCGGACGAGCACCCCGACTACGCGGAGTTCCTGACCGAAGAACTGGCCGACCTCGTCGCCGCCAGCGCGGGATTCGTCCGGCGGCTGATCGACATGGCGGCCGAGCCCGACGAGCGGCTGCCGGAACTGGGGTCCGGCGTCGAGCAGACGGTGTTCGAGGAAATCGGGCGCGCGCAATACCAGCAGGGCAGGCGCGTCACGAGTCTGCTGTCCGCCTATCGGGTGGGCGCGCGCGTGGCGTGGCGGCACGTTTCGGAAGCCGCGCTCGATCTCGACGTGCCCGCCGAACTGTTCGCCTCGCTCGCCACCACCGTGTTCGCTCTGGTGGACCAGCTTTCGGAATCCTCGCTGCGCGGGTATCTGCAGGAACAATCAGACGCCGTGCGCGCGCGGGAACGGCTGCGCGACGAACTGACCGCGCTGCTGTTGTCGGACCGTGCGGACAAGGCCGCGGTGCGCGCCGCCGCACTGCGCGCGGAGTGGCGGTTGCCGAAGCACGCCGCGGTCGTGCTGGTGGAGGACGACAACGAACTCGGCCGGGAATTGGTGTTCCGCCTGGAAGACAGCTGCCTGCGGCTGCGTCGCCCTGGAGCGGTCGTGGCGATCGTGCCGGACCCCGGCGGTCCGGGCAGGCGTGCGTGGCTGGCTCGCGCGCTGCGCGGCGGCGGCGCGGTGGTCGGCGCGACGGTGCCGCTCGACCGGCTCCCGGCCAGCCTGCGCATCGCCGAGGTGACCGCGCGACTGCGCCGCGACCACCTGCTCAGCGACGATCCGGTGTTCGCCGACGAGCATCTCGACGCGATCATCGTGCACCGCGACGACCGGCTGCTCGACGTGTTGCGAAGACAAGCCCTTGCCCCGCTTGACGAGCTGAACGAATCCGCGCGGGAACGCCTGTCCACCACGCTCACGTCGTGGTTGCTGCATCTGGGCGACCGCAAGGCGGTGGCGGAGGATCTGCACATCCACCCGCAGACGGTGTCCTACCGGCTCGGCCGCCTGCACGACCTGTTCGGGCCGTCGCTGGACGACCCGGCCGTGCGCGCGACGCTGGTGCTGGCGCTGGCCTGGGGGCCGCCTGGGGAGGTGGACGAAACCGGGTGAGTGGGGGAGATTCCCTGATGCGGTCGGGCTGGGGGCGTGCTTGGGTCTCGTGAGTGGCAATTCCGGTGAGAACCGGCTGTTGAGTTTCAGGACATCGCCGCTCACGAGGTACGCGGGGGAGGAGGTCTGCGTGGAACCGTCAGCTTTCGGCGCCGAAGCGTGCCGCGAGCGCGCGGTACAGGCCGGGCGCGGCGCCGCGCAGCGCGACGGGGACGCGCAGCCAGCGCGGCACGTAGTAGTCACCCGGATGCGCGGCGGCGCGCAGCACGGCGGCGGCCACGCGTTCGGCACTCACCGGCCGGGGCGTGCCGCGGGTGTACGGACGGCCGCGGCGTTCGAAGAATTCTGTGCGCACCACACCGGGAACTACGATTCCGACCGTTACTCCGGTGCCGTGCAACTCGAATCGGAGGCTGTCGGCGAAAGCGTCCACACCGGACTTCGCCGCGGCGTACACCGCTTCTCCGGCGACACCGGTGCGCCCGGCGATCGACGAGACGAAAACGATCTGCCCGCGGTTTCGCTCCAGCATCGCGGGCAGCAGCGCGCGGGTCAGGTCGAGCGGCGCGGTCAGGTTCACCGCGACCAGGTGCCGCAGCCGTTCCGCGGACAGCTCCGGCAGGGGACCGGCCCAGCCGAGGCCCGCGTTGTTGACGAGCAGATCCACCGATCCGGTGATCGCCAGCGCGCGTTCGGCGAGTTCCGCCGCGGCGCCGGGGCCCGCGAGGTCGGCGGCGAGCGCGGTGCCGCCGGTTTCCTTGGCGAGGGCGGCCAGCCGGTCCTCGTTCCGGCCGTGCAGCAGCACGTGGACGCCGGAGCGGGCGAGTTGCCGGGCAGTGGCGGCGCCGATGCCGGACGACGCGCCGGTGACGAGTGCGGTGCGGGCCATCAGGCGGCGGGCAGCGCGGCCGGCCGGTGGCCCATGCGCAGCGTGATGCCCGCCGAGCGCAGCGAACGCCGGAACCACCACAGCGAACCGGCGATGGCCAGCCCGATGAGCGAGTACGAGCCCGCGGTGCTCGCCATGAGGAAGCTGCCGACGGTTTCCCGCGCGAGCATCAGCAGCGTCACGCCGCCGTTCACCGCGAACACCAGCCCCCACAGCACGGACACGCGCTGGAAGAACCTTCGCATTCCGGGATGCCCGGACAGCGTTTCGGGGAATGCGCAGAAATCGCCCGCGAGCCGCGCGAGAATCGGTTTGTTGAACGGCGCGGAGACCAGGAACAGGCCGGCGACGAGGAAATTCTGTAGAGTCGGCTGCAGGAAGTACAGGAAAGCGCTGCCGGTGACCAGGCCCAGCACAGTGCGCGCGACCAGCAGAGCCGTGGTCAGCAGCAGCACGGCGGGGATCTTCTTGCGCAGCGCCAGCCGGGTGCCGATCACGGCGACCGACCAGCAGAGCGCGGCGATGACCCCGCTGTCGAAGCTCACCAGGGTCAGCAGGAGATAGAACAGGCCGGCCGGGACCAGCGTCGACTCGAGCAGGTGCCGGCCCCCGCCCACGACGAGGTTGCGGAACGAGGGGAGGTCGATCGTATGGGGGTGTCGCATGCGGGTTCTGCTGCCTCCGGTGCCAACCGGGCGACTCGGCCTCGGACAAGGCTCGAGCATAAGCACGGCGGATGGGGACGGTGTGAGGTGAAGAGTCCGTGACAGTTACGGGGATGTCGCTGGTCGTGGCTGTCCCCGCCGCCGTCGCCGGCGCGGCGTGCATGGGACTCGCGAGCGCAGCGCAGGCCAGGGCGACCAAAGAAGTGGAAACCGGCAAACCGCTCGACCTGACGCTCTTCAAGCGGCTCGTCGGACGCCCATTGTGGCTCATCGGGATCGCCGCGACCATCCTGGGTCTCGTCCTGCAGCTCGTCGCGCTCGCGTTCGGGCCGTTGCTGCTGGTCCAGCCGCTGCTCGTGACGTCGCTCATGTTCGCTGGGCTCGCGTCCGCGCGGCTGGAACGCCGCCGTCCGGACCGCACGATGAGTGTCGGCGGCTTGCTGTGCGTGGCCGGGCTGGCCGCGTTCCTCGTCGTCGCCCGGCCGAGCGGCAACAGCGAGACGCTCGTCAGCGGCGGCGACCTGCTGCCGCTCGGCATCGCGCTCGCCGTGCTGACGCTGGCCTCGCTTGTTGTTGCCGCGTCAGCGAATTCCGGATCTTGGCGGGTGCTCGGCCTGGCGGTCGCCACCGGCGTGCTGTACGGCCTCACCGCCGGGTTGATGAAGGTGGTCGCGGGCCAGTTCCGCGCCGGGATCGACGAGCCGTTCCGGCACTGGACGCTGTATCTGGTGTGCGTCGTGGGGCCGCTGGGATTCCTGTTGAGCCAGAACACGTTCCAGCAGGGCCGGTTCCTGACGCCGGCGCTCGCCGTCATCACCGCGCTGGATCCGCTGGTCGGCGTCGCGATCGGGCTGTCGTGGATGGGCGAATCGGCCGACGGGAGGCCGCTCGCGCTGTTCGGCGAGGCGCTCGCCGGGCTGGTGATCGTGGTCGGGATCGCGCTGCTGTCCACGCGCGCGTCGCATTTGTCGGCGGAATCGGAAATGCCGCCCGCCGAAGAGGAAACCGCGCCGGACGAGCCCGGCGAACAACCTGATTCGGATTCCGACGACGGGTACGGCCTCGCCGGGACCGCTTGCTAGCGAAGGGGGAAGCGCCGGTGCGCGTGCTGATCGTGTCCGCGAACATGGGGCAGGGGCACAACGCCACGGGACGCGCGCTCGAGGACGCGGTGCGCGAGCGCTGGCCGGACGCGACCGTTTCGTGGCTCAACGCCCTCGAACGGCTCGGCCCCGGTTTCGAAAGCCTTTTCCAGCGGATTTACGTCGCCAATGTGGAAAGCGTGCCCTGGCTTTACGAATTCTTTTACGGCGCGATCTGGCGCATTCCGTGGTTCGCCGCCGCGTCCCGCTGGTTCACTGCTTCGTGGTGCGGGGCGCGGCTCGCGAAACCGGTCGCCGAATTCGCGCCGGACCTCGTGCTTTCGACGTATCCGATGGGCACCGCGGGCCTGGCCTGGCTGCGCCGCAAGGGAAAACTCCCGGTGCCGCTCGGTGCGTGGGTTTCGGACTTCGCGCCGCATCCGTTCTGGGTTTACGGCGCGGCCGATCTCACCATGGTGATGCACGACGTCGCGGTCGCCCCCGCGCTGCGCTCGTCGCCGTCGGCGCACGTCGGGGTGTCCGCGCCGCCGGTGCGCGCGGTGTTCCGCCCCGGTGACCAGCCGGCGGCGCGCCAGGAGCTGGAGCTGCCGCCGGACGCGTTCGTCCCGCTGGTTTCGTGCGGGTCGCTGGGTTTCGGCGAAATCGAGACGACGGTGCGGGAATTGCTGGCCGCGGACCCGTCGGTCGTGCCGATCGCGATCTGCGGGCGCAACGACGCGGTGGCTGCCCGATTGCGGGCGCTGGACGAACCGCGGCTGCGCGTCGTCGGGTGGACGGACCAGCCGGAGCTGTACACACTGGCGGCGGACGTCGTGGTGACCAATGCGGGCGGCGCGACTTCGTTGGAGGCGCTGGCCTGCGGGCGGCCGGTGCTGATGCATCACCCGATCGCCGCGCACGGCAAGGCCAACGCCCGGTTGATGGCCGCGGCGGGGCTCGCTCTAGTGTCCACAAAGGACGATGAGCTGGCGGAGACAGTACGGGGTCTCTTGGCTGAACCGGAACGCCTCAAGGAGATGGCGGAAGCTGTCGCCCGGCATTGCGAGACAGCCACCCCGTTGCGGGCGGCGCTGGAATCGCTGGCGTCCGCGCCGCTGAACCCGCCGACGCGACGGCTCCGGCCGGAGGACGCGCTGTTCGTGCACGTGGCCACTCCGGAGGTGCCGCAGCAAGTCGGTGCGGTGCTGCTGTTCGACCCGAAGCCGGACGGCACGCCGGTTACGCACGCGGACGCGGAGCATTTGCTGGCGGCGACCCCCGGCTTGCGGACGCGATTGCTGCCCGGCAGCGGATTGTGGCGGGCGCGCTGGCAGGAGGACCCGGGCCGGACGTCCTCGGATGTGCTGACGTCGGCGCGGGTCGGCCCGGACGCGCCGTTGGACGCGGCTTTGACGCGGGAGATGGACGCGTTCTTCTCGGAACCGGTGTCCCCGGAACGCCCGGTGCGGGCGCGGCTGGTGACGGGGATCGAGGGGGAGCAGGGGGCGTTGCTGATCGCGTTGCACCACGCGGCGAGCGACGGGATCGCGGTGATCAGCGCGCTGGTGGGGCAGGCTCGGGGGAAGGATCCGCTGGTTCCGGTGGCGGCGCCTCGGTCTCGGTCTCGGCGGAGGGGGTGGTGGAGCCGCCCCAATGTGGCATTGGGTGCATCTCACGCACCGAACGCCACATTGGGTGCATTCAACGCACCCAACGCCACATTGGGTGCGTTGAGTGAGCCAGCGGCGCGCAGTGCCTCCGTTGAAGGTGGTGGCGGGGGCATGGATGGCGCACCGAACGCCGCATTGGGTGCGTCTGGCGCACCGAATGCCACATTGGGGCGCAACAGGTCTCAACCCGGGCGGAGTGCGGTGCGGGCGCGGCTTGCCGGGCTGGCGGCACCGGTACGCGAGGTGCTCGCTCGGGTGACAGGCCCCGCGTGGCACGGACTTGATCGGCCAGCAGGATCGGCCGGGGGTTCCGGTGCCGCCAAGCCCGCGCACCCGAAACCCGGATCAAGCGGCAAAGCCCGCAGCCAAGCCGCCGATCTTGCCCGCGGCATCTGGGCCCTCGCCCGAGCCGGTGCCGCGCCCCGGGTCCGGTGGGACAAGCGGATCGACAGCCCCCGACGGCATTTCGCGCGCGCTCATCTCTCTGCTCCCGAGGTGCGGAAAGCCGCGCGGCGGGCAGCGGTCCCGACGACCAACCTCGTCCTCGCACTAGTAGCCGAGGCCTTGCACCGCGAGCTGGGCGGAACCGCGCCGGAGCAGCTTCGGGTGTTGATCCCGATGTCGGTCCGCGACACCGGGACTTTCCGTCAGCTCGGCAATCACACCGGTGCGGCGTCGATCGACTTGCCGACCGGGCCGATGTCCCTCTCCGAGCGCGTGCGGGCGACGGACCGGATGCTGTCCGACCAGGTCGGGCACGGCGCGCCCCGTGCGGGCAACGCGGTCGTGCGGGTCCTCGGGATTCTGCCGCCGGCGCTGCACCGCCGGGCGGCCAAGCTCGTCTATCGCGGCACGTGGTTCAGCGCCATCGCCTCGGTGCTTCCCGGCGCGCGGTCGCCGGTGGTGCTCAACGGCGCGCTTGTCCGCACGGTGTACCCGGTCTTGTCGCTCGCCCCGGGCGTTCCGGTCGCGGTCGGCATCATGACGTGGGCGGACCGGTTCACTGTCTGCATCACGGTGCCCGCCGGACAGGAGGAGCGCGGCGATCGGCTGGCGGCCGCGGTCGTCGAGGCGTTCGGCCGGTTGTAGTCACTGGGAGAAGTGCGTGCGCGGACGGGGGAGAAGTTCGCCGTCCACCTCGATGTCCACCATCTCGTTGTAGAACGCCACCAAACCAGCGATCGGCAGCACCGCGGCGGTCGGGTAGGCGTAGGTCCAGGCGAGGTGCTCGTGCAGGACGTCGCCGACGCGGACGGACCAGTAGCCGGACGTCTCGCCCTTGTACGGGCAGGCGGTGACCATGTCCGGCTCGGCGACGAGGTGCGTGAAATCGACTTCGGTGCGGTTGAAGTAATACCGCGTCGGGAGGCCGGTTTCGAACAGCAGCACCGGCGACGACGATTCCGCCAAAGTCACGCCGTCGAGCGCTACTCGGACGTGGCGGGTCGAGCGCAAAGCGTCCACTCGCGTATACGGGTTGCGCGGGTGGACGAAAACCTGTTCGTCTTCTTCGAACCAGGCGTCCAAAGCGTCCCAGGAGAACCGGACGTGTCCAGGCAGGACAGAGTCGTTTACCCAAGCGGCGGCAGGCTTTTCGACCTCGCCGACGCGGAGCGAGTGCCGCCGGGCCGGGCCGTCGGTCTGGTCCTCGGGGACGAGCGCGCCGGAGAGAACGTCGTCGAGCGGGAAGTAGAACTGCGGATAGTACGGCCATTCCCAGACGTATTTCGCCCGCGTGCTGTCCACAATGGTCTTCCCGGCGAGCACTCCGCGCACTCGCCGGGGGACCGGTTCCACCTGCCCGGTTTCGACTGCCGCCGCTGGATAGTCGGTCATGGTCAGCCGCGCTTCGGGAGTTTCCAGCCGGGGCGCGGGAAATGGCAGGTGTAGCCGTGCGGGTAGCGCTGGAGGTAGTCCTGGTGCTCCGGTTCGGCTTCCCAGAAGTCGCCCGCCGCGGTCACCTCGGTGACGACTTTGCCGGGCCAGAGGCCGGAGGCGTCGACGTCGGCGATGGTGTCTTCGGCGATCTGTTTTTGCTCGTCGGTGGTGTAGTA
>NZ_JBEXMH010000080.1:27729-34547 GCF_040610415.1 Amycolatopsis sp. NPDC004079 | reverse complement strand
CCCAAGCCAGAGGGCATCTGCGCGTCCAGACACGACCTACAACACCACAAACACCGGTGGATCCAGGTCAGATTCCCTCAAGGAGCCCTTCACGGCACCTAGCCATACTGCGGGCGTCCCAAGATCGCGCCCGGCATCCGTGCCTGGCCACCGCCTTGAGGCAGGCCAGCCTTCAGCGTGGGCCAGCCGAAACATCCGAACTCCGTACCCGCCCAGCGGCGTCCGCGAACTGCCTGGCCGCAACCGTCCCGGGCATCAGTTCAACCGGGCGGCGCCAGCTTTCCACTCGTCTTCCAGCATGGCGTAGACCAACTCGTCGGTCCATGCGCCTTTGACGATCTCGTTTTCCCGCAGCCTTGCTTCCTGCCGCATGCCCAGGCGCTCCATCAACGACGCCGACGCGGTGTTGCGGCCGTCGCAGCGGCCGATGATGCGGTGCAGGCCCAGGTCTTCGAAGCCGAGCCGCAGGACTTCTCTCGTTGCTTCCAGGGCCAGGCCTTTGCCGTGGTGGTCGGGGTGGAAGACGAAGCCGATCTCGCCTTGGCGGTGTTCGGCGCTGAGGTATTCGAGGTTGAGGTCGCCGATGAGCTGCCCGGTTTCGGCGAGTTCCACGGCGACGGCGAGGAACTGGCCTTCTTCCGACAGCGTCGCGCTGTGGACGCGCTTCGCCAGCGCGGCGGCCGATTCCGCGCGGCTGCGCGGTCCCCAGTACAGGTAGCGGACGACGTCCGCGCGGGACTGGAACGAGTTCAGGGCATCGAGATCTTCGTCCCTGAAGGGGCGGAGGAGCAGGCGTTCGGTGCTGATCGGGTAGTCCGGCCTGAGCATTCTCCCAGCCTAGCGACTTCCGCGGGTGCGCAGGAACCGCCGTGGTGATCGCCCATCGGGAACAGCACGCGGCGAACACCGAAAGCGGACATGGAAATTCCCGGGGCGCCTCCTGGACGCCGTCAGCGTCCAGGCTCGAGCCGGACCGGTGCTCGAGAACCCCGGGAACCCGGTGACTGCCTGGTATTCGTCAGCAGGCAGCACGTGAAGCAGGCGATGAGCCGAAGGTGGCTCTGTTGCATCGCTGCTCAAAGTCCCAACACGTGCCATCCGCTAGCGGACAGCCACCTCACGAGTCCTGTGTGAATACAACTTAGGACCACCTCCTCTCTCGTGTACTGCCACGCTAACCGCGAACCTCTCGGTACGGCAACATCATTTGCGCGGCGGTCCATCGGCCGGGACGGGTCCGGGCTGGCAGCGCGGGCAGCACCAGGTCGGGCGCTGGTACGGTCCGTCGCCCTGCTGGCGCACCAGCAGCGGGCCGCCGCAGCGGAAACAGCCCTGGCGGGTGCGTTCGTAGACCCAGGTGCGGCGGCCGCGGCGGAGGTCGCCGGTGGTGGCTTGCTCGTGCCGCCACGCGTTGGCGACCAGCAGCTTCCTGGCGAGCGCCACGGCGCGTGCGGGGTCCACTCCGGACACTGGGGTCCACGGGGAAACCCGCAGCAGGAAAGAGATCTCGCACTTGTACAGGTTGCCGACGCCGGCCATGATCCGCTGGTCCAGCAGGGCGTCGCCGAGTTCGCGGTCCGGTTTCGCGGCCAGGTTGGCGGCGGCCAGCGCGGCGTGTTCGTCTGTCCATTGTGGATCCAAGAGATCCGGGCCGAGGTGTGCGACGAGGTCGTGTTCCTCGGCGGTGGACACGAGTTTCAGGTCGTGCAAACGGAAACCGATCGCCTGGACGTCGTCGGTCATCAGCACGACGCGCGCGTGATGAGCCGGCATCGCCCATTTCGCGCCGGCGGGCTGGATCTTCCACGAGCCGTCCATCCGCAGATGGCTGTGCAGCGTCAGGTCGCCGGAGAAGCGCGTGAAGAGGTGTTTGCCGACGGTGCCGACGCCGTGCACCTCGCGGCCCGCCAGGTCCACAGTGGCCAGTTCGGGATGGCGAAACTGGCCGCGCACCAACGTTTTCCCGGCGAGCGCGCGGTCGAGCAGCTTCCCGGCCAGGAATACGGTGTCGCCCTCGGGCACGGTTCAGCCCGCGGTTTCCGACACTTCCGCCTGCGCGGCTTCTTCCTCGGCGCGCACGCGGTGCCGTCCGGCGCGGTTGGAGCGCAGGATCTTGGCGAGGACCATGTTGAAGGTCAGCGCGATCTCCTGTGCGCCAGGGGAATGCCACTCGTGGATCGGGCTGCACGCGCCCTGGGCCTGCTGCACCGCGAGCCGGTCCGGGATCGCGGTCGGCATCACCAGCGAGCCGAAGTTCTCGCGCAGCTCCGAGACCCGGAACTGGTGCTCGTACGACCGCACGCGCAGCTTGTTCACCAGCACGCCGATCGGCCGCAGCGCCGGATTGCTGTCCTCGCGGATCCGTTCGATCGCTTCGAGCGCGCGCTGGGCGCCCGCGACCGCGTACATTGTGGGCTCAGTCACAATAAGCGCGCTGTCGGCCGCCACGAGCGCCGATTTCGTGAGCCGGCCCAGCGACGGCGGGCAGTCGATGATCGCCAGCTCGTACGGTTCCTCGCGCAACGGGTTCTGGTGCAGCTCGTCGAGCGCGCGGGAAAGGTTTTCCAGGCGGCGGCCGTCGGAGTCGGGTTCGTTGAGCGACTCCAGCTCCTCGGCGCCGACCAGCACGTCGATCTCCTCGCTCCACACGCTGGGCGCGATCGCGCGTTCGAGGACGGCCCGCGCGGGCGTCTCGAGCACGTCGGCGAGCGTCGCGTCGGTGAACGGCGGGTCGAGCGAGGTGGTGGCGTTGCCCTGCGGGTCGAGGTCGGCTACGAGCGCGCGGGTTCCCCTACGCAGCGCGGCCGACGCGATACCGAGCGCGACCGTCGTTTTGCCGACACCACCCTTGAGGCTGAGAACGGCGACCGTGTGCACTCGACACAGCCTACGGGCCGTCCGCCGGGGCGGTAGTGCGGAAGGTGGCGAACGCCGCTGCGGAGCCCACGCGGGTCACGGCAAGTGACCGGCGGCCATTACCCTGTCGGCCATGAAGACCGACACCGTGGCCGCCCGGGGTTCGGGCGCTGTTCGCCGGGCGCTCGAGGCCGAACTGCGGGCCGCCCGCGCCCGCGGCGTTGAGCAGCCGGTCGTCGTCGACGTCGGCGGCGGGAGCGGCGGCTGGGCGGTGCCGTTCGCCTCGGCCGGATGCCTGGTCACCGTGGTCGAACCGAACCCGAACGCGCTCGCGACGCTGCGCCGGCGCGCCGAGGAGGAGGGCGTCTCCGGCCGGATCACGGTCATCGCGGACGACTCCGACGCACTGGGCGCGCACGTCCCGGCCGGGTCGGCGGACCTGGTGCTGGCGCACGGCCTGCTGGAGGTCGTGGACGACCCGCGCGCGGTGCTCGACGCACTCGCCACGGCCGTCTCGCCGGGCGGTGCCGTGTCGGTGCTGGTGGCCAACCGCACCGCGGCCGTGCTGCATCGCGCGCTGGCCGGCCGGATCACCGAGGCCCAGCAGCTGCTCGAAGGTTCTGATGGGGTTGTCGCGGGGGACACCGTACTGCGCAGGTACGACAGTTCCGGGCTGACCGAGTCGCTCGTGGCTGCCGGACTGGAGGTCACGCTGCTGCAGGGCGACCGGGTGATCTCGGACGTCGTGCCGGGCGGAGTCCGTGAGGACGAGCTGGCCGAGTTCGAGCTGAGCGCTTCGGCGGTGCCCGCGCTGCGCGACGTCGCGGGCAGGTTGCACGCGATCGCCCGGCGGGGCTGAGAAGCCAGCTGTGTCGCGGTGCGGGAATCGTCCTGGCGGGACGGCGAACCACCCGTAAGCGTGGCCGCCGCGGCTCGAGCGCCGGGAATTGTCGGTGGCGGCAGGTAGCGTCCGGAGGCGTGGGGAGAAACGCCGAACTGCCGAGCGGGATGGCCCGCTACCGCGTCACCACGGGCGCGACCGAGCTGCCGGACGACACCGGCTGCTCGATCCTTCACGTGGACATGGACGCCTTTTTCGTGTCGTGCGAACTGCGCACGCGGCCGGAGCTGGCGGGCCAGCCGGTCGTCGTGTCCGGCGGCGGCCCGCGCTCGGTCGTCGCCGCGGCGAGCTATCCGGCGCGGCGCTTCGGCGTGCGCTCGGCCATGCCCTTCGCCACGGCCAAACGGCTCTGCCCGCAGCTGGTCTGCATCCAGCCGACGCCGGGGCTGTACGGCGAGGTGTCGCGCGGCGTCATGGGGATTTTCCGGCAGCTGACGCCGCTGGTCGAGCCGCTGAGCCTGGACGAGGCGTTCCTGGACGTAGGAGGCGCGCTGCGGCGGTTGGGCACCACTCCGGGCGTGCTGGGGGCGCGGATTCGGGAGCGGGTGCAGGCGGAGCACGGGATCGCGTGCTCCGTCGGCGTCGCGAAGGTGAAATTCGTGGCGAAGCTGGCTTCGGGGATGGCCAAACCGGACGGGATGGTGATCGTTCCCGCGTCCGAGACGCTGGAATTCCTGCACCCGCTGCCGGTGTCGGCGCTGTGGGGCGTGGGGAAGCGGACCGAGGAACAGCTGCGGCAGCACGGCTGGCACACGATCGCGGACATCGCCGCCACCCCGCCCGCCCGGCTGCGGCGTTCGGTGGGCCGGGCCGTCGGGGATCACCTGTGGGCGCTGGCGAACGGCCATGACGACCGGGCCGTGGAACCGGAGTCGGCGGAGAAGTCGATCGGAGCCGAGCACACCTTCGACGTCGACGTCCTGAACCGCGACGAGCTGAGCCTGGAGCTGCTGCGCCTGTCCGAACGGGTCGGGGCGACGCTCCGGTCGCGCGAGCTGCGCGGGAGGACGGTGTCGATCAAGGTGCGGTTCGCCGATTTCCGCACGATCACCCGGGCACGCACCGTGCTCTCGGCGACGGACGTGGCCCGGGACATCCACCGCACGGCGGTCGAGCTGCTGACGGAGCACGCGCCGACGGGAGCGGTCCGGCTGATCGGGGTGCGAGTGGAAGGCCTGGACACCGGGGACGACGGGGAGCAGCTGTCGTTCACGAACGACGAGCCGCGCTGGCGGGACGCCGAGGTGGCGGCGGACGTGGCAAGGCTGAAGTTCGGCTCGGCGGCGATCCGGCCTGCTTCGCTGCTTTCCCCTCGGGAGGAGTGAGGCCTGGAGGGGTGGGAGAGGGCGGCTGCGAGGCCGGGCTTTCGGTGCGGGGCTGGAGCGGGGTCGGCAGGGAAGACGGTGCGGGTTTGGCCGGGAGGCGCAGGTCGGATTTGGCGTGGGGAGGAGGCGCAGATCGGATCTGGCGTGGGGAGAGGCGCAAGTCGGATCTGGCGTGGGGGAGGCGCAAGTCGGATCTGGAGTGGGGAGAACGCCGCGATCCGTGCCGCCGGTCGGCCCGCAGCCGCCTTGCGCGGTGCGGGAACCACCGGGCTGAGGAGCTGGTCTGGATAAGCCAGCCCATCGGGTGCTGCGCGGCTCGGTGCGGTGGCGAAGGTGGGTGGTGCCGAGCGGCTAGGCGTCGGGACGGGGCCGAGGTGCACGGTGCCGCGCAGCTGAGTGCGCTCGTGGTCCTTGCGCGAGCCGTGCCGGGTTCGCGGCCGAGCCTCCCGGCACCGGCACCGGCACCGGCACCGGCACCGGCACCGGCACCGGCACCGGCACCGGCACCGGCGTCGGCGTCGGCGTCGGCGTCGGCGTCGGCGTCGGCGTCGGCGTCGGCGTCGGCGTCGGCGGAAGAATCGTCCCCCTCGGTGGTTTCGTGGGCAATTCGCCGGGACAGGCACTTCGTCGGCAATAAGAGTCCGGCGCGGACTCGGCGGCCGCGGTCCGAAAGAGGTCCGAAATAGGGGTTCGGCGGTCGCTCTGAGTCAGCGGGATCCGTGCTGTCCGCGCGGTGGGGGGATTGCCGATCTCGGGGGCGGGACAGTGAAAAAGTATCGGAGGGTATCGATCGGCGGAAGATCGTCCCGGCCGGGGTGTCGGCAGGGCGGGTGGTCGGCGCGAGGACGCTCTCTCTCCGTGACGAGGGACCCCGCCCGGGGGAGGCCGACAGGGCGGCAGGGGGCTCTGGACTGCGCCGAAGGGGGTGACTTCCGTCGCGGTGACGCACTGTCAACCCGCATCTTGCGGGATTTCCCCCGATTCGATCATTTCCGGATCGGGGATCGGGTAGTCGGACGAGCGCGGGGCTCGTATCCTGGACAGTGCCACCCCGCCTGGGGTTGGCTGTTGGGTCCAGGACGTTGCGCGGCCCGGCGCCCGCGACAGCTGTGCCGGAGGAGGAAAGATGCCACTCTCCGAGCATGAGCAGCGGCTGCTCGACCAGATCGAGCGCGAGCTCTATGCCGAGGACCCCAAGTTCGCATCCACGGTGCGCGGCACCCGGTTGCGCCGACCCGCGCGCCGTCGGCGCATCCAGGGGATCGCCCTGTTCGTGGTGGGCGTTGCGCTGCTGGTGCTCGGTGTGGTGATCCCGGTGTTGCGGGTCGCCGACGTGCCGGTGGTCAGCGTGCTCGGGTTCCTCGTGATGTTCTTCGGGGTCATGATGGCCGTGACGTCGCTGCGCCACAGCGACAGCGGCGGCAAGAACGGCCATGACGACGGAGGCGGCGGGGGGAAGCCGTCCGGCCGCAAGAGCTCCTTCACGCAGCGCATGGAGGAACGTTTCCGCCAGCGCTTCGAAGGCCAATAGCACGTCGGCGAATCCGCGCTTCTCCCCTCGGGGCGGAGCGCGGATTCTCGTGCGTGGGCACGGACTGCACCGGCTAGCGGGACACGGGTTCCCTGCCGGTGGCCTGCGACCTGCGGGCAAGACGCGTGCTCGGCCTGCGCCGGCTCCGGTTTGCTCCAGTCCGGTGCGGGGCTCGACGCGCTCCCGGTTCGGGAATGCTCGGCCG
>NZ_JBEXMH010000080.1:0-27635 GCF_040610415.1 Amycolatopsis sp. NPDC004079 | reverse complement strand
CGTCCGGAAGCCGGAAGCCGGAAGCCGGAAGCCGGAAGCCGGAAGCCGGAAGCCGGAAGCCGGAAGCCGGAAGCCGGAAGCCGGAAGCCGGAAGCCGGAAGCCGGGTGCGCGGCGTCCCCGGGCGACTGTCGGAGACGCTTGGCGCGGTGGCTGGATCCGGCCTGCCGTGGGAACGGTTCTGAAGCAACGCTTTGACCATGCCGGTTCGGATGGCGGCCCGGGCTGGTCGGGCGGGCCGTTGCGGTGACCTCGGCGTGTGCGGTTGCCCGTCCGAGCCCGGGACTGGTCGGAATGGCTTCAGGTGCCTAGCCTGCGGGCGGCCGGGAGTATCGGTCTGAACAAACCCCCGGCTTCCTCGGGCCACTGCTTCTGCGCCGGACCTGCGAAATCAGGGGATCTCGGCCTCGATCTGGGCGAGCTGCGCGGCGAGGATTTCTTCGAACGCAGCGTGGCGGTCCGCTCCGAGGGGGCGGACGTCGCGGGCGAAGAAGGCCAACGCGGGAAACCGTTCGGGATCAGCGCCGAGCACCGCGACGCGGAACTGCTCCAAGCCCTGTTCGTACTCCTCCGCGGTGATGGTGCTGATGCCTGCCTCGGACGCGATCAGCGCGGCCAGGAGGATCACGATGCGGTGGTATCGCACCGGGACCTGCTCGTCGGGCAGGCCGGACGCGCGCAGGGCCTGCAGCAGTTCCTCCATGACCAGCCGGGATCCGGTGCCGCCGGAGGCGTAGCGGCCCCACACCGTCGCTAGCTGGGGCTGCTCGCCGAAGGCCGCGTGCAGGCGCAGGCCCAGTGCGGTGATGCGCTGCTTCCAGTCGCCTTCGGGGCGGTAGCCGTCCATGGCGGCCAAGAGGATCCGGTCGGCGACGGCGCGCAGCAGCTCGGTCTTGTTGCGGAAATGCCGGTAGAGGCTCGACGGATCGGTCCCGAGCGCCGCGGCGAGTTTGCGGACGCTGAACGACTCGGCGTCGCTCGTGCGCAGCAGGTCCGCCGCCGTGTCCAGGATTTCGTCGGTCGACCATCGCCTGCGGCCAGTCATCTCGCCCCTCTCGTCCGGCTCAGCATAGCCTATGCACTTGCCGATGCACACGGTGTGTGCATAATGAGGACAAAGCGCTGGGCGGACTCCGAGCCGCACCCGGCGTCTCGACTGGGGAAGAAGGAAACATGAGTGAACTCGCTGCTGCGGCGCGCCCGCCGGAGCCGGATTTCTCGGTGATCACGACCGAGGAACTGCTGGTCTACCGCGAGGCGGAGAACCGCTTCCGGGCCTCCGGCGCGGCGCGGGCGATTCTGGGGAAGCCGCATCCCGATGCCGCGATCGAGTGGCGGGAGATCGCGCTGCCTGGCCGCGACCTGCCGGTGCGGGTCTACCGGCCAGCGCGAGACCGAACCGGGCTGCCGCTGGTGGTCCATGTCCACGGAGGTGGCTTCGTGGGCACGGCGGCGCAGTGCGACTGGACCAACAGTCACCTCGCCGCACGGCTGCCCGCGGTCGTCGTTTCGGTCGAGCACCGGCTCCTTGCTCCTGGCAGCCCGCTCGCGAATGCTGCCGACGATGGCTGGGACGTGCTTCGCCACGTGGCGAAGCAGGCGGCGGAGTGGGGTGTCGACCCGGCGCGCGCGGCAGTGTTCGGGGAGAGTTGCGGAGCGCTGATCAGCGCGCTGGCGGCCGTCCGCGCCAGGGAAGCCGGTCTGGAACTCAAGGCGCAGGTGCTGGTCAACCCGGTAGTCGACGTCACCGAGACGATGTTCGACTACCCCTCGATCGCCGAATACGCATACCGCCCGAGCCGGGCCTTGCCGCTGCTGCAGCTTTTCCAGCGGCTCGCCGTCCCGCCGGGAGCCGACGCCAGCGCTGTTTCGCCACTGTCCACAGAGGACCTAAGTGGGCTCGCCCCGGCGCTCGTGGTGGCGCCAACCCAAGACGCGGTCGCCGACCATGGCCGCCGCTACGCCGAGCGGCTGCGCGAGGCGGGAACCTCGGTGCGGCTTACCGAATACCCGGGCGCGAAGCACGCGTTCCTCACTCTGCCCGGCGTGGAGCCGCAAGCCGAGGCCGCTCAGGCGGAGATCGTCGCGTTCCTCCGTGCAGCTCTGGCGAAGTGACAGCGAAAGCGCTGCCGCGCCATGACCGGAAACGAGAGAAGATCCTGATGACACAACGACTTCAGACACGAGGTCCGCTCGCAGCGATGTACGCGGGCCTCGCGCTCACCGTCCTCGCGACGGTCGCCGTCTACCTCGACCGCGGCACCACTCACCTGCTCGCTGACCACATCCGGACCGGCTACCCCTCCTATTCCCCGGCACAGGTCGACTCGGCCGTCACCACCTACCTGGTCGTGTTGTCCGCGATCGGAGCGCTCGGCGTCCTTGGCTGGCTCACGGCGGCCTGGGCCGTCAAAGCAGGCAAGAAATGGGCCCGCCCGGCCGCGAGCGTCCTGCTCGTGCTCGGGACAAGCGTCGGACTGGCCGGACTGCTGGCCAAGGACACCTCCGGCGCGACCGGCCTGCCGCCGGAACTGGGCTGGGCCGGGACGATTCCCTGCCTGGCGGGCGTTCTCGCGGTCGCCTTGCGGACCGGAAGGCGGACGACGTGACGAGCCACGACGCACCATGGAGGACAACCCAATGCAGCGGATAGGCATCATCGGCGTGGGCGAGATCGGCAAGGCCGTCGTCGAGGGTTTGCGCGGCGAAGGTGGTGCGGCACCGGAGATCTTCCTTTCTCCCAGGGGAGTCCGCGTCGCCGCCGAACTGTCCGAGCGTTTCGAGGGCGTCCAGGTGTGCGCCGACAATCAGGAGGTCGTCGACCGCGCGGACCTGGTGATCATTGCCGTGCGCCGCCAGGACCATCGCGAGGTACTCGGCGGGTTGAAGGTGGGTGACGACAAGACTGTTGTCAGCCTGATGGCCGGTGTCGCCATCGACGACCTGCGCCGGACCCTCGCCACCGGTGCCCCGATCGTCCGTGCCATTCCGCTGCCCGCCGTGCGCGAGCGTCGCTCTGTCACGGTGACCTGCCCTTCGCACCCGGCGGTGGACGCTCTTTTCACACAGCTAGGCGGGGCGCTCTCCGTCGCCGACGAGGACGACTTCAACGTCTTCTCCGCACTGACCGGGACTTTCACTGCCCACTACGCGTACCTCGGCACGCTCACCTCGTGGGCCGCCGGCCACGGCATCTCGCCAGACGTCGCCGACCGGTATGTGCGCGGCCTCTTCAAAAACGTCGGCCGCGCGCTGAATGACGAGAGCCGCACCCTGGATCAGCTTGCCGCCGACCACGAGACGCCCAAGGGGAACAACGAGCGGATCCGCACCACGTGGTTCGACCAGCCCAACGCCACGGCTCTCGCCACAGCACTGGACGGTCTCCTCGCCGATCTGCGGTAACCGAGTTCACCGCCGTCGGCGAAGCACCGACCGGGGGAACAACCGTCCCCGCATCGACAACGGAGCTGTCCGGCGCAGACTGTCCCGCAGCTGCCCGAAAGCAGGCTCCAACGTCGCGTCCGGGGCCGGTTCGTCGCTGTACCAGCTGCGTTCCACCGCGCCCAGCACAGTGCGCAAAGCCTCTCGGCCCGGCTCGTCCAGGCGGTGGCGTTCGGCGATCTTTCCGCCGGCTACGCGGACCGTGTCGCTGTCGGCGATCGGCAGGTCCCGGTCCGCGCACTCGGCTTTCAGCTCGCGCCACGCCGCGTCGGCCGCGCCGGGGGAGTGCGTCGCGATCGTCTGGAGGTGGCGGCGGCGCACCAGGTCCCGGATCGCGGCGGGGCCGCCGGTCGCCGCCAGGATCAGCACGACGACCAAGGCGAACCACCACGACACGGTCCCGGCGAGCAGGCCGATCGCGGCGACCAGCAGGACGGCTCCGGTCAGCGGCAGCCACAAGGCGGCCAGGTGCAGCGGAGTCGGTGCGGTGACGGGGTTTCTGACCAGCACGTTGCCCTCAGGTGCGGCTCCCGGCGGGACACCGGACGGGGTCAAGCCGGGCCGGGGGCGGCGGCGCAGGAAGTAAGCCGCCGCGACGGCCGCGGCGCCGAGGACGGCCAGGGTCAGCGCGAGCCAGGTCAGCCAGCTGTCGTCCGGGGCGGTGTCCGCGGGCGCGGCGGGCGCGGCCTGGTCGTGGGTCTTGTCGGCCGACGCGCCGGTGGACGGCGACGCCGAGCGCGGGGCCGTCGGGAGGTCGTCGGTCGCGTTGGGCTGCTGCGGGTTGTGGGTGTTCTGCTCGAGGTACGGCGGGACGATGCCGCGTCCGTCGGCGAGCGGGGTCGGGTCGAAGCTGACCCAGCCCTTGTCCCCGAAGTACGCCTCGACCCACGCGTGCGCGTCCTGCGAGCTGATCGACTGGTAGTCGCCCTTGGCGACGCCGGGGGTGAAGCCGATCGCGACGCGCGCGGGGATGTGCGCGACCCGCAGCATCACCGCCATCGCCGACGCGTATTGCTCGCAGTAGCCCCGTTTTCCCTTGAGGATGAAGTCGGCGAGCGCGTCGGCGTCGGTGGCGTCGGCGGTCTTCGTGTCGTACACGAAACCGTTCTGCGCGCTGAAGTACTGCCACAGCGCGGTGGCCCGGTCGAAGTTGTTCGTCTTGCCCGAGGTGAGCTGGTCGGTCAGCGCCGAGACCCGCCGGTCGACCTGGCCGATCCGCGTGTACAGCGCGGGGACCTCGTCGGACTTCGGCGCGGCGTCCCGCAGTTCCTCGGCGGTCGGCTCCTTCAGCGACGCGGTTTCCACGTAGGCGGGCGCGGGTTCGCTCGCGGTGGTGAACACCGAGCCGCTGACCCGGTCGTACAGCCACTGCGGCGGCACGCCCCGGAGCGCGCGCGGGGCTCCGTAGACCGGCAGCCAGTTGTCGACCCAGCGCGTCGGCTGGATCTGGATCTGCCGCGACACCCCGGTGCCGTCGTCGCCGGGCGCGGCGGGCAGCGTGCTGTTCGCGAGCACGCCGGACTGCGCCTGGCCGCCGGCGCGCAGGCCCCAGCCCTTGTTCGGGGTGTAGGTGTCCAAGGTGAACGCGCGCATCAGCCGCCGGTCCGCGCCGAGGCCTCGCACCTGGAACAGTTCGGTGTTCTGGCCCTGGTCGAGCAGCCCGCGCAACTGCGTGAACGGCGCGATGCCGAACCCGCCGGTCCCGTCGCCGTCGCCGCCGGGGCCGGACCCGAACGGGATCTTGCCGACGGTCCCGACCACGGTGATCCCGCCGCCCAGCAGGCCGAGCACGATCGCCGAGCTGACCACGGCCACCGGGGCTTGCGCGAGCCGCAGCATGCTGCCGGACCCGGGCGCGTCGCGGTTGCGCCAGCGGCGGTGCCGGTGGTTGCCGTCGAGCGCGAGCAGGCAGGCGAAGGCTCCCGCGCCGAGCACGAACGTCCACCACGGCATCAGTTCGTCCGACAGCGCCGCGGGCACCGCGTACACGCAGAGCAGCACGAGCCCGGTCGCGGCAGGCGCCGCGGCGGCGACGGCGAGCGTGTCGACCAGCACCGCGACCAGCCCGACCGCGATCGTGACCAGGCAGAGGATCGGCTGCGTGCTGTCGACCGGCGGGAGGCCGGTCCGGATCTGGTCGGCCGCCGCGGTGAGCGTGGCCTGCAGTTCGCCGAAGGCGGTCGGGCCGGGGAAAATCGTGAGGATGCCCTGCGTCGTGAACGCCCCGGTGATGAGGAAGAGCAGCACGAGCAGCTGCCCGAACCCGGCGACGACCGTCGGCGCGCGCAGCGAGCGCAACGCCAGGCCGGTGCCCGCGACGAGTACGACGGCGACGAAGAGATACCCGAACCAGGCCCATCCGGAGACGACGCTGGTCAGCGACGTGGCCGCGCACAGCGTCGCGAGCCCGGCGGCGATCGGCGGCAGCACGCTGCTCCGCCACGCGGGCGGCGGATCGGTCGGCTGCGGGGTGGGGGTGTGCGGGATCGGCGGCGCGCCGGACGGGCGGGGAGCGGTGGTGGTCATCGGGTCCCCTTGCGTGCTCGTGAGCGGCAATGCCGGTGAGAACCGGCATTGCCACCCACGACGGTCGTCGTCAGGTTCATCGCGTTCCGCCGATCACCGTTGAGCGATGGGTGCCCGCGCTGCACAGCAGTCCCCACACCTCGGGCATCGGCGTCTTCGGACCGGCCACCACGACGCCCCAGCCCGCTCCGCGCAGCAGCTCCGCCGATTCCTTCGTCGCGGCGGCGAGGTGGTCCGGCGAGGCCGATCCCGCCCAGGTCGGCGTGTCCAGGAGAACGGCGAGGCTGCGGACCCCGCGCGCCCGGTACCGGGTCAGCTCGTGGACCGATTCCGCGCTCACCGTGCCCAGGATCGCGATCAGTTCCTGTCCTTCGGCCGGATCGTGGCCGAGCGTCACGTCTCGCTGGTGCGCCGGCTGGAGTGCGGCCAGCGCGTCGAGCACCAGGTTGTCGTAGCCTTCGCCGCCGTCGCCGGGAGAGTCCGCGAGCGAGACGCCGTGCTCGGTCACCAGCCGGACCCGGTGGCCGGTCCGTCGCAGGTGCAGCGACACCGAAGCGGCGAACGACACCGCCCACTCCAGGCTCGCCGTCGGACCGCTCCCGTGGTGCGCCGCCGCGCGGTGGTCCAGCAACACAGTTGTGCCGCCGCGCCAAGGGCGTTCCTCGATGCGGACCATGATCTCGTCGCGGCGCGCGGTCGAACGCCAGTGGACTTTTCGCATGTCGTCGCCAGTGCGGTAATGCCGCACGATCACGTCCGGCTCGCCCTGCCCGGAATGCAGCCGGACGCTTCCGTCGTCGCCCGCTCCCGCTCCGGCACCGCCGGGCAGACCCCACAACGGCACCACGCGCGGCACGACGACCAGCCGCGAATGGCCGATCAGCTCCCGCTCGAACTCGCACAGCCCGAACGGGTCGGTGATCGTCGCGCGCAGCGGGCCGACCTGCTGGATCCCGCGCATGGCCGGCCGCAGCGGATACCGCAGCAGCACTCGTCGGTCGTGCGGCAGCCGTTCGACCACGAACCGCGGCCGGGAGCCCAGCGCGTACGGCACGCCGTCCTCCAGCAGCACCTCGCCGCCGGGCAGCCGTCCGCTGCGCCACAGTTCCAGGTCGACCTCGCCGGTCGTGCCCGCCGCGACCCGGTCCGGGCGCAAGGCGCGCGCGGCGCCGAGGCGCAGCCGGGTGGCCGAGATGTAGGCGGCGACCAGCAGCGGCAGGGCGACCACGAACACCGCGACCCGCAGCAGGTCGCGTTCGTTGAGCACCAGCGAGCACACCGCGGCCGCGATCCCGGCGGCGAGGAGGCAACGGCCTCGGGTGGTGAGGCCGGACAGCGCGCGCAGCATGCGGATTCCCTGTTTCGGGTAGCGGGACGCGCCTCAGCGGGCCGAGCCCTGGGGGACGGGAACGCGGTGCAGCACCGCGCGGACCACGTCGGTCGCCGAACGGCGGGCGGCGTGCGCCTCGGTGGTGAGCACCAGCCGGTGCGCCAGCACGGGCACGGCGACCGTGTGCAGGTCGTCGGGCACCACGTAGTCGCGCCCGGACAGCGCGGCCTGCGCCCGCGCGGCCCGGACCAGGTGCAGCGTCGCGCGCGGCGAAGCGCCGAGCCGGATCTCCGGCACCTGCCGGGTCGCCGACACGACGTCGACGGCGTACCGGCGGACCTCCGGCGCGATGTGCACGCCGCGGACGGTCTCGATCAGCCGCAGCATCGTCTCGCCGTCGGACACCGGGGTCAGGTCCGCGAGCGGATTGTGCCCGGAATGCTCGTCGACCATGGCCAGTTCGGCCTGCTGGTCGGGGTAGCCGATGGACACCCGCGCGGTGAACCGGTCGCGCTGGGCCTCGGGCAGCGCGTAGGTGCCCTCCATCTCGATCGGGTTCTGCGTCGCGATCACCATGAACGGCGCGCCGAGCGTGTACGTGCTCGTGTCGACCGTGACCTGGTGCTCCTCCATGCACTCCAGCAGCGCGGACTGCGTCTTCGGCGAGGCCCGGTTGATCTCGTCGCCCACCACGATGTTCGCGAACACCGGGCCGGGCCGGAACTCGAACTCGCCGGTCTGCCGGTTGTAGATGGAGACGCCGGTGACGTCGCTGGGCAGCAGGTCGGGGGTGAACTGCACGCGGCTGACGGTGCAGTCGATCGAGCGCGCGAGCGCCTTCGCGAGCGAGGTCTTGCCGACGCCCGGCACGTCCTCGACGAGCAGGTGGCCCTCGGCCAGGAGGGTCACCAGCGCGATCCGGATGACGTCCGGCTTGCCGACGAGGACGCGCTCCACGTTCGCGGCGATCCGGCGGGCGGTGTCGTGCAGTTCGCCGAGCCCGGCCGCCGGGACTTGAGCCAGCCCGTCCGCGGACTCGACCGCCGGGTACGGCGGCTGCCCGGACCCGTTGCCGTGCGGTCCGGCGGGGGAAGCGGACTGGATTCTCGACGTCACTCGACCTCCTGGTGGCGCAATAGCTGGACGCGAACCGGCGGGGATGCGCGCCTTGTCCAGCGTTCTCCCCAGTGTGTCAAACCCGGGAGAACTGGGCGGCGGAACCCCGAGATCGTTTCATGGTGACGCCCAGCCACCCCGGCACTCCTTCTTACGGGTGATTATGAGGCATTTTCAGGTGATCCCGCTGACCGTATGCACTGTCGTATGCTCCGAAACGAAGTCGCCCGACCACGGTTCGACGTCGGAAGAGGTGCATCCGCGCATGAGCGAGGCCGAGGCGGAACGGAAAGCCGGGCTCCCGGGACTGGCCGGCGGCCGGTTCGCGGTCACGCCCGAACTGGCGTCCGCGACGTATTCGAAGCTGGGCGAACTGCAGGACGTCGTCGGCGAGATGGTCCGCGAGGCCGCGGTGCTCGGCCGGTCGGTGCCGCTCGGCGGCGGGTACGCCGGCGAGGTCGGCGCGTTCATGGCGAAGTACGGCCTCGGCCGCGACGGGTCGGCGGTCGACCAGCTCACCGCGTTCGGGAAAGAGATCGCCGGGCTGAAGAAACGCATCGGCGGCGCGCTGGAGAAATACCGCGACCAGGACAGCGAAGCCGCCGAGGGCGTGGACTGCGCCGGTGGCTGACCGTTTCGCGGCGCGCGCCGCGCTCCTTCTTCTCCCGCTCGCCGGGCTTGCGGTGCTGGTTTCGTGCGGCCGGATGCCCGGCATCTCGCACGCCGCTCCCGCGGACGGAGGCCCGCCTGCTCCCGCACCGCCGTCCTCGTCGGCTCCTTCGCTGGCCAAGCTCGACCCGTGCACGCTGCTCTCGCCGCAGGACCGGTCGTCGGCCGGGCTCACCGGACAGGGCAAGCCGAAGACGATCGGCGAGGCGCGCGCCTGCGACTGGACGGTGCCCTCGACCTTCGGCGTCACCGTCACCCTCGACGAAACCAACGGACTGGCCAACCTCGACCTCTCCGACGGCAAGCGCACCAGGAAAGACGTCGGCTCGCACCAGGCGTTCCAGGTGTCCGGCAGCCGCGGCACCTGCGCGGTGCTGCTCGACGTCGGCGGCGCGCAGAGCGTGCAGGTCGACGTGAACAACGCGAACTTCGCCGACTCCGCGCTCGCCTGCTCGCGGGCGGGCGACGTGGCCGGACTGCTCGAGCCGAAGCTGCCGTGAACCCCGTGCGAGGAGGAAAGTCGTGACCGACACCCCGGCTGAGGCCCCGGCCCCCGAGCCGACGGCCCGGTACGAAGCGTTCAGCCACGCGGCGCTCGCCGCGCAGGCGGTCGACGGCAACGACCCGGCCGCGGCAGGCGAATCGGGCACGCGGTGGGCCGGGCTGTCGCAACAGCTCGAGGATTCGATCGGCGGGCTGGTCGCGTTGTCCGCGGGCAGCGAGGAATCCTGGCAGGGCGACGCGGGCGACGCGATGCGGAAGGTGCTCGGCACCGCGTCCGGCTGGCTGGCCGAGACCTCCGTCGTGTCGGCGAAAGTCGGGGAAGCCGTGCAGGGACAGGCCGAGGTCGCCGCGCGGGCCCGGGCCGACATGCCCGCGCCGGTGGACTTCGACCCGGCGGCGATGATCCGTTCCGCCGCCGCGAGCGGGAACCTGGTGCGGCTGGCCGGGCTGTCGTCCGCCATGGACGAGCGGCGTGCCGAAGCCGAGGCCGCCCGGCAGAAGGCGATCGACGTCCTGCGCACTCGCGACACGGCGTTGCGCGGGCTCCTGCCCGAGGGCCAGTTCCCCGCGGTCCCGCCGCTCGGCGCGGGGCCGGCTTGATCAGCCTCTCGGCGTCCGCGTTCGACATCGTCTGGGCCGACCTCGGCCTCGACGCGCCGCCCGCGCCGCTGGCGGTGCGCAGCGTCGGGGAGACCGACGCCGACCGGTCCGCGATCCGCGCGGAGGTCTACCGGAACCTCGGCGAACGCGGCCTCTTCGACGGCCGCCTCGACGCCGCCCTGGAGAACAGCCTGCGGCTGCTGGCGTCCGCGGACCGGTATGTGGAGTGCGAGGCGCTCGCGGACATGACCGCCGACGAACCGTTCCGCGCGGTCGCGGCGATCCGGGGACGGAACGCGGTGCTGGCCGTGCAGCCGGCGCGGACGATCGGCGTGCGCGGCATCGGGGAAAGCGAACTGGCCTCGGCGATCGTCGACGTGCTACCCGAGCTTTCGGCCGGTCCCGGCTACGGCGTCCGGCTGCCCGCGGCGGGCGAGCCGCCCAGCGGCGCGCAGGGGGAGGAGCTGCGGGCGATCCAATCCCGGCCGGTGTACGCGGCGGGGCAGTTCACCGTCCACGTCCGCGACCGGGCGGGGAAACTGTCCCGGACCGGCGGGCTGACGTGGTTCGACACGGACGCCGGGGCTTACTCGGCGGTGTCCTCGCCGGGCCGCGGCGGGCAGGAGTGGGTGACGGTGTCGCCGGTCGACAGCCCGCGGCTCGTGGAGCGGGTCATGGAGCTGCTGCCCGGCTGACCCTCCGGCGGGTCTGAAGTGGACAGTCGCTCGTGCGTGTTGATGCCGGTTCTCACCGGCATTGCACTCGCGACACGACTGGCACGCTGGCGCGGGGTGGCAGGCGCCAGGCTCGAAGCCTGCGATGCCCAGGCAGACCTCGTGAGTGGCTTCCCGATCACTGCCCGCGCGGCACAGCGACCCCCACCCGCCTCCACCGTGTAATTCGGCCGAGCCATCCGGCTCCCCACCGCGCCCCCACCGGGCCCCACTGAGGTTCCCCACCCCGCTCCACCCGTGTCCCCACCAGCCCCCACCGTGTAATTCGGCCGAGCCACCCGGCTCCCCACAACGCCCCCACCTCGCCTCCCGGCCTGTCGCAGCGCCGTCGCACCGAGTTCCCCACGACGCCCCCACCGGGCCCCACCGAGGTTCCCCACCCCGCTCCACCCGCGTCCCCACCAGCCCCCACCGGTTCCCCCACCGACGCCCACCAGCGGTCCCCACGCTGCCGAAACTCGGACGTTTCACGCGTCCCGAGGTTGCGGAAGACCCCGGTGCGGGGGATCTTCGCCACGGTCCCCCCACCCGGCCCCCACCTGGACCCACCTCCGTGACCTGCGCAAACGCGCCACTCGACGGAGTGGCACGCGCGCAAGACTCGTTGACTGTGGTGAAAAGTGGGGTACGGTGGTGGCCAGTGGGGCGGAAGGGAGCCCCCGAGCCGGAACCGGGCGGGGAGCCAACCGGATCCGGTAGGGAGGTGGAGGCCGGTGTTCCTCGGCACCCACACCCCGAAGCTGGACGACAAAGGGCGGCTCACGCTGCCCGCGAAGTTCCGCGAAGCCTTGGCAGGCGGGCTGATGGTCACCAAGGGGCAGGACCACTGTCTCTTCGTCTTCCCCCGTGCCGAGTTCGAGCAGATGGCCAGGAAGGTCGCCGAAGCCCCGTTCACGAACGAGGCGGTGCGGGCCTACCAGCGCTACCTGTTCGCCGGGACGGACGAGCAACGTCCGGACGGGCAAGGGCGCGTAGCCATCGCGCCGGAGCTGCGCCGGTACGCGGGGCTGAACAAGGAGTGCGTGGTGATCGGCGCGATCACCCGGCTCGAAATCTGGGACGCCCAGGCGTGGCAGGGCTACCTGGACGAACACGAGGACAGCTACGCACAGGCTCGGGAGGAAGTTCTGCCGGGCGTCTTCTAGGAGACGCCTCAGGCGAACCTGCGTCGTCGGGGGACGCGGGTACGCCGTTCGACGCGGATGCCGTGAGGCCTCTGTCCGCTCTTTGACCCTGGCGCACCTTCCCCGGTGCCAGGTCAGCAAGCGGGCGGGCAGGGACCTGACGGCATCCGCCGCATCTTCCCCGGAAACACTCGCGGCAGAAAGGGGGAAGACATGACGGACGCGGCTGAGCACGTTCCGGTGCTGCTGGACCGCATCGTCGAGCTGTTCGCCCCCGCGCTGGCCGATCGCGACGCCGTTCTGGTCGACGCGACCGTGGGCCTCGGCGGCCATTCCGACGCGCTGCTCGCGGCCTTTCCCCGGCTCCGGCTGATCGGGCTGGACCGCGATCCCGCCGCGCTCGAGCGCTCCGCGGAGCGGCTCGCGCGGCACGGCGACCGCGTCGACCTCGTGCACACGGTCTACGACGGACTTCCCGAAGCGGTGTCCGGACTCGGACTGTCCCAAGTGGACGGCATCCTGTTCGACCTCGGCGTCTCGTCGATGCAGCTCGACCGCACCGAACGCGGGTTCGCCTATTCGCAGGACGCGCCGCTGGACATGCGGATGGACCCGACCACCGGGTTCACCGCCGCCGACGTGCTCAACACCTACGCGCCCGGCGAGCTGATCCGGATCCTGCGCGACTACGGCGAGGAACGCTTCGCGCAGCGGATCGTCCGCGCCGTGGTGGCGGAACGGGAGAAGGAACCCTTCACCCGCAGCGGAAGGCTGGTCGAACTGCTCTACTCCGCGGTGCCCGCGGCGAGCAGGCGCACCGGCGGGCATCCGGCGAAGCGCACCTTCCAGGCGCTGCGGATCGAGGTCAACGGCGAGCTGGAAGTGCTGCGCCGGGCGATGCCCGCGGCACTGGGCGCACTGGCGATGGACGGCCGGATCGTCGTCGAGTCCTACCAGTCCCTCGAGGACCGGCTGGTGAAGCAGGCGATCGCGGAACTGGCGAAATCCCGGACGCCGGAAGGGCTTCCGGTCGAACTTCCCGGGCACGGGCCGGAATTGAAGCTCCTCACGCGGGGAGCGGAGAAGGCCGGCGAGAGCGAGATCGAGCACAACCCGCGGGCCGCCTCGGTGCGGCTGCGCGCAGCACAACGGATCGGAGAGCCGCGATGACCGCACCTACGAAGTCCCGCCGCTCGTCGTCGACCGCTGCGGAGCGGGCACCGCGGAACACCGTCACCGAGACGGAAGCCCCGGGGCGGCGGCGCACGACGGCCGCCGAGCGCGCGTACGCCCGGCGGGCGCAGCGGGCCGACCTGCTGCGCCAGCGCGCGCCGAAAAGGCCTGCCGCCGAACCGGAAACCGTCGTAGCGAAGGCCGTGCCCGCGCGGTTCAAACTGCGCTGGCCGCGGTCGCGCGCGTCGTTCGTGCTCGTGATGATGGGGCTGCTGGCGGTCGGGGTCGCCGCGACGCTGTGGTTCACCACGCAGGCGATCGCCGATTCGTACCGGCTCGAAAAACTGCGCACGGACAGCGCTTCTCTCATGGAGACCAAGGACCGGCTGGAGCGCGAGGTCGCGAAGGCCCAGTCCCCGGCGTCTCTCGCGCCCGCGGCCAAGCAGCTGGGCATGGTGCCCGGCGGCGACCCGGCGCGCATCGTCGTCGGCAAGGACGGCAAGACGACCGTCGTCGGCGAACCGAAGAAGGCCCAGCCGGACGAGCAGGACGCGGCCGCGCCCCCGGCGCAGCCGGCCGCTCCGCCGGAGGGCGGTATTGAAGGCGACCTGTCGGGCACGCCCGCGGGGACCGCGGGAGGGCAGTGATGGCGGCAGGGGGCAACAGCCGTTCCCGGGCGGCGGGCAGCGCGCGGCGGACTTACGCCGCGGGCACCCGCCGCGCGGTGGCGAAACGGGGAAACGGCGGACAGCGCAGCCGGTTTTCCGCGGTGCGCATCATGCTGGTCGTGCTGATGGTGGTGGCGGGCGCGAAACTGGTGCAGGTGCAGTGGTTCGAGGCCCCCACGCTGTCCGCGGCGGCCGAACGCCAGCGCACCCTCACCATCGACATCCCCGCGCAGCGCGGGTCCATTGTGGACCGCAACGGCGCGAAGCTGGCGTTCAGCGTGGAAACCCGCACGCTGTCGGTGAACCTCCGGGCGCTGCACAAGTCGATGGACGAGTACGCCAAGAAGTACCCGGACAAGGGCCGCAACTTCGAGACCGAGGTCGCCGGCGCGGCGAAGCTGATCGCGCAGAAGGTCCCACACCTCACCACCGAGGCCGAACAGCTGGCGCTGCTGCACAAACAGCAGTCCTTCACCTACCTCGTCGACAACGTCGAGCCTTCGGTGGCCGACCAGATCGTCAAGAAGTACGCGTGGATCAGCGTGGAGAAACGCGCCAAGCGCGAGTATCCGGGCGACACGCTCGCGTCGAACATCGTCGGCCTGTCGAACTGGCGGATGGACGACCCCGACGTGTCGAAGCACAACCTGCACGGCGTGATCGGACTGGAGAAATCGCGCGACGCGGACCTGGCGGGCACGCCCGGCCGCGAGATCGTGAACACCCAGAACGGCAACGACAATCTGTACCTGCCGGGCACCGAGCACGTGCTCAACGCCGCGGTCCCGGGCTCCGACCTCGAGCTGACCATAGATTCCGACCTGCAGTTCGAGCTGCAGCGCCAGTTGAGCGACTACGTCTCGAAGTCGAACGCCAAGGGCGGCCAGGCGGTCATCATGGACGCGAAGACGTCGGAGGTGTACGCGCTGGCCGACGCCAGCACGTTCAACCCGAACGACCCGTCCACGATCAAGGACGACCTGCTCAACAACCGGCCGGTCACCACGCCGTATGAACCCGGTTCGGTGAACAAGGTGATCACCGCGACCGCGGCGATCGACGACAAGATCGCCACGCCCACCTCGACGCTGGAGGTGCCGGGCTCGATCAAGATCGCCGACCGCACCGTGCACGACGCGTGGGTGCACGGCACGCAGACGTTCACCACCACCGGCGTGTTCGCGAAATCGTCCAACGTCGGCACGCTGGAGCTGGCCCAGCAAGTGGGCCCGGACCGGTATCTCGCGCTGCTGAAGAAATTCGGCATCGGGCAGAAGACCGGCATCGGCCTTCCTGGCGAAAGCTCCGGGTACGTGCCGCCGCGCAAGGACTGGTCGGCGTCCACGTTCGGCAACCTGCCGATCGGGCAGGGCCTTTCGATGACCGTGGTGCAGATGGCCGGGATGTACCAGGCGATCGCGAACGACGGCCTGCGCGTCGAACCGCGGATCGTGAAGGCGAAGAAGAACCCGGACGGCACCGTGACGCCGGAAGCGCCGCCGAAGACCGAACGCGTGGTGAGCCCGGAAACCGCGAAAACGGTGCGGGACATGCTGCGGTCGGTGGTGCAGAACGCGAAGAGCCCGAACAGCGGCACCGCGCCCTCGGCTGGGCTGGAGGGCTACCAGGTCTCCGGCAAGACCGGCACCGGCCAGCAGATCGACCCGCGCACCAAGGCGTACAGCTCGAGCCTGGCGAACATCACCTTCGCCGGGATCCTGCCCGCCGACCACCCGCGCTTCGTCGTCGGGATCCGGCTCGACGCGCCGGACACCACGCTGCCCGCCGGGCATTCCGCGGGGCCGCTGTTCCACTCGATCGCGTCGTACCTGTCGCAGCGGTACCAGATTCCGCTGTCGGACGGGCCGTCGCCGGTGGTGCCGCTGGTCGTCGGCTAACCGGCCTCGCTCGCCTGAAGCAATCGCCAAAGCGGCGCTGGGCACACCCAGCGCCGCTTTGGCGTTTCAGAGCTCCGTCGAGAGCAGTGGCGGGGGAGCAATGTGACCGTGCGCCGCTTCGGGCGCGTTGTGGTGCGGGGAATTCGGCGGATCCGGCGTCAGGTGCGGGCGATGTCCCCGCGTCGCCTAGGGGGATCGTCCACACGGGCCGGTGCGCACTCGGGAAAGGGTTGCGCCGCAACGATCTTGGCCCTCCCGCCTAGCACACTCGCGGCGGGGCCGCGCGTTCGCCGTACCGCGTTGGGTCACCCGGATCCGGCCTCGGTAACCTCTCCGGCGTGTCCGTGTCCTCGTCCCAGCCCCGAAGCGGGCCCGCTGCCGCCTCGTTGCCGGACAGCCCGGCCAAGGCAGCCGCCGCGCCGCCCCGGCCGGCCCGGATCGACCCGGTCCCGCTGGCCACTCTGCTCGCCCGTGCGGGAGCCCGGCTCATCGCCGACCGTCCCGAGGCCGCCGACCTCACCGTCACCGGTGCCACGCTGCGTGCGCAGCACGTGCTCCCCGGCGACCTGTTCGCCGGCCTTCCCGGAGCCCGCGCGCACGGAGCCGACTTCAGCGAGCAGGCGCTCGCCGCCGGAGCCGCGGCCGTCCTGACCGATCCGAGCGGGGCCGACCGGCCCGCGCTGCGCGACGCCCCGGTGCCGGTCCTGGTGCACCCGGACCCGCGCGCCGCGCTCGGCGAGATCGCCGCGTGGATCTACGGCGAGCCGTCGCTGCACCTGTCGGTCCTCGGCGTCACCGGAACCTCCGGCAAGACCACCACCTCGTACCTCGTCGACGCGGGCCTGCGCGCCGCCGGGCGCACCACCGGCCTGATCGGCACGGTCGAGACCCGCATCGCCGGCGAGCGCCTGGCCAGCGGGTTCACCACGCCGGAGGCCCCGGACCTGCAGGCGCTGCTCGCGGTGATGCTGGAGCGCGGCGTCACGCACGTGCCGATGGAGGTCTCCAGCCACGCGCTGGCGCTCGGCCGGGTCAACGGCACCCGGTTCGCGGTGGGCGCGTTCACCAACCTGTCGCAGGACCACCTCGACTTCCACAAGGACATGGAGGAGTACTTCGCCGCCAAGTCCCTGCTGTTCGACGGCCGCTCGACCACCGAGGTGGTCGTGGTCGACAGCGCGTGGGGGCAGGCGCTGCTCACTCCGCAGACGGTGACCGTGTCGATCGAAGCCGGGGCCGACGCCCTGTGGCGGGCCGCCGACATCGAGGCGACCCCGGCGGGGGAGCAGACCTTCACGCTGCTCGGCCCGGACGGGCTCGGCCGCGCGGCGAAGATCCCGCTGCCGGGCACGTTCAACGTCGCCAACGCGGTGCTCGCCGCGGCGATCCTGGACAGCGCCGGCATCGAGGCCGACGACATCGTCGCCGGGCTCGCCGCTGTGGAGGTGCCCGGCCGGATGGAGCGCGTCTACCTCGGCCAGGACTTCACCGCGGTGGTCGACTACGCGCACAAACCGGCCGCGGTGGCACAGGGCCTCGACGCCCTGCGCGCCCGCACTGACGGCCGGATCATCACCGTGCTCGGCTGCGGCGGCGACCGCGACACCGCGAAGCGCCCGATGATGGGCGAGGCCGCGGTGCGCCGCAGCGATCTCCTGATCGTCACCGACGACAACCCGCGTTCGGAGGACCCGGCCGCGATCCGCGCCGCGATGATGGCCGGGGCCCGCGCGGTCGGGCCGGCGGCGGGCGGCGAGGTCGTGGAGATCGGCGACCGGCGCGAGGCGATCGCGTCCGCGGTGTCGCTCGCCAGGGCGGGGGACATCGTCCTGATCGCAGGCAAGGGCCATGAGACCGGCCAGGAGGCCCAGGGTGTGGTGCACCCGTTCTCCGACCGGGACGAGCTGGAGGCCGCCATCCGCAAGCGTCTCGAGGTGACCGCGTGATCGAGCTGAGCCTTGCCGAGATCGCCGACGTCGTCGGCGGCAGGCTGCACCGCACCGACGGATCCGCTGTCGTGACCGGCAGCGTCGAGTTCGACACCCGCGAGCTCGGTCCGGGCGGGCTGTTCATCGCCCTGCCCGGCGAACGCGTCGACGGGCACGATTTCGCCGCGAAGGCGGTCGAGTCCGGCGCGGTCGGCGTGCTGGCCGCGCGGGAGGTCGACGCTCCGGCGATCGTCGTGCCGCCGCTGCCGCCGGGACAGGGCAACGCCGGGTCGGTCGCGCTGACCGGCGACACCGACGGCTCCGGCGCCGCCGTGCTGGCCGCGCTGGCCAAGCTCGCGCGGCACGTCGTCGACCGGCTGGCGGCGGGCGGGCTGACCGTCATCGGCGTCACCGGCTCGTCCGGCAAGACTTCGACGAAGGATGTCATCGCGCAGCTGATCGAGCCGATGGGCCCGACCGTCGCGCCGCCCGGGTCGTTCAACAGCGAGCTGGGCCACCCGTGGACCGCGCTGCGCGCCGACGCGTCGACCAAGTTCCTCGTGCTGGAGATGTCCGCGCGCGGCGTCGGGCACATCGCCGAGGCGGCCGCGACCACGCCGCCGCGGATCGGCGCGGTGCTCAACGTCGGCAGCGCGCACGTCGGCGAGTTCGGCTCGCGCGAGGGCATCGCCAAGGCGAAGGGCGAGCTGGTCGAGGCGCTGCCGGAAGACGGTCTCGCAGTCCTGAACCTGGACGACCCGCTGGTCGCGGCCATGGCGAGCCGCACCAAGGCCCGCGTCGTCGGCGTGGGGGAGTCGGCCGGGGCGCAGGTCCGGGCCGCCGACATCACGGTCGACGACGAGGCCCGCGCGTCCTTCCGGCTGATCACGCCCGAGGGCGAAGCTCCGGTGACGCTGCCGCTGCACGGCGAGCACCACGTCGGCAACGCGCTCTCGGCCGCCGCCATCGCGCGCGAACTAGGCGCGAGCACCGAAGAGATCGCGCGGCGGCTGTCGTCGCTGCAGCGGCGCTCGGAGCGCCGGATGGACGTCACCACCCGCGCGGACGGCGTCACGATCCTCAACGACTCGTACAACGCCAACCCGGAATCGGTCCGGGCCGGACTGAAGGCGCTGGCCTCGATGAGCCGCTCCGGCCGCCGCGCGTGGGCGGTGCTCGGCGTGATGGGCGAGCTGGGCGAGGACTCGGTGACCGCGCACGATGCGATCGGGCGGCTCGTGGTCCGGCTGAACATCGAGAAGCTCGTCGTGGTCGGCCAGGACGCGGCCGCCATGCACCAGGGCGCGTTCCAGGAGGGTTCCTGGGGCGAGGAGTCGGTGCTGGTACCCGATGTCGAGGCCGCCGTCGCCGTACTGCATGATCAGCTCCGTCCCGGGGACGTGGTGCTGGTCAAGGCGTCCAAGGCCGCCGGTCTCTGGCGGGTGGCCGAAGCGCTGCTGGCCGATCCCGGGAACTCCCCCTCCACGTTGAACTCTGAACGCTCGAACGGTGGTCACGCGTGATCAACATCATGATCGCGGCCGCGGCGGGTCTGCTGGTCTCGATCCTGCTCACGCCCTACCTCATCCGGGTCTTCTCGCGGCAGGGCTTCGGCCAGGAGATCCGCGAGGAAGGCCCGCAGGGGCACAAGTCGAAGCGCGGCACGCCGACCATGGGCGGCGTCGCGATCATCATCGCGATGGTCGTCGGCTACTTCGTCGCGCACCTGATCACCTGGATCGGCAACTCGCGCTCGGCGGCCCCCTCGGCGTCCGGCCTGCTCGTGCTGATGCTCGCGGTCGGGCTCGGCGTGGTCGGGTTCCTCGACGACTTCATCAAGATCCGCAAACAGCGCAACCTCGGGCTGAACAAGACCGCGAAGCTGGTCGGCCAGCTCGTGGTGACGATCCTGTTCGCGGTGCTGTCGCTGCAGTTCAAGGACGCCCAAGGGCTCACCCCGGCGTCGCAGAGCCTGTCCTACGTCCGCGACCTGGCGCTCATCACGTTCCCGTCGGTCGTGTTCGTGATCTTCTGCTACATCGTCATCTCCGGCTGGTCGAACGCGGTGAACTTCACCGACGGTCTCGACGGCCTCGCCGGCGGCGCGGCGGCGATGGTGCTCGCGACCTACGTGGTCATCTCGTTCTGGCAGGCCCGGCTCTCGTGCTCGACCCAGCCGCTGCCCGCCTGCTACGACGTGCGGGACCCGCTGGACCTCGCGGTCGTCGCGGCGGCGGCCACCGGGGCCTGCATCGGGTTCCTGTGGTGGAACGCCGCCCCGGCGAAGATCTTCATGGGCGACACCGGTTCGCTCGCCCTCGGCGGCCTCGTCGCCGGGCTGTCCATGACCACCCGCACCGAACTGCTCGCCATCGTCATCGGCGGCCTCTTCATGGTCGAGATGATCTCGGTGGTCACGCAGATCGCGGTCTTCCGCACGACGCGGCGGCGGCTGTTCCGGATGGCGCCGTTCCACCACCACTTCGAGCTGGCCGGGTGGGCCGAAACCACGGTGATCATCCGGTTCTGGCTGCTCTCGGCGATCTGCTGCATGTTCGGGCTCGGGCTGTTCTACAGCGAGCAGCTCAACTTCGGAGGCTGACCTTTGGAGCTTGAGGGCAAACACGTTCTCGTCGCAGGCGCGGGCGTCACCGGGAAATCGGTCGTTCCCGTGCTGCGCGAACTGGGTGCGCGGGTCACGGTCACCGACGGCAATGCCGAGCGGCTCGCCGAGCTGAGCGACCTCGACGCCGAGCTGGTGCCCGGCCTGACCGAACCGCCCGCGGACACCGTGCTCGTGGTGACCAGCCCGGGCTGGCGGCCGACGTCCCCGCTGCTGGTCGCGGCGGCGGAGGCGGGCATCGAGGTGATCGGCGACGTCGAGCTGGCGTGGCGGATCGGGCAGTTGCGCGAGCATCCGCCCGCGTGGCTGGTGATCACCGGGACCAACGGCAAGACGACCACGGTCGGGATGCTGGAGTCGATCCTGCGCGCGGCCGGCGCGGACGCGGTGGCCTGCGGCAATGTCGGCTACCCCGTGCTGGACGCGGTCCGCGGCGGGCATCAGGTGCTGGCCGTCGAGCTGTCGAGCTTCCAGCTGCACTGGTCGTCCACGATCGCCCCGGACGCCTCGGTGGTGCTGAACCTCGCCGAGGATCACCTCGACTGGCACGGCTCGATGGAGGAGTACGCCGCGGCGAAGGGCCGCGCGCACCACCGTTCGCGCGCTGTCGTGCACAACGTCGACGACCCGTGGTCCACGCGGATCGCCGAGGAGCACGCACCGGAGGACGCCCGGCGGATCGGGTTCGTGCTCGACACCCCGCGCGCCGGCGAGCTGGGCCTGGTCGAAGACCTGCTGGTGGACCGGGCTTTCGGGGCCGATCCCGAGACGAGCGCCGAGGAACTGGCCGAGATCGCCGACGTCCGCCCGGCCGGACCGCACAACCTCGCGAACGCGCTCGCCGCGGCCGCGCTGGCCCGCGTGCACGGAGTGCAGCTCGCGGCGGTGCGGAAGGGGCTGCGCGCGTACGAGCCCGCGCCGCACCGCGCGGTGGAGGTCGCCGAGGTCGGCGGCGTCCGGTACATCAACGACTCGAAGGCCACCAATCCGCACGCCGCGCTCGGCTCGCTGCTCGCGCACGAAAGCGTGGTCTGGATCGCCGGCGGACAGCTCAAAGGCGCTTCGGTGGACGAGCTGGTCGCCGCGGTCGGCGGACAACTGCGCGCGGCTGTCCTGCTGGGTGTCGATTCCCCCGTGATCGAAGCCGCTCTCTCGCGACACGCGCCGGATGTCCCGTGCAACCGCCTCCTTCCGGGTGACGATGAGCCCATGACTGCGGCGGTGAATGCGGCCAGCGCCCTGGCTCGTCCTGGTGACGTGGTGCTCCTCGCGCCCGCCGCCGCCTCGCTGGACATGTTCCGCAGCTACGGAGAACGCGGCGACGCGTTCGAAGCCGCGGTGCGCGCTCTGGCCGACGGCGCGGCGGGGGCGGCGGATGACAGTCGTTGACGGAGACAAGCCCCGGCCGCGGCGCGTCCGCAAGGAAAGCCCGTTCGTCGCGCTCCGCACCGGGCTGACCGCCTGGCTTTCCCGGCCGCTGGCCTCGTTCCACCTGGTCCTCGCGCTCACCGGCATCCTCACCGTGATCGGCGCGGTGATGGTGCTGTCCGCGTCGTCGGTGGCCTCGTACAACCCGAAGACCGGCAGCGGCGTGTACGCGCTGTTCTTCCGGCACCTGATGTTCGTCGCGCTCGGCGGGATCGTGTTCTGGGTCGGCCTGCGGGTCCGGCTCGAGCGGATCCGCCGGATGTCCGCGACGATGACGGTGATCTGCCTCGGCCTGCTGATGCTGGTGCTGACGCCGCTCGGGTCGACCGTGAACGGCTCGCAGGGCTGGTTCAAACTCGGCGTGTTCACCTTCCAGCCGGTCGAGGCGGCGAAGGTGGCGCTGGCGTTCTGGGGCGCGCACATCCTGGTGATCAAGTACAGCAAGCTGCACCAGTGGCGGCACCTGCTGGTCCCGGTGGTGCCGGTGGCGCTGCTGATGTTCGCGCTGGTGATGATGCAGCCCGACCTCGGCGGCACGATCACCCTCGCGGTGGTGCTGCTCGGCCTGCTGTGGTTCGCCGGCGCGCCGAAACGGCTCTTCGGGGTGATCCTGGCCGGCGGCCTGAGCGGCGTGCTGGTGCTGGCGATCATCGCGCCCTACCGGCTCGCCAGGGTGATGTCGTTCCTGTCGCCGGACGCGGACACCTCGGCCGAGGGGTTCCAGGCGAACCAGGCCAAGCTGGCGCTCGCCGACGGCGGGCTGTTCGGCAAGGGGCTCGGGCAGGGCGCGTCGAACTGGGGCTACCTGCCGAACGTGCAGAACGACTTCATCTTCGCGCTGATCGGCGAGGAACTGGGCTTCGTGGGCTGCGCGGTCGTGCTGGCGCTGTTCGCCGGCGTCGCCGTGGTCGGCCTGCGCATCGCGACCCGCAACATCGACCCGTGGATCCGGATCGTCGCGGGCACGCTGACGGTGTTCCTCGTCGCGCAGGCGGCCATCAACATCGGCTACGTGGTCGGGCTGCTGCCGGTCACCGGCGTCACGCTGCCGCTGATCTCCTACGGCGGCACGTCGCTCGTGATCACCATGCTCATCATGGGCGTGCTGGCCAACGCCGCGCGGCACGAACCCGAGGCGGTGGCCGCACTGCGCTCGCACGGGCCGGGTAAATTCGGACGCCTGCTGCGGCTGCCCGCACCCGATCCGTACCGCCCGCCGTCCACCCGCAAGGGAACGCGCGCCGCGGGGAGCGGGACGAAGGCGGCCAGGCCGGCGCCGCGTGCGGCCCGGCCCGCACCGGCACAGGAACGCCGCCGGTCGGCGCGGCGGACTACAGCGAACCGCGGTGCCCGGGGCACCGCGAACCGGAGAGGTCATTGGTGAGCAAGCCCGTCAAGGGAACTGAGCGGTCGGCGGCAGGCCGGTCGCCGGTCGTCGTGGTCGCCGGCGGGGGCACCGCCGGGCACATCGAGCCCGCCCTCGCGCTGGCCGACGCCGTGAAGCGGCTGCGCCCGGACGCCGAAGTGGTCGCACTCGGCACGGAACGCGGCCTGGAGAACAAGCTCGTGCCCGCGCGCGGGTACCCGCTGGAGCTGATCCCGCCGGTCCCGATGCCGCGCAAGCCGACGCCGGAGCTGCTCCGGCTGCCGCTGAAGGTGCGCGACTCGGTCCGCCGCACCCGCGAGGTGCTGGACCGGGTGCACGCGGACGTCGTGGTCGGCTTCGGCGGCTACGTCGCGCTGCCGGCGTACCTCGCCGCGCGCGGCCGCACGCCGATCGTGGTGCACGAGGCGAACAAGTCGGCCGGGCTGGCCAACAAGGTCGGCGCCCGGTTCGCGTCCCGGGTCGCGGTCGCGGTGCCGGGCACGCCGCTGCCGAAGGCCGAGGTGGTCGGCATTCCGCTGCGCCGCTCGATCACGACGCTGGACCGGGCCGCGCTGCGGGCCGAGGCTCGCGAATTCTTCGAGCTGGACCCGGACGCGCCGACGCTGCTGGTGTTCGGCGGTTCGCAGGGCGCGGCGTCGATCAACTCCGCGATTTCCGGCGCGGCGAAGGACTTCGCCGAGGCCGGCGTCGGCGTGCTGCACGCGCACGGGCCGAAGAATTCCCTTGCGGTGCAAGAGTTTCCCGGCCGTCCGGCGTACGTGCCGGTGCCGTACCTGGAGCGGATGGACCTGGCCTACGCCGCGGCGGACGCCGTGGTGTGCCGGTCCGGCGCGATGACCGCGGCCGAGGTGTCCGCGGTCGGGCTGCCCGCGGTGTTCGTCCCGCTGCCGCACGGCAACGGCGAGCAGGCGGTCAACGCCCAGCCCGCGGTCGACGCCGGCGCGGCGCTGATGGTCGCCGACGCCGACCTCACCGCGGAAAAGGTCGCCGAGCTGGTGATCCCGCTGGTGACCGACGCCGACCGGGTCGCCGCGATGAGCGCGGCCGCGGTCGGGCTCGGCCACCGCGAGGCCGACGAGACCCTCGCCCGCATCGTTTTGGAGGCCGCCGGTGCCTGACACGCCCAAACTGCCCGCGCGGCTGCGCCGGGCGCACCTGATCGGGATCGGCGGGGCCGGGATGTCCGGCATCGCGCGGATCCTGCTCGCCCGCGGCGCGGCTGTGTCCGGGTCGGACGCCAAGGAATCGCGCGCGCTGCTTTCGCTGCGCGCCCAGGGCGCGGCCCTGTTCGTCGGCCAGCAGGCGGAAAACCTCGCCGAGCTGGCCGAACCGCCGTCGGCCGTCGTGGTGTCGACCGCGATCAAGGAGACCAACCCGGAGCTCGCCGCGGCCCGCGAGCGCGGCATTCCGGTGCTGCACCGCGCGCAGGCGCTGGCCGGGCTGATGGCCGGGCACCGCGTCGCGTGCATCGCGGGAACGCACGGCAAGACGTCGACCACGTCGATGCTCACCGTGGCGCTGCAGAACTGCCGGATGGACCCGTCGTTCGCGATCGGCGGCGACCTCAACGAGTCCGGGGCCAACGCGCACCACGGCGAGGGCGGCGTGTTCGTCGCGGAGGCCGACGAGAGCGACGGTTCCTTCCTCACTTATTCGCCGTCGGTGGCGGTGGTGACGAACGTCGAGCCCGATCACCTCGACCACCACGGCACCGCCGAGGCGTACGTGAAGGTGTTCAGCGACTTCGTCGGCCAGATCGAGCCGGGCGGTCTGCTGATCGTGTGCGCCGACGACGAGGGCGCGGCCCGGCTGGGCGACGAGGCCGTCGCGGCCGGAGTGCGGGTGCGCCGTTACGGCCGCGCCGCTTCCGGCGAGGGCGACGTCCGCGTGCTCGACTACACGCCCGCGCCGGACGGCGGCGTCGTGCGAGTCGCGCTGGACGGCGAAGAACACGACCTGCGGGTCGCGGTGCCGGGGGAGCACATGGCGCTCAACGCGGTCGCCGCGCTGCTCGCCGGGATCGAACTCGGCGCGCCGCTGGACGGCATGGCCGCCGGGCTCGCCGCGTTCGGCGGGGTCCGCCGCCGGTTCGAGTTCAAGGGCCGCGCGGGCGACGTGCGGGTGTACGACGACTACGCGCACCACCCGACCGAGGTGGCCGCGCAGCTGCGCGCGGTGCGCACGGCGGCGGGCAGCGGACGCGTCGTGGTGGTGTTCCAGCCGCATCTGTTCTCGCGCACGCAGACCTTCGCGGCCGAGTTCGCCGAGGCGTTGTCGCTGGCCGACGAGGTCGTGGTGCTCGACGTGTTCGGCGCGCGCGAGGAGCCGGTGCCAGGCGTGACCGGCGCGCTGATCGCCGACCGCGTCACCGTTCCGGTGCACTACCAGCCCGCCTTCGACGTGGCCGCCGGCCTGGTCGCGGACCTCGTGCGGCCGGGCGATCTCGCGATCACCATGGGCGCGGGCGACGTGACTCAGCTGGGCCCGGAGATCCTGGCCGAGCTGGACCGGAGGGCCGGACGAGCATGACCGGGACCCGGCAGCAGCGCCGTCGCTCGCCCGCGCCTCGCGCGGGCGAGGAGCAGCGTGCTGCCCTGGCCCGGGAACGACGGGGGCGGCGGACCGAGGAGGAACGCCAGCGCACCCGCGCCCGGACCGCGGCGCGTCCGGGCCGCTCGGGTCGCTCGGCGCGGGCGTCCGCGCGGAAGTCCCGGCCGACGCGCGGCCAGGAGATCCGCCGCCGCTGGGTGGCGCTGCTGTCCGTGGTCACCTTGCTGGCGCTGGGGTATCTGCTGTTCTTCAGCTCGCTGCTCTCGGTGAAGACGATCGAGGTGCAGGGCGCGAAAACCGTGTCGGCGGACCAGATCCGCGCGACCGCCGAGGTGCCGGCCGGGCAGCCGATGCTGCGGGCGGACGTCGACGGGATCCGCGACCGGGTGGCACAGATGCCGGGCATCGCGACGGTCGATGTTTCCCGGTCGTGGCCGACGACGCTCGAGATCGCGGTGACTGAGCGGACCGCGATCGCGTTCTTCGACAGCGGGCCGGGCGGCGACGGGGTGCATCTCGTCGACGGCGGCGGGGTCGTGTTCAAGACCGTGAAGACCCGGCCGGTCGGGTTGCCGGAGCTGAAGCTGCCGAAGGTGTCGGTGGATGATCCGGTCACCCGTGCAGTGACAGCGGTGCTCGGAGTGTTGCCGGAGCAGCTGCTGAAGCAGACGAAGACGGTCACCGCGCAGACTCCGGCGAGTGTGGAGTTCACGCTTTCTACCGGCAAGACCGTGCGGTGGGGGAACGCGGAGAACACCGATCGCAAGGCGAAGGTGCTGGCTGCGTTGCTGACGCAGCAGGGGAAGATCTACGACGTTTCCGCGCCGGAGTTGCCGACCATCACCTCTTAGGCCCGTTGTCCTGGCCGCTTCCCCGGATGCGGTGGCCCTGAGTTCTCGTATGGCGTACGCTTGCTTTGTTCGTACGCCATACGAGAAGGTGGGGGCATGACGGTTCTGGTTACGGGTGCTACGGGCAACGTCGGGCGGCTGGTGGTCGACGAGCTGGTGGCTCGCGGGGTGCCGGTGCGGGCGTTGACGGTGGATCCGGAGCGGGCGGCGTTGCCTGACGGGGTCGAGGTGGTGGTCGGGTCGTTGGCCAAGCCTTCGACGTTGCCCGCTGCGTTGGAGGGGGTTTCGGCGGTTTATCTGGCGCCTTATGCGCGGACTGTTTCCCGGTTTTGCGAGTTGGCTTCCGGGGCTGGGATTCGGCGGGTGGTCGCGTTGTCCGGGGCTAGTGTCGGGGATGAGCATCCGGCTTCCAGCGGGCATGGGTTTGCTGCTGTCGAGAAGGCCGTCGAGGCTGGCGGTTTTGATCGGACGTTTTTGCGGCCTGGGGCGTTTATGATCAATTCGCTGGGGTGGGCTGCTTCGATTCGGGAGCGGGGGGAGGTTCGGTCGGTTTATCCGTCGGCTACGCAGACTCCTATTGATTTGGGGGATATTGCGGCGGTGGCTGCTCACGTGCTGAGTACTGACGGGCACGTGGGGCGGACTTATGAGTTGAGCGGGCCGGAGGGGGTTTCTCTCGCGGAGATGGTTGCGGCTATCGGGGTTGCGTTGGGGAAGCCGGTGCCGTTTGTGGAGTTGACTCCTGAGGAGCAGGTCGCGGAGTGGGTTGCGGCTGGGTATCCGGAGGAGATTGCTTCTTGGTTGTTGGAGATGTTCGAGTTCACTGCTGAGAATCCGCAGGTGCCTACTGGGGTTGTCGAGGAGTTGCTGGGGCGGCCTGGGGTTTCTTATGCTGAGTGGGCTAAGGGGAATGTTGCTGCGTTTTCTTGATTTCTTGTGCGGCTCGTCGCCTGGCGGCGACATTGCGCACGTTGGGTTCGTGGGGCACCCCGAAGCTTGATTGTGACTGCGGCGCGGGGGGGGTTTTGTTGTGGGGGGTTGTTGGGTTAGTGAAAAACCCCCGCCCCGGGGTTTTGTGTGGTGT
>NZ_JBEXMH010000079.1:0-34691 GCF_040610415.1 Amycolatopsis sp. NPDC004079 | reverse complement strand
TCTGGGGTTGCTTGTCAAGGCATCTTTCCCGCCTTGACAAGCAACCCCAGACCGTAGTCGCAATCAAGCTTCGGGGTGCTCCACGCACCCATATCTAAGAGGAGCGGCGATCAGCCGCTCTTCCGCCGAAAAGTCCGCTTGTTGGCAGCGGGCCCATGCGCGTGCTGCCCCTGCTGCCCGGCGGTCTCGTGCGCGGCCCCTTCCCGGGACTTCGCCTGCTTCCGCTCGAGCGCCTCGCGGAACTTCCGCTTGACGTCGCCCTCCCCGTCGCTGGGTGCCGGTTGCGCTTCACTCATGGCTGACCTCCGAAGGTGACGACGTGATACCCCGTCAGCCTGGCGCCCTTCGCGCACCTTGGCGAGCCATTTCAGAGTGATGCCACCCGGCGGTGGCCAGCTTCGACAGCCTTCCTCGGCTCCGGCACGACAGCCTCGGCGAAGACCGGACGAACCCGCTGAACGGTGCGCCATCCGGCACCGAGGACAAGCCCGAACCCGGCCGCACCAGCCAAAATCACCGCGACCCACCCGGTCGCCGCGCTGAAAAGCAGCTCCCCGGCCCGGCCGTAGGCGAACCCGGCAAGCACCGCCCACCCCACCGCGGCCGCTCCGGCCACCGCGAGCGGGGTCGTGATCACTGCCACTGCGCCAACCGCGAGCGCCACCGCCGCCACGGCATAACCGGGATGCGCGGTCGCCCCGGCAAGGTCCGCCGCGATCGCGGCCGCCACCACCGCCACACAACCGAGCGGGAAACCGAACCCGCCGGCCAGCCGTCCTTCAGTACGCATGCCCCATGGCACCTCGCGCGGGCGCGTGCACCAGGGCGTGCGGACAGGTTCCGTACGCCCCGGCGCTGGTTTTTGACGGCTTCTTGACCTCGGTCAGGCGCGAGCGGTCGCGCGGACGATCGCGGCCACGATCTCCGGCCACAGCGGTTCCGGCAGGTCATGCCCCATGCCCGGGACGACGACCAGCTCCGAGTCCGGGATCGCCGCCGCAGTGGCCTTCCCGCCGCTGACGTCGATCATCACGTCGGAATCGCCGTGCAGTACGACCGTCGGCACCTGGACGTCGTGCAGTCGTTCGGTACGGTCGCCCGACGCCATGACAGCGGCGGCTTGCCGCTGCATCCCGGCGGGGTGCCGACCCCGGTCGTAGTTGCGGGTCGCCTTGCGCCGCAAGTATTCCTCGGTGGCCGGATAGCCCGGCGACCCGGTCACGCGGTAGTTCGCGACGCTCAGTTCGATCTGCTCCTCGCGTGTTTCCGGCACCGGCTTGGTGAGCGTCGCCAGCGCCGCGGGCGAGACCTGGCCGACCGACCGGTCGCCGGTCGTCGACATGATCGACGTCAGGCTCAGCACCCGGTCCGGGTGGTCGATCGCGAGCTGCTGCGCGACCATCCCGCCCATCGAAGCGCCGACGACGTGCGCCTTCGCGAAACCGAGCGCGTCGAACAGCCCGACCGTGTCGTTCGCCAGGTCCGACAGCAGGTACGGCGCCGGGGCAGTGCCCGCGACGATCCCGGGGAGGTCCGGCGCGCCCAGTTCGTCGAACCAGGTGGACAGGCCCGCGTCGCGGTTGTCGAAGCGCACGACGTGGAAGCCCTGGCTCGCGAGCAGCTCGCAGAAACCCTCCTCCCAGGTGATCATCTGGGCGCCGAGTCCCATCACCAGGACGATCGGCGGGGCAGCCGGGTCGCCGAACGTGTCGTACTCGAGTTCGAGGCCGTTGGCCTGTGCGCGTGGCATGCCCCGATCATGCCGCAGCGTGGAACCGCGTGTGGCCGAGCCGGCGGGTTCCCGGTTACGGTGCACGGCATGCCGACTCCGCGTGCCGGACAGCGCGCCCGGTCCCGTTCGGCCGCCGGGCTGCCCGCGGTCACCGCGAAAAAAGTGATCGACGCGGCGGTGAAGCTCACCGTCGAACGCGGCTTGGAAAGCTGGACGCTGCGGCAGCTGGCCGCCGCGATCGGCGCGTACCCGGCGGTCGTTTACCACCACGTCGGGGACCGGGACGCGGTGGTGTGCGCGGTGCTCGACCGGGTCGTCGGCCAGCTGCGGCTCCCGGACGACGGGCTGGAGTGGCAGGAGTGGTTCGTCGAGCTGCTGACCGGCCTGCGCGAGCTGCTGCGCAAGCATCCGGGCACCGCGCGCCGGATGGCGTCGTTCGGCCCGTCGGTGGCGGCGGCGACGCCCACGGTGGACCGCGGCGTGCAGATCTTGCTGGGCGCGGGCTTCGGCGAGGAGAGCGCGCTCGCCTACACCGTGCTCACCACCACCGCGTGCCAGTACGTCGCGCTGGAGGACGAGCGCGACTGCAGTCTCGCGTTGCGCCTGGACAACACCGAGGAGTACGCCTCCTACCTCGGCCGCGAGGACCTGCCCGGGATGGCCGCGTTCGGGCGCTCGATGCAAGAGCTGCTCGCCGACCCCGAGGCGGCCGCCGGTTACCATCCGCGACTGTTCGACTTCGCGATCCGCCGTTGCCTCGACGGGCTCACGTGCCGATTGGCCCAGTTGCGCGACTGAAATTCGCGAAATTGCTCCGCTCGAGCGCCTGGACTGGGCCGTCCGCGTGGTCGTGGTGAAAAGTCGGGCGACCGCTGCGCCGACCGACACCGATTCGACGCTTTCCCGGCGTAGCGTGGACAGTTACCGGGGGCCTTGCCTCCGGAAGGGGCCCCCGGCACTTTCCTCCCCCCTCGTGGTGCCGGGGGTTCTCCTTCCGGGTACCTCAGTGCTGGGGCGGATGCTGGATCGCGGGGAAGACCTGGCCCACCACGGTCACGAGCGACATCGTGAGCAGCGTGTGGACCTGGTGCCGGTCCAGCGAGCGGTGCACGAGCCACTCGCGGCCCGCCGCCTTCACCATGCCGGCGAACGCGCGCACCGCGGCGTTCAGCTCCTCGCCGTGCGCGCTTTCGCGGGACAGCCCGACCGCCTCCAGCACGCGGTCGGCCGACGCGCGGTCGGCCTCGGCGACGATCCGGTCCACCTCCGGGTCGCGGCCGATGCCCTCCGGCGCGATCGCGGCGAGCCACAGTTTCTCCTGCCCGCGCACCATGTCGAGCAGCCAGTCGATGGCGGCGTCCGCGCGCACTTCCAGCGGTCCGTCCGGCAGAATCTGCACCGCAATCCGTGGCACAGTAAGCGCGCGTCGAACTATTTCGAGGTACAACTCCCTTTTCGTTCCGAAATAATGATTGATCAGTCCGCGGGCCACGCCTGCCTCGGCCGCGATGTCCGAAGTGGACACTTCCGAATACGGTCGTTCGCCGAACAGTCTCGCCGCACAGGCGTAGATCTGCTCTTTGCGTTCGTCCGGTTCGAGTCGCCGCCACTTCGGCGCCGGATCGGTGCTCATGGCATCAGTTTGGCATGATCGGTTCAGCAAGGCGGATTAACCGGGCGGAATGTCGCAGCGGAAACACGTTCGGCTGCTACCGCGCGGTATCGCTTGACGACTCCGCTCAGTCCGGAAGTTCGATCGGCGCGAGGTCCTCGAACCGGTCTCCCGGACCGGGATTCGCCGGGTCGCTCGCGCCGCCGAAATGCCGCTGCACGCCCCACACCGCGTTGAGCGCGGTCTGCACCGCGCCCTCGGCCCAGCCCGCTGTCCACGAGATGTCGTCGCCCGCAAGGAATAAACCGCGATAGCGCTCGGGCAGTGAATCCTGCACGAAGTGCGTGAAAAGCCGGTGCTGGTACCGGTAATGCCCGGGAAGGTTCGCCTTGAACGCGCCCATGAAATGCGGTTCCGCCTCCCACGACACGGTCACCGGGTCGCCCACGATGTGCCGCCGCACGTCGACGCCGGGGTAGATCTCGCGCAGGGACTGCAACATCACCTCGACGCGGTCGGACACGGAAAGCGGCAGCCACTTCAGCGAATCGTCGGCCCACGTGTAGGACAGGCAGATCACCGCGGGCCGGTTCGGGTCGTCGCCGAGAAGGTAGGTGCCGCGCGGCATCCGGTCGGTGAGCGTCATGCTCATCGTGTCGCGGCCGGTGACCGGGTCCTTCTCGAGCCAGAACGGGCGGTCGACGGGCACGAACACCTTGGAGGAAGCCATATAGTGCGTGCGCTCGATGGCCGTCCAGTGGTCGATCGGGAACAGCGCCTCGTCGCATTCGATCTTCGACAGCAGCATCCAGCTCTGCGCCGTGAACACCGCGGCGCCGAACGTGCGGATGTGGCCGGACTCGTCGGTGACGGTGATGTTGTTCGGCGCGGTGCGGTGCAGCCGCGTGACGCCGGGGCGCGGCTGGCCGTTTTCGTGCAGGGAAGCCAGATTCGTGCCGGACGGCCAGTGCGCGAGCTGGTCCGGGACGTGCTCCCACAGCCGTTTCGGGAGCTGCTCGCTGCCGCCGACGATGCTGCGGTGTTCGTCGTCCGCCCCGGTATAGACCACCCGGAGGATTTCGAGAATCGAGTTCGGGAAGTCGGTGTCCCAGCCGCCGGTGCCGAATCCGACCTGCCCGAAGATCTCTCGATGCTGAAACGAGGAAAATGCCGGGGAATCGCACAGGAATCCGTAGAAGGTCTGGTTGTCGAGCCGGGGCACCAGCTCGTTCCAGATCTTTTTGACCGTCGCGGCGTCGCGATTGCGGATCGCGGTCTGCATCTCCGCGAACGACGCGTGCTCATCGAGCGTGCGTTGCCACGCCTTCGCCACTTCGCCGTACACGTCGGGCAGATCTTCGGGCGTGCGCGCGTAATGGCTGCGGCCCTTGAGATCGACGACGGTGCTCGGCGTGGCGGGCGAAAGCGGGTTCGGGAACGGCGTGGTTTCCAGCCCGGCCGTGTCGAGGTAGTGGAACAGCGACGTCGACGCCGGCGGGAACCGCATCGCGCCCATCTCGGCGACGACGTCGTCGGGCAGGCCGGGGAAGCGGTGCGTGCGCAGCCGTCCGCCGATCCCGTCGATCTCGTACACGACCGGCCGCAGCCCGAGCTTCATCAGCTCGTACGCGGCCACGATGCCGGAGAGGCCGCCGCCGATCACCGCGACCTCGGTGCCGTGCGCCCGCTCCGGCACGGTGCCGAGCCCGGCGGGATGCGCGAGGTAATCGTCGTAGGCGAAAGGGAAATCGGGGCCGAACATCGTGATCGGCCTGCCGGCCGGTTCCTCGGCGTGGATCGCGGCGGGAACTGCGGAGGTCATACCCGGGGTCCTTCGGTGAGAGAGCGGTACAGCGACGGCCGTCGGTCGGCCAGGTACGGGGTTTCGGCTCGCGCTTGAGCGAGCACAGCGGGGTCGAGGTCGGCGAACAGCAGCTCTTCGTCCGGCCCGGCCTTCGCGACGACTTCATCCGGTGACGCGACTGTCGAGCGTCCGCAGTAGCTCAGCTCGCCTTCGGTGTCGCAGCGGTTCGCGTACACGACGTACAGCTGGCTTTCGTGTGCACGAACCGGAATGAGCAAGTCGGCGACGCGCTCGTAGGGCCGCATCAGCGCGGTGGGCACGAGCAGCACCTGCGTGCCCGCGAGCGCGTGCGCGCGGACCAGTTCAGGGAACTCGACGTCGTAACAGATCAGCAGGCCGGTGCGGAGGCCGTTGAAATCAGCCTGCACCACCGGCTCGTCGCCGGGCGAGAACTGGTCGCGGTCGAGGTCGCCGAACAGGTGGGTCTTGCGGTAGTTCGCAAGCCGTTCCCCTTGCGCGGACAGCAGTTGCGCCGAGTTGTACACCGCGTCGCCGTCGCGCTCGGGATAGCCGTAGACCAACCCGATCTGGTGCTTGGCCGCCAACGCGCCCAGTTCGGCCGCGTGCGGTCCGTCCGCCGGTTCTGCCAGTTCGGCGACGGCTTCCGCGCCGATGTTGTAACCCGTCGTGCCCATCTCGGCGGTCACGATGAGCTCGGCCCCGCGCTCCGCCGCCGCGGCCATTGCCTCGGGCAGCCGGTCGTAGGGTCCTTGGTGGACGGCGATGATCATCGGACCTCCGCGAGCCGCGAGCGGCGGATGCTGTAGCCGAAGTAGATGACGAGGCCGAGCAGCATCCACGCGCCGAACACGATCCAGGTCGCCCCGTCGAGGCTGAACATCATGTAGGCACAGCATGCCACGCCGAGGATCGGCGTGACCGGTGAGAACGGCACCCGGAAAGTGCGTTCGGCTTCGGGACGGCGCTTGCGCAGGATCAGCACGGCGATGTTGACCAGCCCGAACGCGAACAGCGTCCCGATGCTGGTGGCGTCGGCGAGCTTGCCGAGCGGGATGAAGGCGGCGAGCACCGCGACGAACCCGGACACCACGAGCGTGTTGGTGCGCGGTACGCCGGTCTTCGGATGCACAGTGGACAGCGATTTCGGCACGAGCCCGTCGCGGGACATGGCGAACAGGATCCGCGTCTGTCCGTAAAGGACGGTCAGCACGACGCTCGAGATCGCCACGATCGCGCCGATCGCGAGCAGGATCGCCCACAGCGGGTTGCTCGAGATCGTGGTCAGCACGTGCGACAGCGCGGCTTGCTTGTCGCCGAACTCCTGCCACGGCAATGCGCCGATCGCGGCGAACGCGACCAGGCAGTAGAGCACGGTCACGATGGCCAGCGACAACAAAATCGCGCGCGGCAGGTCCCGCTGCGGGTTGCGCGCCTCCTCGCCGGCGGTGGAGGCGGCGTCGAACCCGATGTAGGAGAAGAACAATTTCGCCCCGCCCGCGCTCATCCCGGCCAGCCCGAGCGGCAGGAACGGAGTGAAGTTCTGCGCCCGGACGGCGGTGAACGCGATGGCACAGAACAGAATCAGCGTGCCGATCTTCACCACGACCATGATCGCGTTCGCCCGCGCGCTCTCCTTCGCGCCGGACAGCAACAGCACCATCGCCAGCAGCACCACGACAATCGCCGGAATGTTGACGAGCCCGCCGTCGCCCGGCGGCCCGCTGAGCGCTTCCGGCAACGCGACTCCGAACGCCAAGTGCAGCAGTTCGTTGACGTACTGCCCCCACCCGACCGCGACGGACGCGACCGAGACGCCGTACTCCAGCACCAAACACCAGCCGCACACCCAGGCGATCAGCTCGCCGAGCGTCGCGTACGCGTAGGAGTAAGAGGAGCCCGACAGCGGGATCATGCCCGCCAATTCGGCGTAGGAAAGCGCGGAGAACAACGCGGTGATCCCGGCGAGCACGAACGAGACCACGACAGCGGGCCCGGCCACCGGGACCGCCTCGCCGAGCACCACGAAAATCCCGCTGCCCAGGGTGGCCCCGATGCTGAGCATGGTCAGCTGGCTGAGCCCGAGCGACCGCTTCAGCGGACCGTGATCCGCCTCGGCCACCAGATCGGTGACCGGTTTGCGGCGCAGCATCGCCGCGGCGAGCCTCCCGCGCGCAGGACTGGAGGAGGTGGTGCTCACCGGGCGGCTCCTAGCGATCGATTGTGACGGCTCTGTCGACTTCGAGCCACGGTATCGATCGAAAATTGCCCCGAGAACCGAGATCTGTTGTGGATTGCGGGTGGTGGGAGGTGATTCATTGCGCTCTCGGGGTCGGTTTCTGCGGAGTGGTACGGCCTGGAGAGGTTCGGGGTTCCGGGCCGGGAATGACTGTAAGTGATCGGTTCCAGGGGGTCGCGGTGGCGGGTTTGCCTGCGGAGATCGGGTGGTGCCGGACGGCGGTGCGTTGTTCGGGTGATGCCGGTCGTCGGGTGCGGACCAGTTGGGCGGCAGCGCCCGGAGCGCTGGGTGACGGTGCTCTGGGTTCCAGTGCGGGGCTGAGGGCAGCGGGGCGTTGCTCAGGTGCAGGCATCGCGTGTGTGGGCCGGTTGGACGGAGGGCTTGGGCGAGGGAGCTGCGGGTTTCGGTTGCGAGGTCGGGAGACCGGGCAGCGCGGCCTCACTCGGGTGGTGCCAGTCGTCGCCGCACACGGGCCGGTTGGGCGAAGGGACGTGGGGCGATAGGTGAGGGTGCTCCGGGTTCTGGTCGCGGGGCTGGAAGACCGTGGCAACGGGGCGTTGCTCGGGTGGTGCCGGTCGTCGCGCGCGGGCCGGTTGGCTGAGCGACTTGGGACGATGGGCGGGGTGTTCCGGGTGCGTCGGCTCCGTCAGCGGGAGCGGCTGCGGCAGGGTGTGCGAAGGGGCTCCGCAGTCAGTCCGGCGGCTTGGGACGCAGGCGGAATTCTGCTGGTTGCCCGAGCAGGGAGACGCTGGCAGAGCCGGGTCAGGAAGCGGGTGCTTCCGGAAGCAGCAACGTGAACGTCGGCGGATCGGGCCGCGAAAGGCGTAAGCGGCCGCCTTCGGCTTCGGCCAGGCTTCTGGCCAGGCGGAGGCCGATGCCGTGCCCGCCGGGGGTGTGGTCGGCGAACGGGTCGCGTTCGCCGAGGTCCGGGCCTTCGTCGACGACGTCCACGGCCAGGGCTCCGCCGGCGTCGCGGGCTCGGACGGTGATGGTTCCTTCGCCGTGGTTCAGTGCGTTGTCCAGCAGGACGGCGAGCACTTGCCGGACGGCGGGAGCTGATGCGCGGACTGGCGGCGGGTCGGTGATGTCCAGGCGCAGCTGGCGGTGGTCGGGCAGCGGGGCGTCGGTCAGCCCGGCCAGGAGGGCGGTGAGGTCCAGTTCGTCGCGAGGGGTGCGGCGTTCCCTGGACAGCGCGAGCAGGTCTTCTACGGTGCGTTCCAACCGGTCGGCGGCGGTGATTCCGGCGCGCACCGCGGCATAGGGGTCGCGGCCGGGGGTTTCCAGGGCAGATTCCAGCTGCAGGCGCAGTCCGGCCAGCGGGGTACGCAGTTGGTGTGAGGCTTCGGCGGAGAAGGCGCGTTCTCGTTCCAGGGTTTCGCCGATGCGGGCCGCGGTGACGTCCAGCGCCGCGCCGACGCGGTCGATTTCCGGGATCGCCGAGCGCCGGGAGCGTGCGGAGAAGTCGCCTTCGCCCAGGCGGGCCGCCGCGCAGGCAAGGTCTTCCAGCGGACGGGTCAGCCGCGCGGCGATTCGGCGGGCGACCAGCCAGCTCGCGAGCACCGCGCCGATCGCGCATCCGGCCATCACCAGCCAGGTGATGCCGACGTCGCGGGTCAGCGCGGACCGGGGGAGCGCCGCGCGCACGATGCCGGTGAGGCGGGCTCCGGTCAGCACCGGGACGGCCAGCACGTCCTCGTCGCCGACCTTTTGGTTCAGCATGTCGCTGCGGGTCGCGCTGACTCCGCGCACGACGTCGTCCGCGATGGGCGGGCCGTCTCCGGCGAGGAGGTGGCCCTGCGGGTCGTAGACGCCGACCTCGGCGCCGTCCTCGTTGTCCGGGACCTGGACGGGCTCGCCGGCGGCGAGCGCGTCGGACACCACGACGGCCGCGCCGTCGGCGGCTCGCTCCAGCGCGGACGTGGTGTGCGTGCGGAAGTACCACAGCGCCCCGACGGCGAGCGGCAGTCCGAACAGGCTCGTGGCCAGGACCGCGGCGAGGACGGTGAGCGTCACGATCCGGCGGCGCACCCCGTTCAGTCCCCCTCTAACCGGTATCCGTGCCCGCGCAAGGTCGCGATCCTCGGCACCTCGTAGGGCGACTCGGCGGCCGAGGCGAGCTTGCGGCGCAGCGCGGCGATGTGCACGTCGAGCGTCTTGGTGGAGCCGTGCCAGTGCGAATCCCACACGTCGGACATCAGCGTGTCGCGGCTGACCGCCTGCCCCGGCTGGACGGCCAGCCGCGCGAGCAGGTCGAACTCCCGCGCCCGCAGCGCGACCTCCCGGCCGTTCAGGCTGACCCGCCTGCTCGCGATGTCGACCTCCAGCGCGCCGATCCGCACGACCGGCGTCGACGGCGCGGCGGGTGCGCCGCGGCGGAGGTGCGCGCGCACCCTGGCGAGCAGTTCGGCCAGCCGGATGGGCTTGGTGAGGTAGTCGTCGGCCCCGGCCTCCAGCCCGACCACGACGTCCATCTCGTCGGCCCGCGCGGTGAGGATCACGAGCACCGCGCCCGGCATGGCCGAGCGCAGCCGCCGGCACACCTCGACGCCGTCGACGTCCGGGAGGCCCAGGTCCAGCAGCACGAGATCGGCCGCCGTCTCGCGCAGCGCGCTGCGGCCGTCCCGGCACCATTGCACTGTGTGGCCGTGCCCGCGCAGCGCGGAGTCGAGGACGCTGCCGATCGCCGCGTCGTCCTCCACCACCAGTACCTTCGCCATGAGGGAAGCCTAACCGGCCCCTCCCGGCGTTGTCCGCGCGTCCACAGTGGACCCTCAGCGGGACGCGGCCGAGGTCGGGCATAGTGGCTGCATGCTCGGTCTGTACCCGGAACTCGATCCGTACGACCACGGGATGCTGCCGGTCGGCGACGGCAATACGCTGTATTGGGAGGAATGCGGCAATCCCGGGGGCAAACCGGTCGCGTTCCTGCACGGCGGGCCCGGGGGCGGCGCGTCCGCGCGGCACCGGCGGCTGTTCGACCCGGAGCGCTACCGGATCGTGCTGTTCGACCAGCGCGGCTGCGGCCGGAGCACGCCGCACTGCAGCGAGCCGGACGTGGACCTGTCGGTGAACACGACCTGGCATCTGGTGTCCGATATGGAGCAGTTGCGCGAGGACCGCGGCATCGACCGCTGGCAGCTGTTCGGCGGCTCGTGGGGAAGCGTGCTCGCGCTCGCCTACGCCGAGACGCATCCGGAGCGGGTGACCGAGCTGGTTCTGCGTGGCGTCGCGACACTCCGGCTGAAAGAAGTGCAGTGGCTCTTCGGCGGAGGCGCGGCGTGCATGTTCCCGGAGGCGTGGTCGCGTTTCCTCGCGCCGGTGCCTTACGCGCGCCGCGGCGGCGACTTGCTGGAGGTCTACCACGAACTGCTGAATCACCCGGACCCGAACGTGCACGGGCCCGCCGCGCTCGCTTGGAGCCGGTGGGAGGGCGAGACGGTCAAGTTCACTCCGCAGGAAGAAGTGGTGGCCGCGTTCGCCGAGCCGGAGTTCGCGCTCGCGATCGCGCGGATCGAGAACCACTACTTCCGCCACGGCGGCTGGCTCGCCCCTGACCAGCTGATCCGCGGCGCCGGGAAGCTCTCGGGCATCCCGTGTGTTCTGGTGCAGGGCAGGTACGACGTGGTCACTCCCGCCACCACCGCCTGGGAACTCGCACAGGTGCTGCCCGGCGCCGAGCTGAAGATGATCGGCGACGCCGGGCACGCCTTCGACGAACCGGGCACGCTGCACGAGCTGATCAGCGCGACCGACCGGTTCGCGGCAGGGTGGGAGGGCAGGTCCGGGCTGTCGAGCGCGGAAGTCGAACGAAAGGAAATCCGCATGCTGTTCGGTGACGAGCACGTTCGCCGTTACGAGGAGACCGACGGGCAGGTCGGGCACGACTGGCAAGAAGGCGTGCCGACGCTGGTGCTCACCACGAAGGGCCGCAAGACGGGTCAGGACCGCAAGTTCGCCCTCATCTACCAGGACGACGACGGCAACCCGGTGATCGTCGCCTCGAAGGGCGGCGCGGAGAACCACCCCGGCTGGTACCTGAACCTGCAGGAGAACCCCGAGGTCGGCGTGCAGGTGTGGGCGGACAAGTTCACCGCGCGCGCCCGGACCGCGACCGGCGAGGAACGCGCCCGGCTCTGGGAGAAGCTCGCCGCGGTGTGGCCCGCCTACAACGACTACCAGAAGAAGACCGACCGCGAGATCCCCGTGGTGGTGCTCGAGCGGGTGTGATTCCCGCCGCGTCCCGGGTCCGCGCGGCGCCGAACCGGAGCGTCTTCCGCTACGAATGACGCTCATGGCGCTGCGCACCCGGACCCGGGACAACTGGACCCCGCTCGAAGGGGAGCTGCTCGGCTTCCGCGGCATGCAGAGGTACGGCAGGCGGTTCGCCAAATCCGGCCGGGGCGCCTGGTACCACTTCGCGATCGAGGTCGTGTGGCAGCTGCTCGCCCTCACGAGCCGGTTCCGCGTGCGCGGCGCGCGGAACATCCCGGAATCGGGCGGGGTCGTGGTGGCTTCCAACCACCTGTCGAACGCCGACCCGACGACGCTCACCGCGTTCTGCCTCGGCTCCGGCCGGGTGCCGCGGTACCTGGCGAAGGCGAGTCTCTGGAACGCCCCGGTGATCAAGTCGGTGATGCGTTCGGGCAAGCACATCCCGGTCCACCGGGGCGCGCCGACCGCCGCGGGCGCGTACCGCGACGCCGTCGCCGCGGTACGGGCGGGCGAATGCGTGGCGATCTTCCCGGAGGCCGGGCTCTCCGCGGATCCGGACGGCTGGCCGTCGAAGGGCAAGACCGGCGCGGCGCGGATCGCGCTGGAGACCGGCGTGCCGGTGATTCCGGTCGCGAACTGGGGCACGCACGAGCTGTTGCCCGCCGGATCCTGGTATCCGCATGTCCCGCCGCGCCGGAAGATCGAGTTCGTCGCCGGGCCGCCGGTGGAGCTCGCCGATCTGCGCGGGCGGGAGCTGACCAGGGACGTGCTGGAGGAAGCGACGGCACGGATCATGGCCGCGGTGACGGAGCTGCTGGCGGAGATCCGGGGCGTGCGTCCGCCGGTCTGACAACCGGATCCGGCGGTCCGGCTCGGCGCGGTGGGGACCACTGTGGACAATTCAGCGGCCCCAAGAGCGGCGGCACGGACCAGGTGGCGTCCAATTCCGGTGAGCATCGCCCGGATCCGCCGTCCGAGCACGCGCCGGGGCGAGCGGCCGCGCTGAAAGCGGGCGCCGTCACGCCGCCCCGCGCGGGCGCGGCGGGTAGTTTCAACGGTATGAGCGCAGACTATGACGTGGTGGTCCTCGGGGCCGGAGTCGGTGGGTACGTCGCGGCGATCCGGGCTTCGCAGCTGGGCCTGAGCGTGGCGGTCGTGGAAGAGAAGTACTGGGGCGGGGTGTGCCTCAACGTCGGCTGCATCCCTTCGAAGGCGCTGCTGCGCAACGCGGAGCTCGCGCACACCGTGAAGGAGGAGGCCAAGACCTACGGCATCTCCTCCGACGGGGAGATCCGGTTCGACTACACCGCGGCGTACGAGCGCAGCCGCAAGGTCGCGGACGGGCGCGTCAAGGGCGTGCACTTCCTGATGAAGAAGAACAAGATCACCGAGTACGACGGGCGCGGCGCCTTCGTGGACGCCAACACCCTCGAGGTGAACGGCGAGCGGATCACCTTCACCTACGGCATCATCGCGACCGGCGCGACGGCCCGGCTGCTGCCGGGCACACAGCGCAGCGAGCGCGTGGTCACCTACGAAAAGCAGATCCTCGAAAGCGAGCTGCCGGGCAGCATCGTGATCGCCGGAGCGGGCGCGATCGGCGTGGAGTTCGCGTACGTGCTGCGCAACTACGGTGTGGACGTGACGATCGTCGAGTTCCTCGACCGGATGGTGCCGCTCGAGGACGCCGAGGTGTCCGCCGAACTGGCGAAGCGCTACCGCAAGCTGGGCATCAAGGTCCTGCTGGGCACCAAGGTCGAGGCGATCGACGACTCGGGCACCAAGGTTCTGGTGACCGTGTCGAAGAACGGCGAGCAGCAGGTGCTCGAGGCCGACAAGGTGTTGCAGGCCATCGGGTTCCGGCCGAACGTCGAGGGCTACGGCCTGGAGAACACCGGTGTCGCGCTCACCGAGCGCGGCGCGATCGCGATCGACGGCCGCGGCCGGACGAACGTGCCGCACCTGTTCGCGATCGGCGACGTGACGGCGAAGCTGATGCTGGCGCACGCGTCGGAGTCGATGGGCATCGTGGCGGCGGAGACGATCGCCGGCGCGGAGACCATGGAACTGGACTTCGTGATGATCCCGCGCGCGACCTACTGCCAGCCGCAGATCGCGAGCTTCGGCTGGACCGAGGAGCAGGCGCGCGAGAAGGGCTTTGACGTCCAGGTGTCGAAGTTCCCGTTCACGGCCAACGGCAAGGCGCACGGCCTCGGCGACGCGGCGGGCTTCGTGAAGGTGCTGAGCGACGCGAAGTACGGCGAACTGCTGGGCGCGCACCTCATCGGCCCGGACGTCACGGAGCTGCTGCCGGAGCTGACGCTGGCGCAGCAGTGGGATCTTACGGTGCACGAGGTTTCGCGCAACGTGCATGCGCACCCGACACTGGGCGAGGCGGTCAAGGAAGCGGTGCACGGTCTGGCCGGTCATATGATCAACTTCTGATTCTTCGACGGTCGCCCTGGTCCGCGGTGGTTTCGCGGGCCGGGGCGCTGTTGTTTCCGGACTCTGGCAGGGAAAACACCAGCTCCGGCCGCGACCACGAGATTCTCGGCGGTTTCGGCGGGACACTCCCGATCTGCCGGGCGCCCATGCGTTCGTAGAACTTCACCGCTGGCGGATGCGACACCACCCGTACCTCGGACAGCCCGTTTTCCCTTGCCGCAGCAAGAATTTGCCGGACAAGACGCGCACCAAGCCCCGTTCCCTGCGCTTCGTCGGCGACGAACAACAGGTCTAGTTCGGCATCGGTGAGCGCGGCGAACCCGACCGGTCCCGAAGGGCCGCGCGCGACCAGAACCTGGTGCTGACGAAGGTAATCCGGCGTGACGACGTATCCCTCCAGTATTGAGGCGTACTGGCCTTGGTAGGCCGATGATGCGTGCATGAGGTCGGTGAGCGCGGCGGCGTCGGCAGCGGTCGCGCGGTCGATCTTGAACATGGCAGCCACGTTAACCGGCACCACCGACAAAAACTGATCACCTGGCTCGGCGGGCGGGCAAAGCCGCGGCGCTGAGCAGACAGAGCACAGCACCGATCCCCAGGGAGAAGCGCACGCCGAGCACCCCGGCAGCGATCCCGCCGAGGGTGATGAAAATCGGTTTGGCAGTACGGGTTCCGGTCGACCAGGCGGTGAGCGTGCGAGTCAGCACAGCGTCGTCGATCAGCGACAGGCGGTACGCCGAATAGGTCGGGTTGAAGATGCCCGCCACCAGCAACAGCCCGAAGTTCGCGGCGATCAGGAGGGTGACTCCGGCGGCTCCGGAAATGGCGAACGGCAGCACGAGCAACCACGGCGTACGCGCGAAACTAGTCCACAGCAACACTTTCTGCGCGCCGTATCGAGAACTGAGCGTCGGTGCGAGCCGAGCGCCGAGCAGCCCGCCAAGGCAGGGGACACCGAGGACGAGCCCGTATTCCCACGGCGCGAAGCCGAGATCCCGCAGCATCAGCACGGTTTGCAGCGGCGTGACCCACAGGACCGCGCCGCTGAACAACACCGAGTTGAAGAACAGCGGCCGCAGCTCGGGACTCTGCAGCAGGTAACGCCATCCGTCGGTGAACCCTCGGCGCGCCGGACCCTCGGCGACAACAGGCGGCGGCTCCGGCGCGCGCAAGCGGCGGATTCCGAGCGCGGACAGCAGGAACGAAAACGCGTCGATGAGCATCGTCGCGGTAGCGCCCAGCGCGCTGATCAAGACGCCGCCCAACGGCGGTCCGGCGGACCAGCAGATCCAATCGGTGCTCTCGAAGCGGCTCAAGGCGACCGCTCGCTCGTCCGGCGCGACAAGAGCTTTCAGATGCGCGCCGCTGGCCGCGGAGAAGATGACGGCCGAGGTGGCGACGACGATGTCGACGGCGTAGAGCTGCGGCATGGTCAGCACGTGCAGCGCCGCCGCCAACGGCACGCTCGCCAATGCGGCGCAGCGGACCAGGTCTCCGGTGATCATCGCGGGACGCTTCCGGGCGAACTCGACGCGCGGTCCGAGCGGGAAAGCGAGAACCGCGCTGGACGCGGCCGAGATGGCAGTGATCAGCGAAACCTGCCACGCGGGCGCGTCGAGCACGAGCACCGCGACGAGCCCGAGCGCACCCGCGCCGACCGTGCTGCCCGCCGTGCTGATCGCGTACGCGGCCCACAGCCGCGCGAAATCCCTCCCCAGATTCGCCACGTGAGCAGAGTGCCAGCTCCGGTTCGTACCCCGGAACGGCCCATCCGAATCTCACCAGATGGGTCATCCGGGCAGATACCACTTTGGTCGGTGGTCTTAACCGCGGTCGCTCTTTAGATTCACGTGACCACAGTCGGTGGCCGGGGGCGAGGACAGGAGCTGTCATGAGAAGAACGAGCCGGGTGGTCGCGTATTCCGCGCCCCTAGCGGTCGGGGTGGTGCTCGCCGGGAGCGGGGTCGCCGTCGCGCAGCCGTCTGCGGCGGACGCGGCGAACGCCCGCGCCGGAGCCGGGATCAGCGCGTTGCAGGGAATCAAGAAGACCCTCAGCCCGGCCGAGCAGAAGCAGTCCAGCCAGCTCGTCGTGGAAAAGCGCCTGCGCGCCGACCGCGGTCTCGCCGCACTGCTTCCGGATTACCGCACCGGGCTGCCGGTCAGCCAGACCGGCACGGTCTCGGTGGACATCGCGGGTACCGCGGGTGCCGCGATCGCGAAGGCTGTGCGCGCCGCGGGCGGCACCGTTCAGTCCACATCGTCCAATGGCTCGGTTCGCGCCCAGCTGCCGCTGAACGCGGTGGACCGGATCGCGGCGCGCGGCGACGTCCGCCAGGTCCAGCCCGCGACGCTGGCGATGACCTGGAACGAGCCCGACGCGCAGCGTCAGCAGCTGGCCAAGAAGGCCGTCGCCGCTGTGCAGGTGTCCGAAGGGGACAAAGCCCACGGCGCGGACACCGCCCGCACGGATTACGGCGTGAACGGCACCGGAGTGAAGGTCTGCGTGCTTTCCGACGGCGTCAACTCGCTGAAGAAGTCGCAGGACGCTGGGGAACTGCCCGCGGTCGACGTGCTCCCCGGCCAGGCGGGCAGCGGCGACGAGGGCACGGCGATGCTGGAGATCGTCCACGATCTCGCCCCGGGCGCGACCCTCGGTTTCGCGACCGCCTTCACCAGCGAGTCGAGCTTCGCGGACAACATCCGCGCGCTGCGCAACACCGGCAAGTGCACGGTGATCGTCGACGACGTCGCGTACTTCGACGAGTCGCCGTTCCAGGACACGCAGGTCGCGCAGGCAGTCAACGACGTGACCGCGGCAGGCGCGCTCTACTTCTCCTCCGCGGGCAACTCCGGCAACCTCACCGACGGCAGCAGCGGCTACTACGAAGGCGACTTCCGCTCGTCCGGCACCACGCTGCCGGGCGTCACCGGGACCCCGCACGACTTCGACCCTGGCACCGGCGTGCAGACCACCGACCCGCTGTCGGCGGGCTCGCTCGGCAGGCCGGTGACGCTGTTCTGGTCGGACCCGTGGGGCCACTCGGCCAACGACTACGACCTGTTCCTGCTCAACGCCTCCGGCAGCGTCGTCGCCTCCAGCGCCAACCCGCAGAACGGTTCGCAGAACCCGTACGAGAGCCTGACCGTGCCGACGTCCGGCTCCGGTTACCGTCTCGCAGTGGTCAAGTACAGCGGCGCGGACCGGTTCTTCGCGGTCAACGTGGTCCGCGGCCGGTTCGTCGACTCCGGTTCGCTCAAGGGCTTCAGCACCGCAGGCGTGACCTCGGGCCACTCGGCGGCGGCCGCGGCGTTCTCGGTGGCTGCGGCCCCGGCGGCGACCGCGTTCGGGCGTCCGCTGGAGACCGGCGACCCGGCGAACCCGGCCGGTCCGTACCCGGGCCTGTTCACCTCGGCCAGCAAGTGGGAGCGCTTCACCTCCGACGGCCAGCGGCACCTCTTCTACAACGCCGACGGCACTGAGCTGACCCCGGGCAACGTGTCCTCGACCGGCGGCGCGACCCGCGCGAAGCCGGACATCACCGCGGCCGACGGCGTGGCCACCTCGGTGACCGGCTTCCAGCCGTTCTTCGGGACCTCGGCGGCGGCCCCGCACGCGGCGGCGATCGCGGCGCTGCTGCTGTCGGGCAAGCCGTCCGCGACCTCGGCGGACGTCCGCACGGCTTTGGTGTCGAGCGCGATCGACCTGGGCGCGCCCGGGTTCGACGCGGTGACCGGCAACGGCGTGATCATGGCCGGTCCGGCGCTGGCCGCGCTGGGCGTGCCGAAGAAGTAGCGCAGTTTCTCGCTAAAGGACGACGATCCGTGAAGGGCCCCTTGAGGGAATCTGATTCCCTCAAGGGGCCCTTCACGTACTTCTGCGGGAGCTGGGAACCCGCCCTTTTCAGCGTCCGGCGACCAGCAGGTGGAACGCCCGCGGCCCGTCGCCGAGGCGGTCGTGGCGGCGGAGCTCGAGCCCTGCCTCCTCGAGTGCTTTCTCGATCTCTTCCGGCGGGCGCAGCCGGAAACCGTGGCCGGTGAACGGCATTTCGCGCATCATCTCGGGATCCCCGATGCCGACGACGAACCGGCCGCCGCCGGAGAGCACTCGCGCGACCTCCGCGAACGCGGGCACCAGGTCGGGAATGAAGTAGACCGTGTTGACGGTCAGCGCCGCGTCGATGGTCCCGTCGCCCAGCGGAAGCTCGGCCATCCCGGCTTGGTGCAGCACCAGCCGTCCGGCGGCGAGGTTCTTCGGGAACGTCCGCCGCGCCCGGGCCAGCGCCGTTTCGGAGATTTCCGCGCCGTGCACGGTGCCGCCCTCGGTGGCGCGGAGCAGGAGGTCGAGACCCAGTCCGCCGCCGAAACCGAGGTCCAGCGCGGTTTCGCCGCGACGGATCTCCAGCGCGTCGACCGCTCCGGTGACCGGCCCGCGGTTGACGTTGTTGAGCAGCCGGACAACAGCCTGCCCGGCCCGGCCGCGCGGATGGCCCAGCTGTTTGGCGAAACCGGCGAGCAGCGTGTCACGTGGTCCCATGAACCCAGTGTGCCGCGATATGGCAACGTGCGGGCGAACTGACTTTTGAGGAGGCCGCGTGCAGGAGAAGACTGTGTCGGAGAAGACCGCTGTGGTCACCGGGGCAGGTTCCGGGCTGGGCCGCCGGATCGCCGAAGCGCTGCTCGGCGCCGGTTACCGGGTCGCGCTCGCCGGACGCCGCGAGGACGCCTTGCGCGAGACAGCCGGTTCGAACGCGAACGCGCTGGTCGTGCCCACAGACGTCGCCGATCCCGCCTCGGTGGAGGCGCTTTTCTCGGCGGTGCGCAACGAGTGGGGCCGCGTGGACCTGCTGGTGAACAACGCCGGAGTTTCGCTCGGCGGCACCGTCGCGGATCTGTCCGTCGAGGACTGGCGACGCACTGTCGACACGAACCTCACCGGCATGTTCCTGGTCGCGCAGCAGGCCGTTCGGCTGATGCGCGACCAGGACCCCCGTGGCGGCCGGATCATCAACAACGGCTCGATCTCCGCGCACGCGCCGCGCCCGGCGAGCGTCGCGTACACCGCCACCAAGCACGCCGTCACCGGCCTGACCCGGTCGATTTCGCTCGACGGCCGCGCCTGGAATGTCGCGTGCGGACAGATCGACATCGGCAACGCGGCCACCGAGATGACCGAGCGGATGGCCGCGGGCATCCCGCAGGCCGACGGACGGCTGCTGGCCGAGCCGACCTTCGACGCGGGCCACGTCGCCGACGCGGTGCTCTACATGGCGGGCCTGCCGCTGGACGCCAACGTCCAGTTCCTCACCATCACCGCCACCACGATGCCGTTCATCGGCCGGGGATGACCTTGTCACGGCGGAACTCGTCGAACAGCCGGTAGAACATCTGCTCAGTGTCCACATAGGAGTGGAAGCCGGCGCGGCGCGACTTCGACGTGTCCGCGAACATGTCGTAGTCCCACGAGAACACGAAGTCGCCGAAGGCCCACGAAGAGACGTCGGCGTACGAAGCGGTGAGACCGTGCTTCGCAGCCATCTCGGTCCACAGTGGTTCCTTGTCGGCCATCACCGTGGTCAGCGGCAGCTGTAGCGGCGGAGCGACTTCAAGGTCGAAGTACGCGGCTAGCTTCGGCCACAGCTCTCGCCAGCGAAAGAGGTCGCCATTGGCGATGTTGAACGCTTCGTTGCGGCTCGACGTCGCCGCCCACACCGTGCCTTCCGCAAGCAACTGTGCGTCCGTCATCTCCAGAAGGCTGTCGTACGCGCCGGGCTTGCCGGGAAACCGGAGCGGCAGACCGAGTTCCTTCGAGATCGAGGCGTAGACCGCGATCACGAGAGCGAGGTTCATCGGGTTGCCCAGCGTCGTCCCGCCGACGACGGACGGCCGGATCGCCGACCACGACCAACCGCCGGCCGCCGCGCGGCGTTCCAGGAACTTTTGCTGGTCCACGTTGAACTCCGGTGGCATGTGCTGTCCCGCGTCGGCTTCGCGGGCGGGAGTCTTGAACGGCCCGAGGTGCGCGCCGTAGACCTTGTAGCCCTGCATCAGGCTGACGTGTTCCAGCGGGCCTTCGTCGAGGCCGTTCACCAGGTTCTCCAGCATCGCCACGTTCGGCGGCACGAGTTCCGCCCACGTCGGCCGGTCCTGGTAAGCGGCGTAGAACAGGTGCGTCGCGCCGACGCCGGCCAGCGCCGCCCGGGTGCCCGCCGGATCGAGCAGGTCGACGGCGAGGCCGCCCGGCCCGCCGCGACGGGAGAGCCCGAGCACCTCCCAGCCGTCGAGAGTCCGCAGGTGAGAGATGAGTTTCCGGCCGATGATCCCGTTGGCCCCGGCCACGAGGGCCACGCGTGTGCTGCTCATGTCTTCGATCCTGACCTCGCCGAGCTGATAAATCCAAGGCTTACTTCTCACGGCTTCGATAAGCTGTGTTTATGACAAGTCTTCGGCAGCTCGAGTACCTGGTCACGGTGGTCGACACCGGTTCCTTCACCCGGGCCGCCGAGCAGTTGCACGTGACGCAGCCCGCGCTGTCGCACCAGATGCGGGCGCTGGAGCACAGCGTCGGCGGGCCGCTGCTGGAACGGTTGCCGCGCGCGGTCCGGCTCACGCCGATGGGCCGCGCGATGCTGCCGCACGCCCGCGCCGCGCTCGCTGACGCCGAACGCGCCCGGTGCGCCGCGCGGCAGGCTTCCGGCCAGGTCGCCGGAGAGCTGCTGATCGCGACCGTCTACTCGGTGAGTCTCGGGGTGCTGCCGCCCGCGCTCCGGGTGTGGCGACGCGAGCGGCCGGACGTCGACGTGCGGCTTTTCGAATACCGCCATGCCGACGAGTTGCGCGATGCCATGCTGGCCGGCGAAGCGGACCTCGCGATCGGCCCGCGTCCGGCTGACTGGACCGGCCCGGTGCGGTCGCTGGGCACCGAGGAGTTCGTGGTGGTGCTCCCGGCCGACGGCGCTATGGAGTCCACTTCGGACGGTACGGTCGAGCTGGCCGATCTTGCCGACTGCGCGTGGGTGCATTACGCGCCTGGTCACGGCTTAGCGGAACTCCTCGACGCTGCCTGCGCGGAAGCTGGCTTCCGGCCGCGGCCTGCCGTGCGTACGGAACAAACCGCCGCCGCACCGTTGCTCGCGGCGGCCGGATTGGGACCTGCGCTGGTTCCGGCGAACGTGCTGCCAGCGGAGTTCAGCGGGCGAGTTTTGCGTCCTGGCAAGCCGATTCGACGTGAGCTGGTCGCGTACGGTCGCAGCGAACCGGATCCGTTGACGGCAGCGTTCGGCGAAGTGCTGAAGCAGCACGCTCGGGTCTAGTCACGCAGCCGAGTCAGGTCGATTCCGGTGAACGGTGTCGTCACCGCGTCGTGGACCCGGGCGGACCAGACGGCGTGCCCGTGTGCAGTCCACAGTGGAATCGCCGGGAGATCGCGCAGGGCTTCGTTCTCGGCGATCCGGAACAGCTGCGCGGCTTCTTCCGGCGCCGTGGTGGTTTCGGCGGAATTGAGATCGGCAGCGAAACCGGCGTCGGTGTAACCGGCGGCGTCCGCCAGAGCGTGGAGGATGTCGGACGGGCTCGGCGACACGGCCTTGACCTCCAGCGCGGACGGTCCGGTCGGCTTGCCTCCCGTCGCTTTCCGCTGTGCGGTGACCGAGATTCCCAGGCTCTTCGACAAACCGTCGGCCAATGCCTGCGGCCACGTGCCGTCGAAACTGTCGTAGTACACCGCGGCGTCACCGGTGAATCCCGCTTGGTTCAACAGGGATTTGGCGGCCGGGCCGTCGAAAGTGCACGGACGGCAGCTCCCGGAACGCTCGCCGGGCGCGACCGCCGGCGGCAGCAACCCCTTGGCCGCGTCCGCCTGGTGGGCGAGCGGCCCGGATTCCAGTGCGCCGCGGTCGGTGCCGAGCGCGAACGCGTGTCGCACTGTCGGGTCCGCGAATCGCGTCGCCTCAGCGGAAAACACCAGGTAGCCGGCGCGGGGGAGCGCCCACATCGCGTGCCGGTCGGCGAAATCGGCGTGCATCGCCTCGTGCCGGTCGCCGGGGACGGACGTGGCGACGTCGAGCTTGCCCTCCTTGACCTCGTCGTACTGCTCAGCCGGATTGCCGACGCGCAGATTGATTTCCTTGGCCCGTCCCGGATCCGCGACTACCCGGACGAGCTTGCCGCCGGACCCGGATTGCCAGTCGCCCTCCAGGCGCAGCGGGCCGTTGCCGATCGGATGCCGGGCGAATCCGTTCCAGTCGCGCGATTTCAGCACCGCCGCGGGCATCGGCACCAGTCCGGGTGCGGACAGCCAGGCCGGCACCTGGTTGGACGGCCGGTCGAGCACGATCCGCAGCCGCGCCGGGTCGACCGCGGTGATTTCCTTGGCCCGCAGCGACTTCGTGAGCACCGGGGTGCTGGCCCAGTGATGTCCCGCGATCGCCTTCCAGGTGTCCACATAGGACTGCGCGGTGACCGGCGTGCCGTCGTGGAACTTCCCGGGCCGCAGCTTGACAGTCCAGGTCACCTGATCCGTGCTGCTGATCGACTCGGCCGCGCGCGGAGTGGCTTTTCCGCTGGCCGGATCGTAATCGGCGAGCGGCGTCCACAACGCGCCGGTGACGAGGCGGCCGGACGGATCGGTGACGTCGGCGGGCAACAAGGTGCCCGGTTCGCCGAGGCCGACCGACAAGACGCCGGGCTGAGCGGGTTCGGCCGACGACGAACAGCCGGAGAGACCGGCCGCGACGAGGGCGGCGAGCGTGAGCGGGACCAGCAGACGCGATCGCATGCTGACTTACTACCAGGTGGAAAGCCACTAAAGGCGGTTGTGTCCGGTTAGGGACCGTCTTAAAGTACTTCAGTCACACTGGGGTCTCCGGGAGGTTTCGCGTGCGCCGTTGGTGGATTCGTTCCGGACTGGCGATGGCGACGGCAGCGGCGACACTGGTCGCCACGGGATTGCCCGCCGCGGCCTGCGAGGACGACAAGCCGGTCACCGAAGCGAAGCACTCACTGGGCGACCCGGGCGCGATCAAGGGCGTGCAGCCGGTCGGCAATGTGCCCGACGCGCAAGGAGCCATCTCGGCGAACTTCCTCAACTACGGCAAACGCGACGTGATGGTCGTGTCCGGCCAGTTCGGCTTGAAGGTCTACGACCTCACGGACAATCCGGCGAAGCCGCGCGCGATCGGCGAGCTGAGCCTGCCCGGGCTGTGGGAGACCGAGGACACCGAGGTCGACGCGAAACGCAAGCTCGTGTTCCTGTCCCGGGACCCGCGCGCGTTCAAGGGCAACACGCACACCGGCGAGTCCGGGATCTACGTGGTCGACGTCGCGCATCCGGAGAAGCCGGAAATCCTCAGCTACGTCAAGGTCCCGGCGGGCCACACCACCAGCTGCGTCGACGACTGCCGCTACCTCTGGACCGGCGGCCCGGCGAAGGCCGACAACCAGCCCGCGGACTGGGGCGGCAGGCCGATCTGGGTCACCGACGTGCGCAACCCGCGCAATCCGAAGGTGTACCCGGACCCGATCGAACTCGCCCGCAACGACGGCAAAACCGACTACGTGCACGACGTGCAGGTGGACAAGATGGGCGTCGCGTGGGTGTCCGGCGCGGGCGGCGTGCGCGGCTACTGGACGTCCGGGCTCCACCACGACCCGGTGCAGAACCGCTACCGCTGGGCGACCGCCCTCAAGCCGGTGCCGTACGCGGGCGGCGGAGTGTCGGAAACCGCCGCGCCGTCGAAGTTCATGCACAACAGCTTCCACCCGGTCGGCGCGCGCGACGACGGCGCCTGGCGCGGCCACGACCTCGTGTACGCCACCGAAGAAAGCTTCCTCCCCGGCTGCGCGGGCGACGGCGTTCTGACAATTTCCTCGCTGGACGGCTCGTACCAAGGCGAAGGCTGGCGGTCGACGCCGGCGAAGCCGTTCCGGATGCGCAGCATCGGCACCTGGGGAGTCGCCGGACAGGAAGGCAGCGACCCGGTGTCCGACGATTGCTCGGCGCACTACTTCGACCTGCGCGGGCATGTGCTGGTGCAGTCGTTTTACGCGCAGGGGACCCGGTTCCTGGATGTGAGCGACCCGTCGAACCCGACGCAGATCGCGTACTTCCGGCCAGCGGACGCGGCTTCGTGGGCGCCGTACTGGCATGACGGGTACGCGTATGTGGCGGATAACAAGCGTGGGATCGACATTCTGAAGCTCACCGCTTAGCGGCGGCTCAACCGCGCACTGCGGCCAGGCACTCGTCGTACAGGTCCATGATTTCGCCCTTGCCGTCGTTGACGACCCACGTCATCGTCGCGGCATCCAGGCACGCGAATGCCGTCGCGATCATCGCGCGGGCCTTCGCGCCTTCGTTGCCGGTAGCCGCGTCCATCCGGGCCTCGATGAGCGGCAGCAGGTTTTCCTGAAACCGCAGTCGCTTTTCGAGCCAGCCGGCGCGCAGCGAGGCCGTGTTGTGCATCAGGCGGAACCGCTCCAATGCCTGCTCTCGGCTGTCGTGCAAGGCCAGTACGGCCCCGATCCCGGCGCGCAAAGCCTCCCAGACACTGGCATCGGCGGGCTGTTCGCTGATCGTCTCCGTCAGGACCTGCCCGAACCGGTCTTGGCCGCCGCCGAGAAGGTCCTCCTTGGCTCCGAAGTAGCGGAAGAGGGTGCGCTGGGAGACACCGGCCTCCCGGGCGATCTGGGCGATGGTCGTCCCGTCGTAGCCCTGCTCGGTGAAAAGGCGCAGCGCCGTCTCCAGGATCTCCTTGGAAGCCAGCTGTCGCGTCCGGTCCCACAGCGTGGTCGGCGGGCCCGTCGCTGAGGTGGCTTCCTAGCTCAGGACTGCCAGGTTGACAGTCGCATGGAAGTTGGCAGTCACTGCCAATCCGCCGTGCGCTGCCATTTTGGTGGCCCGGCACTGCCCGCTGTCCTGCGGACAGAGCCCGGCCCGGACCTCCGCGAAGGAGCGCATCATGCGTGCACCCACAGCTTTGATCACCGGCGGAACCAGCGGCATCGGCAAGGCGACCGCCGAACTGCTCCACTCCCGCGGCTACCGCGTCATGGTCACCGGCCTCGGCAATGTCACCTGCTCCGGACCTCCCGAAGACATCACGGCGGTCCAGGCCGACGCACGGTCCCTGCCGGACCTCGACCAGGCGATGGACGAGGCGCGCCGGCGACTCGGCTCCCTCGACCTGCTCTTCCTCAACGCAGGCGTCTCCCGCCCTGGCTCGATCGAGTCAACCGGCGAAGACGCCTTCGACGCCCTGTTCGACACCAACGTCAAGGGAAGCTTCTTCACCCTGCAGAAGGCGCTGCCGCTCCTCAACGACGGTGCTTCGGTCGTGTTCACCGTGGGCGCCGCCGAAGGACTCGGTGCCGCGATGACCGCGGCCAAGGGCGCGCTGCTGCCCCTCATGCGGTCCCTCGCGCTCGAACTCGCTCTCCGTCGAATCCGCGTCAACGCGGTCAGCCCGGGAATGATCGACACCCCGGTCTACGGCAAGCTGGGGGTCTCGCGGGAAATGCTCGGCTCCTGGGCCCGGGACGTCCCGCTCGGCCGCATCGGCGCTCCCGCCGACATCGCCGAAGCCGTGGCCTTCCTCGCCTCGGATGCCGCGAGTTACATCACCGGCGACAACCTCACGGTCTCCGGCGGCATCGGTGTCCATGCCGACGCTTGACTAGTGAGGTGACTCCGACCGGAAGGCGCATCGGGTCCGACTCTCCAGTCGCCGCTTTGTTCTTTGACCACTTAGCGGCCTGCCAGTTCACGGAGGAACTGGCGCGCGGAGAAGGTGACCGTGTGCTCGGCGAATTCGTTGGCTGCCTCGTCTTCTTCCGGTACGCCGGGGTTTCGCCAGGTGACGAGGTCGCCTCGGCGCGAAACCTTCGCGGCGATGGCACCGCACTCGATGTCTTCGCATTCGGGGCAGACGTACAGCAGCACCCGGCCGTCCGGTGCATCGCCGAGCACGCGAGTCAGGCGTTGCGGATCGCGGGGACCAGCCGGATGCGGTTCACGTCAGGCTCCCAACCGGATATCGGACCGCCAGCCCGTCCAGCAGCGCCTGCAGCCCGATCTCGAACAGATGGTCCAGATCGAGGTCATACCCCTCGGCAAGATCCTCCACCATCCGCGCCAGCACCGGATACCGCCCGGACCCGGTCAACGCCGCATACCCCCGCGCCTGCGTCTCCATCCACTGGTCCTCGGTGATCCCCGTCGAGCCCATCGCGTGCCGCTCGCGTTCCAGATGGATCGCCGTGCCCTGAATATGGTTGTAGAACAACACATTCAGATCGCACAGATCAGCCGCGTTCAACCCGAACACCGCCAACGCGGCCAGCGCGCGTTCGTTGTGCGCGGCCAGGTTCGGCAGCGGCCAAGGCCGGGTGAGCGGCACGAGATGCGCCAGCCACGGATGCCGCCGGTGCACGGCCCACAGCGTGCGCCCCGACAACTCCAGCTGCGCCCGCCACCCCTCCGGCTCCCGGGCCGGGTAACCGATCTCGCCGTAGACGTGGTCCGCCATCAGGAAAACCAGTTCGTCCTTTCCGGACAGATACCGGTACGGAGCCATCGCCGGAACGCCCAGCCGCGCGGCCAGTCCGCGCATCGACAGGGCCGCGACACCTTCCGCGTCAGCGATCGCGATTGCCGTGCGCACCAACCGATCCCGGGTCAACGTTGGCCGCTTCGAGTCGGTCGCAGTGTGCTGACCAGCGACGACATGCCCCGACCGGGGTTCGGCACGGATCACGCCTTCGCGGCGCAACACGTCGAGCGCCTTGGCCGCGGTGGCGTTCGCGACGCTGTGCGCCGAAGCCAGCTGACGCGTCGAAGGCACCTTCGCGCCCGGCGGCAACTGCGAGATCTCCTCGCGCAGGGCGGCAGCGATGCGGAGGTACGGCGGTTCGGTCGGCATCGGTGTCCTGTCTGTACTAGGTCAGCGGGGTATCTGTACTAGGTCAGTTTTGGCAGCGGAAACCAGGTCAGGGCAGGTTCATCAGGGTAATGATGCACCGTATCAAGGGGTGAGGACATGCCTGAAGCACTGGTTTGCGGCGCGGGAGTCGCCGGATGCGCGTCGGCCTACTGGCTGCGCCGCAACGGCTACGACGTGACGGTCGTCGAGCGCGCGGACGGACTGCGCAACGGGGGGCAGGCGATCGACATCCGCGGCGTCGCGCTGGAGGTCATCGAGCGGATGGGCCTGGGTGAGCAGGTCCGCGCGGCACGGACCCGGATGCGCGGGATGTCGATGCTCGACGCGTCCGGCAACGAGGTGTTCCGTTCCGAGGAACGCGCCTACAGCAGCGGCAGGCTCGACAGCGCGGACATCGAGATCCTCCGCGACGACCTGGTCGAACTGCTGCACAACGCGGCCGACGTCGAGTACCGCTTCGGCGACGAGATCACCGCGCTCGACGCCGAGTCCGGCCGGGTCGAGTTCGCCAAGGCCGAGCCGCACACGTTCGACCTGATCGTCGGCGCGGACGGCGCGCACTCGGCGGTCCGGCGGCTCGCGTTCGGCCCGGAGGACCAGTTCCGCCGCTACCTCGGGCAGTACCTGGCGATCTTCCCGGCGGCCAACACCGTCGGCCTCGAAGACTGGCAGATCTGGTTCCAGGGCGAGGGCGTCGGCGGCGCGGTCTACCCGGTTCCCGGCAACAAGGAGATCCGGGTGACGCTGGGCTTCGGCGAGCCGGAGTACCGCGAGATCCGGGACGTCGCGGAGCAGAAGAGGCTCGTCGCCGAGCGTTTGAGCGAGGTCGGCGGCCCGGTTCCCGAGCTGGTCAAAGCCATGGAGGACGCCCAGACGTTCTTCTTCGACGCGATGCTCCAGATCCACCTCGACCGCTGGACGACCGGCCGGGTCGCGCTGGTCGGCGACGCCGGGTACTGCGCGTCCGTGCTGTCCGGACAGGGCACGAGCCTCGCCCTGGTCGGCGCGTACATCCTGGCGGAATCCGGAGCAGACTACGAGACCCGCATGCGCCCGTTCGTCGAGTTGAACCAGGCGCTGGCCACGGAAAACGCGGCCGGACCCGCGTCGGAGGAATCGGTCGAGCGGGCGAAGAACGCGATCAGCCTGACCCGCTGACCCCGCCATCCGGCGGGAGATTCCCGCCGCCCGGCTGTCCGCGTCCAGCCTCGAGGCGGCGAGGATGAGAGCCAGCAACCGAGTCTCTGGAGGCCCCGCGATGACTGCGTATCCGCCGCTCCCGTTCGACCCCGAGCTCGCCGCGGCGCTCGAGGTGCTCGCGGCCGAGCGTCCGCCGATCAAGACGCTCGAGTCGATCCCGGCGGTGCGCGCGGCCGCGGCGAAGCGGCAGGTTTCCCTGGACGAGATCACCGCGGACGGAGCCCTCGAAGTGTCCGAAGTGGACGCTGAGGGGCCGCGCGGACCGATTCCGCTGATTGTCGCGCGGCCGGCCGGGGCGGTCGACGTCCCGGTGCTGTACTGGCTGCACGGCGGCGGCATGATCATCGGCGGCCACAAGGGCGGCGACCTGTACTTCCTCAAGGAGTACGCGACCGAACTGGGGCTTGGCTTCGTCTGCGTCGACTACCGCGTCGCGCCCGAACACCCGCATCCGGCACCGGTCGAGGACTGCTACGCCGGCCTCGAATGGACGGTCAAGCACGCCGCCGAGTACGGCTTCGACGCCTCCCGCGTCGTGATCGGCGGAGCGAGCGCGGGCGGCGGGCTCGCGGCGGGAACGGCGCTGCTCGCCCGGGACCGGGGCGGCCCGGAACTGCTCGGCCAGCTGCTCGTGTACCCGATGCTCGACGACCGCAACGACTCGCCGTCGGCGATCCAGATGGCGGAGATGGGCAGCTGGGACCGCGCCGCGAACAATGTCGGCTGGACGGCGCTGCTCGGCGACGCTCGCGGCGGTCCGGACGTCTCGCCGTACGCCGCGCCCGCGCGCGCCGAAGACCTGTCCGGCCTCCCGCCCGCATTCCTCGACGTCGGGAGCACCGAGACGTTCCGCGACGAGGTCATCGCCTACGCGAACCAGCTGTGGCTGGCCGGAGTGCAGGCGGAACTGCACGTCTGGCCCGGCGCCTTCCACGGCTTCGACGGCTCGGCTCCGCAGGCGGCGCTGTCGCAGCAGGCCCGCGCCGAGCGGACGCCGTGGCTGCGGCGGCTGCTCGGCTGAACCGGACGAGCGATGATGGACCGATGAGGGAGCTGGTCACGCATCTGAGCGCGCTCGATCCCGGCGCGGCCGAGACGGTCAAGGTCATCGCCTACTTCGACCGGCTGGTCGAGGGTCGCGCCGGGCTGGAGCCGATCGTGCGCGGGGCGGCGGTGCTGTCCGGCTGTCCCGCGCGGCTGGCCGACGACGAACGCCGGGTGCGTGTCCGCGTCGAACCGGACGGACGCGTCGTGCCGGCGGCCGAGCCGCCCGATCCGGAATGGCCTTCCGCACCGGTGCGTCCGGACGGGCCGGTCGCACTGTGGCTGGAACGGCCCGGTCCGGCGAGCCCGGTGGACGCGATGGTGCTGGAGCGCGCGTCCGCGGCCGCCCGGGCCGTGCTGGACCGCACGCGCGGCCGGGTCGTCGATCCGGCGTCGGTCGAAGTGGTGCTCGACGCGTCAGCGGACGAGCGGACCCGGCTCCGTGCCGCACATCGCCTTGGGCTTGGCACGACCGCGAGGGCTGTCGTGGCCGACGCGGTACCGCTGGTCGTCCCTCCACAGTGGACTCCGCCGGAACACGCGAGGGTCGGGCTGGGAACTGTGGTGAATCTGGTCGACCTGCCGGTCTCCGGCGAGCAAGCCCGGACCGCTTTCCGTTTCACCGCAACCGAAGAAGACCCCGGACCGTCCGTTGTGGACTACACCGACCTTGGCGGCCTGGCCGTGCTCGCCGACGCGGTCGGACCGGGAGCCAAACCGGTCGCGGACGTCACCAGCCTGGAGCACGCCCGCACGACGGCCCCGTGGGTCTTGCCCACGCTGATCGCCGTAGCGGGCGCTCCGAGCCTGCGCGCCGCCGCGAACACGCTGGTAGTGCACCATTCGACCCTGCAGGAGCGCCTGGCCCACGCCGAAGCGCTGCTCGGCTGGCCAGTGCGCGATCCCGCGGGCCGGTTGCGGTTGCAGCTGGCTATTGCCCTGTGGCGGCTGCACCGCACCGGTTGATCACGGCGTGAGCAGCGGCAGCAACGGCTTCCGCACCGCCGTCGCGACCCCGTCGGACTCGGTGGCCGCGGCGATCCGCTCGTCCGTCGGCGTCCCGTACGACGTGGTCCGCTGCCGCAACGGACGCCCGAGCGGCTCGACCATCGCGCGCATGTCGCTGATCGTCTTGTACGACCCGTTCGCCGCGCCCGCCATCCGGCTGATCGTCTCCTCCATCAGCGTGCCGCCGATGTCGTTGACGCCGCCCTGCAGCACCGCCCGGCTGCCTTCCTCGCCGAGCTTCACCCACGAGCTCTGGATGTTGTCGAACGTGCCGTGCAGCAGCAGCCGCGACAGCGCGTGCACCGCCCGGTTCTCGCGCAGCGTCGTGCCCGCGCGGGCGAGCCCGGCCAGGTAGATCGGCGAGCTCTGGTGGATGAACGGCAGCAGCACGAACTCGCTGAACCCGCGCCGCCCGTTGCGTTCCACGCCCTCGCGCTGCAGCTTGGCCAGCAGCTTCAGGTGCCCGACCCAGTGGCTCGGGTTGTCCACGTGGCCGTACATCATCGTCGCTGTGGTCGGCAGCCCGACGTCGTGCGCGGTGGTGACGACTTCGATCCACGCGTCCGTCGGCAGTTTGCCCTTGGTGAGCACCCAGCGGACGTCGTCGTCGAGGATTTCCGCCGCGGTGCCCGGCAGCGAGTCCACGCCGGACTCCTTCGCGCGCACCAGCCAGTCGCGAATGGACAGATTCGTCCGCGACGCGCCGTTCACGACCTCCATCGGGCTGAACGAGTGCAGGTGCATGTCCGGCTGCCGCCGCTTCACCTCGGCCGCGAGGTCGAAGTACGCGGTGCCCGGCAGGTCCGGGTGGATCCCGCCCTGCATGCAGATCTCGGTCGCGCCCGCGGCCCACGCCTCGTCGACGCGGTCGCCGACCTGCTCCAGCGAGAGCGTGTACGCGTCGGCGTCGGTCTTTCGCTGCGCGAAGGCGCAGAAGCGGCAACCGGTGTAGCAGACATTGGTGAAGTTGATGTTCCGCGTGACGACGAAGGTGATGTCGTCCCCGACGACCTCGCGTCGCAGGTCGTCAGCCAGCTTCGTGAGCGCGTCCAGCTCCGGCCCGTCGGCGTGCAGCAGGGCGAGCGCGGCGTCGTCGGAGAGCCCGGCGGGGTCCTTTTCCGCGCTGCGCAACGCATCGCGTACGTCGGTGTCGAACCGCTCCGGACCGGTCTTGATCTTTCGGCCGATCTCTTTCCAGTCGCCGTAGACCGAATCGAAGTCGCCGCGCCGATCCTCGGTGCGCCCGGTCGTGTCGATCTCGGTGTGCAGATCGGTGCGGCCGGACTCCTGCCAGCCGCCGTCCGGCTCCTGCCACGGGATCCCGACCGGCATCGCGCCCTCGCGGGCCAGCCCGGTTTCCCCGTCGACCAGCGCCGCGACGTGCCGCGTGACGCGCGGGTCGAGCCACGGCTGGCCGCGCTTCACGTACTCCGGGTAGATGGTCAGCCGCTCGCGCAGCGCGTACCCGGCCTTCTCGGTCTGCCGGGCCAGCAAGTCGATCTGCGGCCACGCGCGTTCGGGATTCACGTGATCCGGGGTGAGCGGCGAGACGCCGCCCCAGTCGTCGATGCCCGCGCGGATCATCAGGTCGTACTGGTCGCCGATGAGGTTCGGCGGCGCCTGGATGCGCATCCGCGGACCCAGCACCAGCCGGGCCACGGCGATGTTCGCGGCCAGCTCTTCGAGGTCGGCGTCCGGGGTCGCGCGCATCTTCGTGTCCGGCTTGGCCCGGAAGTTCTGCACGATGACTTCCTGGATGCCGCCGTACTCGCGCGCGGTCTTGCGGATCGCGAACAGCGCGTCCGCGCGTTCCTCGTGCGTCTCGCCGATCCCGATCAGCACGCCGGTGGTGAACGGCACCGAGCTGCGGCCGGCGTCCTCCAGCACGCGCAGCCGGACCTCGGGATCCTTGTCCGGCGAACCGTAATGCGGCCCGCCCTTCTCGCTCCACAGCCGGCGCGCGGTGGTCTCCAGCATCATGCCCATCGACGGCGCGACCGGCTTGAGCCGCTGGAAGTCCTGCCAGGACATGACGCCCGGGTTGAGGTGCGGCAGCAGACCGGTCTCCTCGAGCACTCGGATCGCCATCGCGCGGACGTAGGACAGCGTGTCGTCGTAGCCGTGCGCGTCCAGCCACTCGCGCGCGGCCTTCCAGCGGTCCTCCGGCCGGTCGCCGAGGGTGAACAAGGCTTCCTTGCAGCCCATCTCGGCGCCCTTGCGAGCGATGTCGAGCACCTCGTCCGGCGACAGGAACGGCGATTCGAGCCTGCCGGGGACGGTGACGAACGTGCAGTAGCCGCACCGGTCCCGGCACAGCCGGGTCAGCGGGATGAACACCTTGCGGCTGTAGGTGATGATCCCCGCGCGACCGGCTTCTTCGAGGCCCGCGTCGCGAATGCGGGAAGCGTGGTCGGACAACGTTGTCAGGTCGTCGCCGCGGGCGTGCAGCAGCACGGCCGCCTCGGCGACGTCGAGCGTCTTCCCGTCTCGCGCCCGGGCGAGCGCACGGCGCATGGCCGACGGGGTGGGCGTGGTCACGCCAGCTTCGGGCTCCATTCCCGCCACGCTAGGACCCGGCCGCCGCGACCAGCCAGCTCTTAGCCCGCCACCGCGCGCGCGAAGGGTCCAGCGTGATCATTAGCGCAGGTTGCGGGCTTGTGGACGGTCGTCCGCGCCGGTATTACCTAAAGGGTGGCGTCAGTGATCGGGAAGCGCATCGGCGGGCGGACGTACTACTACCTCGCCGAGTCCGCGCGCGTCGACGGCAAGCCTCGCGTGGTCGGCCAGCGGTATCTCGGGACGGCCGAGGACATCGCGGCGGCAGTGGCCGGTGGCGGGCCGGAGGCGGCGGGGGCGCGGCATCGGTCGTTCGGGGATGTCGCCGCCGTGTGGGGGACGTTGCAGCGGCTCGACCTTGTTCGGCGGGTGGATTCGGTGGCTGGGGCGCAGCGGGCTCGGCCGACGCTTGGTCTCCATGTCGCGTTGGCGGTGTTGCATCGGGCTACTGCGCCGGAGATGGAGTTCGAGGAGTGGTGGACTGGGTGTCTGGCGCAGGATCTTGTTCGGCCTCGGCCGCCTAAGGGGTCTCTTACGACGGCTGGTCATTGGCGGGCGTTGCAGCGGCTCGATTCGGAGCGGATCGCTGGGGTGGAGGCCGTTGTGGCTGAAGCTGTTTTGGATCTCTTGGGCGATGACGGGACGGAGGCGTTGGCGGTTGATGTTGCGCAGTTCGCTGCGTTTACCGCTGCGGACTGTACGTTGCCGTCGGCTTGTCAGGATGTGCTTGCCGGATTGGGGTTGGTTGTTACTCGGGATGGGGCGATTCCGTTGGCGTCTCGGGTTTATCGGAGGGACGGTGCCCCGAATTTTGGCGCGCTGGCCGCCGAATTGGGGGAACGGCACACGTTGGTCTTCCACTCCGGCCAGGCCGCGCAGCTAGACCTCGGCGCGCGGACCGGGTTTGTCGGGTCGCTTCCGTTGGCGGATCATCCGGAGTTGCTCGCGCGGCCCGCGTCGGTGCGGCGGCGGGTGGATCCGGAACGGTTTGCCGGGCTGACTGCCTTCGACACCGTGGCGACTGTGGACGGCGCCCGCCGACGCGTCGTCCTCCTCCACTCCGCGACGCTGCACGCGGCGCAGTATCGGGCGTTCACCAGCGAATTGAGCACTACGGTGCGGGAGCTTGACGGGCTCGCCGCGGCACTGGCGGCTGGCACTCACCGGGGGGATCGGACCCAGGTGCACGCGGAGATGTCCCGGATCATTCGGGGGCGTCGGGTGGAGCGGGTGCTGAATACTTCGCTTACCGGCAACCGGGCGGGGGAGTTGCGGCTGGAGCGGCGGGTTGACGAGGCTGCGGTCGCCCGGTTGGCGGAGGAGTTTTTCGGCAAGCAGATCTTGGTGACTGATCGGGATTGGCCGGTTGCCGAGGTGGTCACCGCTTATCGGGCCCGGACGTACCTTGAGTCGACGTTTCGGTGGCTGACCGGGTCCGCGGTGGCCGGGCCTTCGCCTCGGTGGGAGTGGACTTCGCATCGGATCGCGGTGCATACGTTGGTGTCTGTGCTTGCCGCGACGGTTACGCACCTGATGCGGCGGGAGGCGGACCGGGCTGGGATGAATCTGTCGGTGGCCGAGTTGTTGGATCAGTTGCGGGGGATTGGGGAGACTTTGCTGCGGCATCGGTCTACCGGGGGGAGGCCGCGGACTCGGCGGATTTTGTCTGATCGGACGACGAGGCAGCAGGCGTTGTTCGAGTTGTTCGGGTTGGAGCGGTTTGCGCCTGGGTGAGTGGCTCGTCGCCTGGCGGCGACATTGCTCCGTTGGTTGCGTGGGGCACCCCGAAGCTTGATTGTGCTGACGGTTCGGGGGTGCTTGTCAAGGCGGGAAAGATGACATGAAAAACCCCCCCCAACCCCACGGAGTGGTAGGATAGGGGTTGG
>NZ_JBEXMH010000078.1:0-37146 GCF_040610415.1 Amycolatopsis sp. NPDC004079 | reverse complement strand
ACACATCGGCCCCGTCCGCGGGCTTAAACAAGCACCCCCGCCCCCCCGTGGGGTGTAATTCCACACCACCGTGAGGGGCACCCTGAGGGAATCTGATTCCCTCAGGGTGCCCCTCACGGACTTCTCAACTAAGCAGAAATGCTCGGGCTAGGGGTGTTTACGACCCCATCCCGGCACGCTCGAACGCCAACGTGGGCAAGTCGACCGCGTGCGCACCGCCGTCGGCGACCAGCACCGCGCCGGTGATGTACGAAGACTCCGAAGACCCGAGGAACCGAACGATAGAAGCGATCTCGTCCGGCTCGGCAGGACGCCGCAACGGCACCTCGGCAGTCACCCGCCGGTACCCCTCGTCATGCCCGCCGTCAAACCCGGCCGCCTCGGCGAACTGCTCCATCTCCCCGTCCGCCATCGGCGTCCGGACCCACCCCGGGCACACCGCGTTGGCCCGGACCCCGCGAGGCCCGTAATCCCGGGCGATCGACCGGGTCAGCCCGATCAACGCGTGCTTGGCCACCGTGTATCCGGCGACGTTGGGCCCGGCGAACAACCCGGCCAGCGAAGAAACAATCACGACCTGACCGCCGCTTTCCACGAGGGAAGGCAACGCGGCCCGGCAAAACACGAAAGCGCTGGAAAGATTGGACCGGAGCGCGATTTCCCATTCCTCGTCCCCGGTGTCCACCACCGAAGACAGCCCGTGCCCGCCGGCATTGGCCACGATCACGTCCAGCCGCCCGAACTTCTCGAGAATCTCCGCGATCGCCGCCTCCGCGTCCTCCCGGACACTGGCGTCACCGGCGATCACATGTGCACCAGTCTCCGCAGCGACCTTCTCCAGCGGCTCACGCCGCCTGCCCAGAACCACGACCTGTGCGCCTTCACCGGCGTACCGCCGAGCAACCGCAGCCCCAATGCCCGTCCCTCCGCCGGTAATCGCCACGACCCGCGTGTCTGCCATCGTCATTTCTCCCTTTCAAGCAGGAAACCCAGACCGAGCCGATACGCCGAAGTCGGCGAGCAAGGCCTGTCCGTTCACCGTCCGCGCCCGCGCGGACGCCAGATACACCACCTGCTGGGCGACGTCCTCGGCCGCCTGCACCGGAAAGCCCGGTTCGTCCAGCAGATCTCCCAAATCCCCTCGCGCCATCGGCGTATCGACCACCGACGGGCACACGCAATTGACCCGGACGCCGTCGAACTCGACCGACAACGCCCGGGTCAACGACACCACCGCGCCCTTCGACGCGCAGTAGGGCACCATCCCCGGCGCACACACGAACGCCGAATCGCTGGCCAGGAAGACGATCGAACTCCCGTCTCCCAGCCACGGCCGCGCGTGCTTCGCGACCAGGAACTGCCCCAGCACGTTCACCGACATGACCGCGGCGAAGTCCGCGGCGCTGGTCTCCGCGAGCGGCCGTCCGACCGGTCCGGACACCCCGGCGCAGCCGACGACCACGTCGATCCCGCCGAACGACTCCGCCACGAGCTGCACCGCCGCGGCGACCTGCCCCTCGTCGGTGACGTCCGCGCGCGCCGCGACGACCTCCCCCGGCAGGGACGGCGGCCGGACCCGGTCGACCACCCCGACCCGCGCGCCCTCCTCCAGGAACGCCCGCGCGCAGGCCAGTCCGATCCCGGACGCGGCTCCGGTGATCAGCACGGCCTTGCCGTCGAGGTCCAGTCGCATGGCGCAATCCTGCAGCAACGGCTCTTCCGGGGATTGGCAACGAGTGCATCCTTGTTGTCAGCGACCGCACGACCCCCCGAGCCCGGCTACCGCTACCCCCGGGCCACCGCGAACACTGCGGCGAGGAGCGCGAAGGGACACCATGAGCAACGCACACCCCCACCCCCTTGACCCGCTGACCGCCGACGAGCTCGCGGCAGGCCGGGCCGTGCTGGAGGCACAGGGGCTCGTCACCGAGACGACCCGGTTTCCGCAGGTCCTCCCGGTCGAACCGGACAAGGCCGCCGTACTGGGCGGCGCCCCGGTCGACCGCCGGATCCAGTTCACCCTGCTCGACACCGCGACCGGCGAATCGGCCGACGCGGTCGTCTCGGTGACGGGCCAGGAGCTGGTCAGCCACGAGAAGTGCGGCGAGGGCCAGCCCCCGTATCTCTTCGAGGAGTACGACCTGGCCGAGGCCGTCACCAAGGCCTCCCCGGAGTGGCAGGCGGCCATGCACCGCCGCGGCCTCGGCGACCGCATCGAGCACGCGTTCTGCGCCCCGCTCGCGCCCGGCTACTTCGGCCGCGAGGACGAGACCGGCCGGGTCGTCCGTTCGCTCACCTTCCTGCGCGAGGACAGCACCGACAGCCCCTGGGCGCATCCGGTCGAGGGCCTGGTCGCGCACCTCAACCTCACCGAACAGCGCGTCCTCCGGGTCGAGGACGAGGGCGACACCCCGGTCCCCGAGGACTCCGGCCGCTACGGCCACCACGCCGCGCGGACCACGCTCAAGCCGATCGAGATCACCCAGCCGGAAGGCCCGAGCTTCCAGGTCGACGGCTCGCTGGTGACCTGGGAGGGCTGGCAGCTGCGCGTCGGGTTCAACGCGCGCGAGGGCCTGACCCTGCACCAGCTGACCTTCCAGGACCGCTCGGTGCTGTACCGCGCGTCGGTGCCGGAGATGGTCGTTCCCTACGGCGACACCTCGATCGGCCGGTTCTGGATCAGCTACTTCGACGCCGGCGAATACCTGCTCGGCAAGAACGGCAACAGCCTGCGGCTGGGCTGCGACTGCCTCGGCGTCATCCACTACTTCGACGCCTTCCTCGCCGACGACCACGGCCAGCCGGTGCGCGTGCCGAACGCGATCTGCATGCACGAGGAGGACTACGGGATCCTCTGGAAGCACACGGATCTCGACGGCAAGGCCGAGGTCCGCCGTTCGCGCCGCCTGGTGATCTCGTCGATCTCCACCATCGGCAACTACGACTACGGCTTCTTCTGGTACCTCTACCTCGACGGCACCATCGAATGCGAGGCCAAGGCGACCGGCATCGTCTTCTCCGGCGCCGGCGAGCCCGGGTCCGCGCATCCGCACGCGTCCGAGATCGCGCCCGGCCTGTTCGCGCCGGTGCACCAGCACCTGTTCTGCGCCCGGCTCGACTTCGCCGTCGACGGCCAGCGCAACTCGGTGTACGAGGTGGACGCCGTCGGCATCCCGATCGGCGAAGAAAACCCGTATGGCAACGCCTTCACCTGGAAGGCCACGGAACTGCGCACCGAACAGGAAGCGAAGCGGCACGCGAACCCGGCGACCGCGCGGGTGTGGGAAGTCCGCAGCACCGAGCACACCAACCGGCTCGGCGCGCCGACCGCGTACCAGCTCGTGCCGCGTCCGTCGGCAACCCTGATGGCGCAACCGGAATCGACGGTCTACCAGCGCGCGACGTTCGCCACGAACCACCTGTGGGTCACGCCGTACGCGCCCGGCGAACGCTTCCCGGCGGGCGACCGCCCCAACGCGCACCCGGGCGGCGCCGGGCTGCCCGCGTGGACCGCGGCCGACCGCTCCGTCAGCGACACCGACGTCGTGCTGTGGCACGTCTTCGGCCCGACGCACATCCCGCGTCCGGAAGACTGGCCGGTCATGCCGGTCGACTACTCCGGATTCATGATGCGCCCCTACGGGTTCTGCGACCGGAACCCGGCACTCGACCTGCCCTCGGCCGCTCACGGCCACTGCGAACACTGAGGAAGGCTCCATGCCCGCGACCAACCTGTCCGACACCTCCACCTGGCTCCCGCTCGACGGTCTCGCCCCCGGCTTCGACGCCAACAAAGCGGCCACTGTGGACGATCTCGACAACCAGTCGTTCACTTTGGACTGTGCCGACGGCGGCACGTTCTCGATCAGCTTCACCGGCGGACGCGCCTCGTGGGACGAGGACGGCACCACCGACGAGACCGCTTCCGAGACGTTCCTGGTCGACGCCGGACTGTTCTACGTGCAGTTCCACCCCGGTGCGGAAACGTCGTTCAGCCTGCTGCTGGACGTCCGCCAGGGCCGCGCGCTGGTCATCACGAGCACGATCGGCGACGGACTTCCGCGGGTGACGCAACGGTTCCGTCCCGCGACCATCCAGGGCCGCGAGGCGCACGGCGAGGAGATCGCGCCCAGCACGGCGTTGATCGGCCGCCGCGTGCAGTGGGTGTACAGCGAAGAGCACGCGTACGAGCACGTTTACCTCACCCCGCACTGGTACAGCTGGCAGTGCCTGTCCGGTCCGGAGCGCGGGCTCGCCGACACCGACGAGAACTCGGTCTACCAGATCCGGCCCGGGATCTACGTGTTCACCTGGCGCGAGAAGGTCATCCCGTGCGCGTCGGTGACCGTGGCCGACCACCGGAACGTGCGGGAACTGCGGTCGCACGGTTCGCTGTTCGGGCTGGGCGAGGACGGCAAGACGCCGACGCACTTCACCTTCGGCGCGTACGGCCGGCTGCTCAGCAACACCGTCTATTCGCCGGACTACGACCCCGCTGGACAGTGACCCGTGGCGCCTGAACTGCTCCTCACCAACGCCACTGTGTACACAGTGGACGAAGACCGGCCGTGGGCGACCTCGCTCGCGGTGGAGAACGGCCGGATCACGACCGCCGAGGCCGGTCCGGACGCTGAGGTCCTCGATCTCGGCGGCGCGTTCGTGCTGCCGGGTTTCGTGGACGTGCACAGCCATCACGCGCTCGCTGGCCGGGAATTGTTCGAGCTGCGCCTGAAAAGCGGCTCGAGCCTGGACGAAATCCTCGCCGCGGTAAGGGAATGGTCTTCCCGGCTCGCGCCGGACGAGTGGGTGGTCGGCGGTGCCTGGCCGTCCACTTTGGCCCCCGAACTCGGCCACGACTCCGTACGGCGAGCACTCGACGAGGCGGCGGGCGGACGTCCGGTCGTGCTCATCGAGGACAGCAGGCACAACCGGTGGGCGAGCAGCCGGGCGCTGGAACTGGCCGGGATCGACGCGTCCGCCCCGGACCCGACGGGCGGGACGATCCACCGCGACCTGACCAGCGGCGCACCGACCGGCTTGCTCATCGAGACCGCGGGCTTGGCGGTGGAGCGGGCGATGCGGGACACGCGCACGCTCACCGCCGAGCAGCACGCCGAGGCCTCGCGGCGGGCGATCGAAATCCTGCACTCGTACGGGATCACGGCGTTCCAGGACGCCGGGGCGACGCTCGACATCCTCGCCGCGCTGAAAACCCTTGACGACGCGGGGGAACTGGCGGCGTGGGTCGTGTCGTCGATGCTGGTGAACGACCCGATCTTCGGCGCGGACCCGATCGGCAAACCGCTGCTCGACGCCGCCGCGGCGTACCGCAGCGAGCACCACCGGCCGGACTTCGTGAAGATCTTCCTCGACGGCACCCCGCCCGCGCACACCGCGGCGTTCCTGGAGCCGTACCTGCACCACGAGTGCTTCTGCGGCGACACCACGATGCCGCCGGAGGAACTCGCGGACTGGCTGGACGTCGCCGTCTCGGCCGGTCTTTCGGCGAAGATCCACTGCGCGGGCGACGCGGCCGTCCGGGCCACTTTGGACGCTGCCGGCAACCTCCGCGCCCGTGGCGACTACACGACGAAAATCCAAGTGGCGCACGGACAGTTCATCCACCCGAACGACTTGGAACGGTTCGCGACGCTCAACGTGTCGGCCGATATCTCGCCGTTCCTGTGGGTTCCGGGAGTGATCCCGGACGCCATCGCACAGGTGATCCCCGCCGAACGCGCGGCGCGGATGCAGCCGAACCGCACGCTGCTGGACACCGGCGCACTGGTCGCCGGTGGTTCGGACTGGCCGGTGAGCGAATCCCCGAACGCCTGGGAGGGCATCGAGGGCCTGATCACCCGGCAGGACCCGTACGGCAAGCACCCCGGGAGCCTGTGGCCGGAACAGGCGATCACGCTCGCCGAGGCGATCCAGGTGTTCACGCTGAACTCGGCCCGCGCCTGCGGCCTGGACGACGTGACGGGGTCGCTGACGCCGGGGAAGTCGGCGGATTTCGTGGTGCTGGACCAGGATCCGTTCAAGACCCCGGCGGATCAGCTGGCCCGGATCACGGTGCGGGAGACGTGGTTCAGCGGCAAGCGGGTGTTTACGCGGGATTAGGGCTTGTGCGTGGCTATGCCGGTTCTAACCGGCATAGCCACGCACGACCTCCTCCACCGTCTCGCCGCTCTCCCCGCGCACCACCAGCACCAAGCGCGCGGGTACGCCTGCCGCGGCATAGGCGGCCAGCCGGTGATGCCCGTCCAGGACGACGCCCAGCACGAACCGTTCCGGCCACTGGGCGCTGATGTACCGGTCTTCCGCCCAGGCCAGCAGCAACGCCGCGGGACGCTCGCCGCGGGCGATCGCTTCCGCGTACCGGTCGACTGTCGCCTGGTCCAGCGCGTCCAGCGGTTGCGACGGAACCACGCTGCCGTATGCGGGCATCTCGCCGGGAATCGCCTGCGGGAGCTGGAAATGCTCGATGCCCGGCCAGTCCGGGTCTCCCTCCCACGCACTGCGCGTCTCGGTTCTGCGCGTCAACCACCACGACTGCTCCAGCGTCCGCACGCGTTCCAGCGGAAGATCGGCCAAGAGCATCCGGTAGTGCCCAGTCTCCAGCTCCTGAAGCAGCGGTTCCAGCGCGCGCACCGTCGCAGCGGTGAGTTCACGCGGCTCAGCGAGGACTTCCCGCGCCTGGGCGGCACCGGCCAGCGCTTCGGCGGGACCGAAGCCGAGCAGGCGCAGCGTTGATTCACAGGTCTCGCACCCGGAGCCGACGCCGAATCGCGCACGATCACCGACGTACAGGGTCTGCTCCCACCGCGGCCACATCGATCCCGGCAGCGACGGGTCGAATTCGACGCGCACCCGGGCCCGGCCTTCGTCGACGGAAAACCGCAGCGCGGAAGGAGAATCGACGGCGACGTCCCGCACCTCCGGGACTGGCCCGACGGTCAGGTCCAGCCCTGCCCACACCTGGCGGATGTCGTCCGGCGACGGGAGCAGCGGGGACCGCCCGGTGAGCCGGACCAGCGCCCGGTGGACGTTCCAGGCATTCTGCTCCGGGCCGTTCGCCAGCCAGTCGAGCAGCACCGGAACCGCGGCCGGGTCGCCCATTTCCTCAAGCGCGACCGTCAAGAAGATGTGCTTGAGCCCGGCGACCGCGAAAAGCCGCCGGGCGATCGGCACTGTCCATTCGCGGGCGCCGAGCCGGGCCAGCGCGAGCGCCGCCCGGCCGCACCGGTCGTCGTCATTCAGCAGCGCACCGAGCGCCTTCGCCCGTCGGCGGTCCCCGGACACCCCTGCCGCGTCGATGACGGGCGGCTGGTATCCCAGTTCCTTGATCAGCTGATCCAGCACGGGCTCGGGCACCGGGAGGCCCCGTCGCACCACGTCCGCCAGCAGATTGGCCGTGCGGAGCCGGATCAGCAGATCGAGCAGGATCGGATCGCCGTCCGCCCCGAGCAAGTCCAGCAGGTACTCGAGGTGTCGCCGCTGGTCGTCGTTCGCCGCCGGGTACAGCTCGCCCGCGCGCATAGCCAACGCGGCCCGTCCCGAAGGCGGGTCGGCGGCCAAAACGTCGAGCTTCGAATAGTCGGCGGCGAGAAGATCATCCACCCGACGAGCCTACTGCCGCCCGCGCCCGATTTACGCCAGCAAGAACTCCGCTACCCGCTCCCCCATCAGCACCGCGGGCGCGTTCGTGTTCCCGCTGATCACCCGAGGCAGCACCGAAGCGTCCGCGACCCGCAGCCCGGACACTCCGCGCACCGCCAGCGTCGGGTCCGTCACCGCCAGCTCGTCCGTCCCCATCCGACAGGTTCCCACCTGGTGGTGATAGGTGATCGCCGTGCGCCGGACGTACTCCCGGACATCCGCCGGTCCCGGGTACAACTCCCGCGCGCCCCACTCCTCCGCCAACGCCGGGGCGCTGCCGATCAACCGGCACTGCTCCACCGAAGCGACCAGGCTCTCGAAGTCCGCCGGGTGCGCCAGCGCGGCGAGGTCGATCAGCGGCATCTCGGTCGGATCCGTGCTGCGCAGCCGCAGCGTTCCCCGGCTCTGCGGCGTGATCATGCCCGCCATCAGCGAGAACCCGGTCGCGGGCCCGGTCATCCACGGTTCGTACATCGGCACGCTGAAGTGGATCGGCTGGGTGTCCGGCACCTCGAGACCCGGGCGGCTGCGCCAGAACAGGTGCGTCTGCGTCACCGAAAGCCCGGTCTGCGGCGGCGCGACCTCGCGGCGGTCGGTGGCGAACACGACCGGCGACAGCAGGTGGTCGTGCAGGTTCTCGCCGACGCCCGGGAGGTCCGCGACGACGTCGAGGCCCAGCGCGGCGACGTCGTCGGCCGGGCCGATTCCGCTGCGCAGCAGGATCGCCGGGGACGCCAGCGCGCCGGCGGCGAGCACGACCTGGTCGGCGAACAGCGGCTCCAGTTCGCCGTCGATCTCCGCCAGGACGCCGATGCAGCGGTCGCCCTCGAACAGCACGCGATGCACCAGCGCGCCGGTGTGCACGGTCATCTGGTCGGCGACCGGTTCGGAGTAGCAGAGCCAGGTGTTGCGCCGCCGCCCGCCGGTCATGGTGACCTGCTGCACGGAGATGCCGTCGAGCACGCCGCTGTTGTAATTGTCGTTGAACGGCAGGCCGATCTCCTGCGCGGCATCCACAATGGACTGCTGGATCGGCTGCAGCGGATCGTGCTGTTCCAGGTCGAGCAGGTCGCGTTCGATCCGCTCGTACACCGGGCGCACGTCGTCCCAGGCCCAGCCGGGCAGCTCCCAGCCGTCGTAGTCCGCCGCCGCGCCGCGGACCCAGATCATCGCGTTCAGCGAATGCGACCCGCCGAGCACCTTGCCGCGCGGCAGGTGCAGCCTGCGGTTCCCGGCGTGCGGCTGCGGCACCGTGTAGTAGTCCCAGTCCTCGGCGGCGTGCCACAGCTCCCCCGCGCGCGACGGGTCGTGGATCGCCGCGTTCGTGTCCGGTCCGCCCGCTTCCAGCAGTGTCACCTTCGCGCCCGCGTCGACCAGCCGCCGGCACACCACCGAGCCCGCCGAGCCCGCACCCACCACGATCACGTCCATGTCCTGATCCTGGCCGGTCCCCCGGCCCCGCCCGGCATTGTCTTCACTCGCCGACAACGGGCGTGCCCTCGCGGACAAGACCGCCCGCCCGCCGCGCGCCGATACTCGGAGGCGACCAGAAGATTTGGGACTAGGGAGCGCCATGCCGACACGCCTGTTCATCGACGGTCAGTGGACCGAGGCCGGCGGGGAGCCCATCCCGACCCGCGATCCGGCCACCGGCACGGTTCTCGAAGACGTCGGGACGGCGACCCAGGCCGACGTCGACGCCGCGGTCGCCGCCGCGCGCCGCGCGCTGACCTCGCCGGAGTGGGCCGGGCTCGCGCCGGTGCGGCGCGCGAAACTGCTCTTCCGCCTCGCCGACCTCGTCGAGCAGCACCACGAGGAACTCGCCGCGCTGGAAACCCGCGACCAGGGCCAGCCGATCGGCATCTCACGGCAGGTGAGCGTCACCGGCGCGGCCGAGCACCTGCGGTATTTCGCCGGTTGGGTCACGAAAATCCAGGGCACCACGAACCCGGTTTCGTTCCCGGACACCCTGCACTACACGCGCCGCGAGCCGGTCGGCGTGAACGCGCTGATCACGCCGTGGAACTTCCCGCTGATGATCCTGGTGTGGAAGCTCGCGCCGGCGCTCGCCACCGGAAACACCGTGGTGATCAAGCCGAGCGAGGTCACGCCCCTGACGAGCATCCGGCTGGTGCAGCTGGCCGAGCAGGCCGGCATCCCGGCGGGCGTCGTCAACCTGGTCACCGGCGACGGCCCGGTGGGCGCGATGCTGAGTGCGCACCACGACGTCGACCACGTCTCCTACACCGGGTCCACCGCGGTCGGGAAGCTGATCACCGCAGCGAGCGCGGAGTCCAACCTCAAGCGGCTGACGCTCGAACTCGGCGGCAAGGCCCCGAGCATCATCGCCGCGGACGCCGACCTGGACGCCGCCGTCGCGGGCAACCTCGCCGGCGCGACGCTGAACACCGGCCAGGTCTGCGCGGCGTACACGCGGTTCTACGTCGACCGCAAGCGCGAGCAGGAGTTCGTGGAGAAGATGGCCGCCGGACTCGCCGGGCTGCAGGTCGGTCCCGGTTTGGAGGAGACGACGCAGGTCGGGCCGCTCGTGTCGGACAAGCACCGCAAGCACGTGGCGAACCTGGTGGCGACCGGCCGTTCCGAAGGCGCGGACCTGATCACCGGCGGCTCGGAGGTGGACCGCGACGGCTACTTCTACCAGCCGACGCTGTTCGCGGGCGTCACCGACAGCATGACGATCATGCGCGAGGAGATCTTCGGCCCGGTGCTGGCGGTGACGCCGTACGACGACCCGGACGAGCTGGTCGCGCGCGCGAACGACACGCAGTACGGCCTCGCCGCGACCGTCTGGACCCGCGACATCCGCACCGCGCAACGCTATGCGGACGGGATCCGCGCGGGGGCGGTGTTCGTGAACATGCCGCCGATCCCGGACATGGCCGCGCCGTGGGGCGGGTACAAGGCGTCGGGCTGGGGTCGTGAGATGGGCCCGTGGGCGCTCGACGCGTACACCGAGACCAAGGCGGTCTGGCTGCACTACGGCTACTGAACGCGTTCGGTGCTCGACCGTCCCTTGAGGACGGTCGAGCCCCGTTCAGCGAGCCAGCTCCGCCAGCGACAGCAGCAGATGCGCCGACTCCGGGTACCAGATGTCCGAATGCGCCCCGGCTGGATTCCACCACCGCCCGCGCCGGAACCGCCACCCCGACTCGACATTGACGATCCGCCGGTCCATTTCGGACCGTAGATACTCCGTGTCCACTTTGTGCAGCACAGTGTTTGCCACGTCTTCAGCCGGGGCCTTCACGCCGACGTTCCCGATCCCCCGCACCCCCTCCGCCAACCGGTGCCACAACCCGGTGGCCCGGTCCGCGCGGGAACGGGTCAGCACGATCGGCCCGTTGATCGGGGCATCGCGCAACACCGGGGTGAACCGGTCGGTGAAGATGTCCGGCCGGGCGGCCATCTGGAACACCAGCAGTGTGTCCACAGTGTACGGATAACGCGGATCAGCTCGATCCCAACCGAGCACTGGCGGACCGTCCCCCGCAGCGGCCTGCACCGCTTCCACCACGAACCGGCCGCCGAAGGAATGGCCGACGCAGTGCAGATACTGGCCCGTGACGGTCCGCAAACTCGGCGCGCTGCCGGGCAATTGCCGTTCCGCGTTCAGGTACCCGAGCAACTGGCCGAGCGCCTCCGCGGCCCGCCCGTCAGTGGTCATCTTGTGTGCCCGGTCGCGGATCCGCCGGTAGCCGGTCAGGAACGGGTTGCTCATCGACGGCCAGCGCACCATGACGTAAAACCCTTGCCACGCACCGAGTCCTTCGTAAGACCCGGCCGCGTAGCGCTCTTCCAGCAGCCCGAAGAACTGCCGGGCCCGCCGGTCGGCGGTTTCCCGGTTGTTCTGCCAGCCGTGCACGAACACGACGATGTCGGTCGCCGTCGCCGGGACTTCCAGCCACCGGGCGAGAAACCGCGGCGTCGCCTCGGCGGGCACCGGCTTTCCGGTTTCCGGGTCCACGAAGTCGCCGTGCTCGTCGAGGTCCAGGATCACCGGTTCGGTCACGGTCGCCCTTCCTGCCACAGATGCACGTCGATCCCGCGGTACAGCGAAAACATCAGTCCGAGCGGATTGTGGTGCTCGTCGGCGAACACCCGCGCCAGCGAGCGCACGATGTCGCCCAGTTTCGTGCCCGAATCGATGAACTCGGTGAACAATCGCCGCGAATACTCGCGCGCGAACGCGGGCGGCAGGTCGATCTGCGGACCGATCAGGCAGCGCCCGCCGTTGCCCAGCAAGGCTTTGCCGAAAGCCGAGTAGAACGCCGAGGTCACCTGTCCGCCCTGGCAGGCCCCGACGTACACGAACGGCCGCGTCGGCAGCGGCGCTTCCGCCAGCCACGCGATCAGGTCGGTGCCGTAGATCCGTTCGCCGTCGCCGAGCTTCAAATACGGCTGCTCGACCAGGCCGCCGGAACCGCTCACCTTGCCGTGGCAGCCGAAATACGTGACGTGGTCGGCGAAATCACGGCTGCGGAAGTGCGCGGCCAGCGTCTTCTTGTCCGGCCGCAGCACCACTTCCGCCCGGCCGTGGAAGAAATCGACCACCGGCGCGATGTAAGGCGTGTCCGGGAATTGCTTGTCCACGCCGTGGTCGACATTGAGTCCGACGACCGGTTTCCCACCGTCCACGGTGATCCGCGCGTCGAAGTCGTCGACCCGCGAGAAGGTGTGCTCCACGACGTGCCGATAACCCCAGAACCCGGCGAGCGACCAGTTCTCGTCGTCCGGGTACTCGTCCGGCCGCCGCGGCGAGGTGTAGAGCATTCCCCACGGCACGATCAGGCTGTCGGATTCGACGCTGATCACGTTCTCGCCCTCGGCGAGCGCCAATTCCAGCAGCGAACGGATCCGCCGCAACCCGCGATCCGGACCGGCGAACAACAGCCGGTACAGGAGATAGCCGGCGTCGGCCAGCGCGAAACCCGCGCGCCGCAACAGTTCCGGCCGCGCCGACAGGTCCCAGCCGTCGGCGAACGGATACCGGCGCGGGCCGCGTTCGGCCTGCTCGGCGAGGTCCACGATGTGCCGCTGCCACGTTTCGCGGAGGATGTCGATCCGGGAGTTCAGCTCGCCGAGAGTGTGCGTGATCCGGCCCTGGTACCCGCCGCCGCCGTCCTCGGGGAACGCGCTTCCCCAAGCCTGCACGAGAAGCCCTGGCACCCCGGGGAATTCGAGGAACCGCAGGTTGACCGTCCGCGCCCGGTTGTACGGCGGCACCGCGACGCGGCTCAGCCCGGCGGTGTTGTCGACGGTGACCTCGGTGCTCAGCTGACGGGTCATGACGGCATCTCCACCGGCAGCGCGGCCGCGATTTCCAGGAGCAACTGGCCGTCGTGCTCGCGGTAGACCCGGAACACGAGCCGCAGCGTCCCGGGCGCGACCGGCATGACGGAGAACTCCGCCGGATCGCGCAACCGGTCGCCGGTGATCCAGCCGACCCGCGACATCGGCTCGGCCGTCCCGGGCGCGGCGTCGAGCAGCACCCGGACGCGCACCACGTCCGACTGCGCGGGCGCGGGTTCCTTGCGCCGCACCGAAACCGCGACTCCGACCAGCTGCCCGACGAGGGCCGGGCCGTCGGAATGGCACTCGACGGTCGCCTCCAGCAACCCGGGAGCCGGTTCCGGCGCGTCGTCCGGCGGTCTCGCCCCGATCGCCCGCAGCCCGGCCCAGATGACGCGCTGCGAGTCGAACGGATCCGGTCCCGGGTCGAGGCGGTCCGGCCGCACGGGATAGCCGACCCGGCCGGTACGCCAGGTGCCGGGCCGCGGATCGACCCGCCGGGAATCGACCCGGCGAGAATCGACGCGACGGGAGTCGACTCGACGGGAGTCGACCCGGCGAGAATCGACCCGCCGGGATTCCACTCGGCGCGAATCAACCCGGCGAGAATCGACCCGCCGGGATTCCACTCGGCGCGAATCAACCCGGCGCGAATCGACCCGGGCGCTGAGCACCGCCCCGTCAGCAGCCGCTTCAGCCCGCAGCACGTCGATCTCGAAGTCCTCGCCCTTGGCGACGAGCGGCTCGGCAGCGACCGGCTCCCGATACCGCACCGAAATCCGCTCCGACAGCAGGTCTTCCCCGTCCAGCGGGCCGCGGAAACTGACGAGCCCGCTCTCCGCGTCGACGATGTCCACCAGCAACCGCAACCGGCCCAGGGCGGCCTCGTTCCCCTGCGCGGTCGCCAACGCCACCGCCGAGCCGAGCGCCTCCAGTGTGTCGCGCGGATTCCCTTCGCGATACGCGGAAAGCGCTGCGTCCACCGCGGCCGCGAGGCCCGGCGGCCCGATCGACCTGGGGGCCGGCCGGACCGGATCGTCGGTCAGCCGCACGTACACGTGCTCTGCCTCCGACTGCGCGGTGTCCTGGTGCGCCCAGATCGTGACCAGCTGATTCTCCTGCCCGGTCGCCATTCTCGACGGCACGAGGAAACTCAGCGCGTAACTCCTGGTTTCCCCGGCCGCCCACTGCCCGAGGTCGAGCACCGAGTCGCTGATTCGCCGCTGCGGCAACGGCATCAGCGTTTCCGCCGGGGTCGTCTGGCCGACCCAGTACAGCACGCACCCCGGCAGCTCTCGCACGAACAGCCGCATCGAACCGCCGTCGGAGCCAGCCGTGACCGTGACCCGCACGGTCGTGGTCGAAGTCTGCCGCGGCAGGTAATCCGGGTGGTGCACCACGATCGCGGGCCGCCAGGAAGGACGCGGTTCGGGAACCTTGGCCTGGCGTACCCGGCGGGCGTGCTCTCGCAGCATCGGCCACGCCCGATTCGAGTGCGTCCGATAGATCTGCGCGAGGTCGTCCCGCACCTGGCGAAGGTCAGGCAACCGGGCGGCGGCCGAGGGGTGTTCGAGGGACAGCCGCAGCAGTACCTCCCCGACCACCGCGGCAAGCCGATCCTGTTCGTCCTCGTCCAGATCCAGTTCGCCGAGCCGGGACCAGGCAGCGACGGCTTCGTCCACACTGGACAGTTCCGTGGCGAGCGCCCGCACCGCGCCGGCCCGGGCCGCCGTGCTGGCGGGCACCTCGTCCAAAACCGCTGCCGCGCCGACGCGATCGCCTTGCCCGAGCCGGATCCGGGCAAGCCCGAACGCCGCCGCGACCATGGTCCGATCGCAGGCCCACACCGCGTCGTAGTAGCGCGCCGCAGCGGTGGTCGAGCCCCGCAGTTCCGCGCAGAAACCCAAAGCCAGCAACGGCGCCAGCTCGCCCGGCAGCTGACTCGCGCACTCCCGGTACTGGCTCTCCGCGTCGTCCAGCATTCCCGCGTTCAGCAACACCCCAGCACCGCGCCAGGTTTCCCCGACCTCCTCGGACCCGGTGAAAATGGCGATAGGCAAGGCCGCCCACGCGTCCTCGCGCCGCAGCGGACTGTCGGCGCGCAACGGCGGTTCCGACGCCCAGGCCTCCCACTCCGGCACCCCGAGCCCCGCCACGGCGAGCCCGCAGGGATTGCCGAACTGCCGGGAGACGGCCGGACGCGGCACGTGAGTGCGCTGGCTGAGCAGCTGCCGCAGCACCCCGCGCAACTGCTCGGCCATGTCGTCGGCGGTGGCGAACCGCTCGGCGTAATCCGCGGTCGCCCGGTCGATCAGCGCCCGCAGCATCTCCGTTCCGACGCTGTCGTCGAGGGAACAGGCACGCAGCAGCTCCTCCAGGGTGCGGCCGAGCGAATAGAGATCCGAACGGACGCTGACGCCGTCGGTGTCCAGCTCGGACCGCGACGGCTGATACGCCGGGGTGGCGACGAGCACGCTGTCCCGGTCGTCCTGCCGCCGCATCGAGCCGAGATCGACGAGCGTGACCCGGTCGCCGTCCTGCAGCACGTTGTCCGGTTTCACATCGACGTACAGCAGCCCTCGCTGGTGCAGGTACCCGAGCGCCTCCAGCAGCTGCAGCCCGTACGCGGCGACATGCTCCGGGCGCAGCCGTTTCGCGCGGCGGGCCACCGTCCGCAGCGAAATCCCGCGCACGTATTCCATCACCTGATACCCGATGAGCCGGCCGGTTTCCGGGTCCGGGTCTTCGACGTGGGCGAGGGTGCGGACGACGTTCGGATGGTCCAGTCCGAGCAACCGCGGGACGACGGCGGATTGCGCGGCGGCCAGCGCGCCGTCGCGGTCCCGTTCGCCGATCAAGCCTTTGAGCACCACGAACCGGCCGCCGTCGGCCTCGTCGCGGGCAAGGTAGATCCAGCTGAACCCGCCGATCGCGATGCAGCCGAGGACCGCGTAACGACCGGCGACGACCGTGCCGCGCTCCAGCGCGGGCACAAAGCTGAACGGCGCGCCGCACCGCACGCAGTAACCGCGGGTCCGACCGGCCCGCGAGCCCTGGTCGCGGCCCACCGGATTGCCGCACTCCGCGCAAAACCGGCGGCGCTCCGGCAGCGCCGCGTCGGGCAGGACCGCGTCGTACGGGTCCGGCAGGATCGCTTTCGGCAGCGCGACCCGCAGGTCCCCGGCGTCCGGTATCGGCACGCGGCCGGTGCGGACGAGGAGTTCGTCGAGCCGGTCCTCGATCACCGAATCGTCGGTCACCCATTCCCGCAGCTGCGGGAAGTACGCCAGCACGGTGTCCGCCGGAACCAGCCGCACCCCGTGGTCGACCACCACGATGCCGAGCAGCCGCCCGGTGCGGCTGTCGAACACCGGACAGCCGGACAGGTCCGGGTCGACGCGGCCCTCCAGCAGCGTGAGCGGGACCCGTTCGCCGTCCGGCACGCCGATGGTGGCGCGCACCCAGATGCCGTAGCCGAGGCGGAGCGGAAGACTGTGGATCCGGACTTCCCGCCCGGATTCGACCTTCCGCCGGAGCAGGGCGCCGCCTCGCACCGGAGTGTCCAGTTCGAGCAGCGCCAGGTCGCCGCGCGCGCCCGCGAGCGGCGGGACCAGCCCGGCCAGCGCCGCGGCTCCCGCCGATTCGACCCGGAAAGCGGTTTCGTCGCGGGCCGCCCGGGAGCAGGTCAGCACGTACCGGTCGCCGATCAGCACGCCCGCGCCGAGGAGGCGGCCGTCGGCAGCGCGGATCCGCGTCTGCCCCGTATTCCACCCCAGATCAGCGACCACGAGGTAAAACCTTACCCGGGCAACGCCGCCGGATCGTTCAGTTCGGGCAAAGCCGTCCGGTCACCCCGCGCGACGGGTCGCCCTCCCCGAATGGACGTACTGCGCGCGGCCGGTGCCGTCGTCGCCGAGGAAGACCAGCGGCAGGTGGATTCCGGCCTGCGCCTCGCGGAGGATCAACGTGTCGCCTTCGAGGAAGACCAGTTCGGACTTGCTGGCGGAGCTCAACTCCGCGGCTGTCCCTTTAGGACGTTGCTCCAGCCAGACCCGGCCGTCGTCGTCCTGGGAGACCACGAGATCGGCGACCGTGCTGGCGTAAGTGCCGAGATACCGGTCAGCGGCGAACGCTTCCGGCTCGGACGGCGGACGCGGCGGCAGCGACACCTCGACGCCCCCGAATTCCTTGAGCAGCGCGGGAACGAGGTCGGCGTACAGGCTCATCGCGTCGCCGCCGTTGGTCAGCAACGCCACCGCGAGGTCGCTTTCGGGCACCAGCCGGAGGAACGCCGCCTGGCCGATGGTGTTGCCGTCGTGGCCGTAGACCTGACCGCTCGGGGTGTCGAACAACTCCCAGCCGAGCCCCCAGGCGTCGCCCATGATGCCGAGCGGCGGGAGGCTGACCTGCCGCTCCAGCATTGCGGCGGCGCTCTTCGCGCTCAGCACTTCGGCACCGCCCGCGAGGTGCATGCGGGCGAAGGCGAGCAGATCCGCCGCGGACATCGCGAGCGACGACCCGGCCGGACCGTTGGACCGCAGCATCGACCAGAACGGCGCGGGCACGAGATCGGCACCGGGCTCGGGTTCGAGATGCCCGATCGCGGCGCGATAGCGGATCGCGTCGAGGGCGTTCGGGGAAAACTGCCGAAGCTTGAGCGGTCCGGCGAGATGCTCGCGAAGGCAGTCCTCGTAATGCTTGCCGCGCAACACTTCCACCAGCCGCCCGAGGACGACGTACCCAGCGTTGTTGTAGGAGAACAGTTCCCCGGGCGGAAAGAGCTGCGCGACGCCGTCGAGAGTCGCGACGAACTTCTCGACCGCGTCGTCGCCGGGTCCGGTGTCCGTGAAGAGGTCGCCCTCGAACCCGGCGGTGTGGCTGAGCAGCTGCCGCACGGTGATGGCCGCGTCGCCCAGTTCGAGGTCGGGCAGGTACTGCCGGATCGGGGCGTCGAGGTCGACCAGGCCCTCGTCCACGAGCTGCAGGACGAGGGTGGCCGTCCAGACCTTGGTGATCGAGCCGATTTGGAATACCGAATCGGCGGTGGCGGTGACGCCGGTGCCGAGATTGAGCACCCCGGCGGCCGCGGTGGCCGTCTCGTCGCCGACAGCCACCGCGATGACCGCGGCAGGGACCTGGTGTTGTGCCAGCAGCGCGGGGAGGTCCTGCTCCAGCCGCCTGCGGAGAGCGTCGAGCTTGTCCATCCCGGGAAGCTATCGCCCCGCTGAGCCGAAAACTTCGTCCCCGGCTACGGAAAAACCAGCGGCATGCTGGAGCAGCGGACGAACTGCTCAGACGAGCACTTCCCCGTCCCGCACCACAATCCGGCCACCCGCGATCACCAGCGAACGCACCGGCACCCGCATCAACGCGTCCGGCACGTTCTCCGCCGCCACCAACACCACATCCGCCCGGCAACCCGGCGCCAGATCATGCCGCCCACGACCCACGAACGACGCCGCACGCCGCGTTGCCAACTCCACCGCCGCCACCAGATCCTCGTCCTTCCGCAGTCCGTGCAACCGGGCGAAGCCGAGCGCGATCTGCAGCACGTCGCCGTCGCCGTACGGGGACCACAGGTCGCGGATTCCGTCCGTGCCGAGGCCGACCGGGACCTCGCGCGCGGACAACTCCGTCCACGGCAGCGGGGCCGTCCGGACCGGGGCGACGGTCGCCAGCGAGATGCCCGCCTCGGTGATCCGGTCGAGCAACGCCGCCTGTCGCGCCGGGGGAACCTCGCCGAGCGCGAAGCCGTGCGAGACGGTGACCTTGCCCTGCAGCCCGGTGCGCACCGTCCGGTCGGCGATCAGCTCGTACTGGAACGCGCCCAGCTCGCCGCCGTCGTGCAGGTGGATGTCGAGGCCGACGCCGCGCCGCTCGGCGATCTCGAACAGTCCGTCGAGCTGGCCGACCGGGTCGCGGTCGATGCCCGCCGGGTCGAGGCCGCCGATCCAGCCGGCGCCCGCCGCCGCGGCCTCGTCGAGCAGTTTGAGCACGCCGGGCCGCCGCAGGACGCCGTCCTGCGGGAAGGCCACGATCTCGACCTCCACCGCGCCGCCCAGCCGTTCCGCGGCCTCTCGCACGATTTCGATGCCGCGCAGGCCGAGCCCCAGGTCGACGTCCACGTGGCTGCGCGCCGCGGTGGTGCCGTGCCGCAGGAACTCGCGCAGCACCGTCTCGGCGACCTCGACGCTCGGGATCCCCAGTTTGTCCCGCTCGGCCCGCTCGTGCGCGATGCGGCCTTCGGTGCTCGCGACGCCGCCGTAGGAGACCCACGGCTTGCCCCACCAGCTCTTGTCGACGTGCGCGTGCGAGTTGACGAACCCGGGCAGCGCGAGCAGGCCCGCGCCGTCGATCCGTTCGCCCTCGACCGGGGCCGAACCGGCGGGCCGGACGTCGGAGATGCGGTCGCCGTCGAGGACGATGTCGGCCAGGTCGCCGCCCCACGGGCGCACGCCGGTCACAGTGAGAGAAGCCATGATAATGGTATACCAAATTATCGGGCTGCTGTCCCGCGAGCCTGGCCCTGACACTCCCAGGACCGAGGGGTACTGGCCGCGCCGCGCCCTCGGCAGCACCATGGACGGCAGCCGCGACGGAACCGGCGCGGCGAGAAGGAAGGGCGGAACATTGACCGACAACCTCCCCGGCGGGACGTTCACGTTGGCTGGGCGCACCGTCGCCCGCCTGGGATACGGCGCGATGCAGCTGGCCGGACCCGGCGTCTTCGGGCCGCCGAACGACCGCGACGAGGCGCTCGCGGTGCTGCGCACGGCCGTCGAGCTGGGCGTGAACCACTTCGACACCGCTGACTTCTACGGGCCGTACGTCACGAACGAACTGCTCCGCGAAGCACTCGCGCCGTATGACGGGCTGCAGATCGTCACGAAGGTCGGCGCGGTGCGCGACGACAAGGGCGGCTGGATCCACGAGCGCTCGCCCGAGCAGCTGCGCGAACAGGTGGAGTCGAACCTGCGAAACCTCGGCGTCGAGGCGCTCGACGTGGTGAACCTGCGCGTCGGCGGCGGCGAGGACGGACACTCGCCGGTACCGGGCTCGCTGGCCGAACCGTTCGGCGCGCTCGCCGAACTGCGCCAGGAAGGCAAGATCAAGGAACTCGGCGTGAGCGTGGTCGACGCCGAGCAGGTGGCGCAGGCGCAGTCGATCGCGCCGGTGGTCACCGTGCAGAACTGGTACAACGTGGCGCACCGCGGGGACGAGAAGCTGATCGAATCCCTTGCCGCCCAAGGGATTTCCTACGTCCCGTTCTGGCCGCTCGGCGGGTTCAGCCCGCTGCAGTCCTCGACGCTGGACGACGTCGCCGCCCGGCTCGGCGCCAGCCCGAAGGCGGTCGCGCTGGCCTGGCTGCTGCACCAGTCGCCGAACATCCTGCTGATCCCCGGCACGTCGTCGGTCGCGCACCTGCGGGAGAACGTCGCGGCGGCCGACCTGGAACTGCCCGCGGACGCCTTGGCCGAATTGGACACCATCGCCGGATAACGGCGGATCGGGGTGATGATTGTCCACCGGCGTCGACAATCATCACCCCGAATCGCGGCGGAAAACACGCCCGTAGGTCCCGGTGAACGGACGGCGAATTCCCCTCCGTTGCCACGAAATCACCCGACGAACGACGGTGCACCGAAACTCCCGGCGAGATTAGCGTGACCGGTGGCAATTTCCGCCACGCGAAGGAGAAATCGCGCCGATGAACGTCAAGAGCGCCTGCGCCGCAATTCTCGCCGTCGCCGGGCTGATCGCCGCCCCGGCCACCGCGTCGGCCGCGGTGTCCGACCTGCCCAGCTACGAGCAATGGCAGTCCGACGTGCGCGAAGCCGTCGGCCCGGCCATTCCGTGGCTGACCGACCGGGTCGCACAGGGCGGCTCCAAGCTGGCGATCGTGCTGGACATCGACAACACCTCGCTGGAAACCGAATACCATCCCGGCGAACCGAACAAGCCGGTGCTCGCGGTCGCCCAATGGGCGGGCCAGCACCACGTGTCCGTCCTGTTCGTGACGGCGCGGACCAGTTCCTCCTCCGCGCGCAAGCAATTGAGCGGCGCGGGCTACCCGATCGACGCGATCTGCACCCGCGAATCCGGCGAGGGCACCGCGGAGGGCAAGCAGCGCTGCCGCGCCGACCTGACCCAGCAGGGCTACACGATCACGGCGAACATCGGCAACCGGTCCACCGACCTCGAAGGCGGGGACTACGAAAAGGGCTTCAAACTGCCGGACTACGACGGCCAGCTCTCGTAACTCGTGCGCGGCGATCCCGGTTCCAACCGGGATCGCCGCTCACGAGCTTCACCGGCCCAGCCACTCCGCCAGTCCGACCTTGCCCCGCCACGAACCTTCCGCCGGCACCAGGCTGTCCTTGCCCAGCACCGTCCCGAAGTACTTCGCGGCCGGGTCGGTCACCACCTCGCGGGGGTCCTTGCGCGCGGTCAGCACCCGCCGGATCCATTCGTCCATCGGCAGCACGTCCGGGCCGCCGATCTCGACGATCCCGCCGACCGCCGGCTCGCCCGCGGCCTTGGCGACCGCCACCGCGACGTCCTCCGCCGCGATCGGCTGCGTGCCGCCGTCGGAAAGCCGGACCACGCCGTCGGCCGTCGAGGTGTCCGCGATCGCGACCGCGAACTCCAGGAACTGCGTCGCGCGCACGATCGTGTAGTTCAGCCCGCTGTCCTCGATCAGCTTCTCCTGCGCGGCCTTCGCCCGCAGGTAACCGGAATCCGGCAGCTCGTCCGCGCCCACGACGGACAGCGCGACGAAATGCCCGACCCCGGCTTCGCGCGCGGCCCGCACCAGGTTCCCGGTCGAGCGCTGGAAGAACTCCATGACGTCGTCGTCGGCGAACGACGGCGAGTTCGACACGTCCACCAGCACGTCAGCACCCCGCAGCACGCCGGACAGCCCTTCGCCGGTCAGCGTGTTCACGCCGGTGCTCGGCGCTGCCGCCACGACCTCATGCCCCTCGAGCAGCTGCACGACCTGCGAACCGATCCGCCCGGTCCCGCCGATGACGACGATCTTCATGCTCGTTCCCTCCGTTTCCGCCGCGACGGCCGCCGCGAGCGTCGCCAGTCAGGACCGGACAGCTCGCCGATTTGTGACACCCCTTCCCGCTAAGCTCGCGAATGTCCCGCCGGACCAGGAAAGGAACGCGCCGCCGATGGAGGAACTCGCCGAGGCCGCCTCGGTGTTCGCGCGGGTCCGGCCGCGGCTGTTCGGGATCGCCTACCGGATGCTGGGCAGCGTCGCCGACGCCGAAGACCTCCTCCAGGACGTCTGGCTGCGCTGGCAGACCTGCGACCGCTCGGTCGTCCGCAACCCGGACGCGTTCCTCGCCACCACCACGACGCGGCTGGCCATCACCGCGAGCCAGACCGCGCGCGTCCGGCACGAAACCTACGTCGGCCCCTGGCTGCCCGAGCCGATCGACGCCTCCGCCGACCCGCAGCTGGGCGCCGAACGGGCCGCCGCGCTCGAGGTCGCGGTGCTGTTCCTGCTGGAGAAGCTGCCGCCGACGGAACGCGCCGCGTACGTGCTGCGCGAGGCGTTCGACTATCCGTACCACCAGATCGCCGACATCGTGCAGACCACCGAGGTGAGCGCGCGCCAGCTGGTCAGCCGGGCGCGCAAACACCTCGCCGCGGAACGCCGGACGCCCGTCGAACCGTCGGAACAGCGGCGGCTGCTCACCGCGTTCGTGGACGCCGCGCGCACCGGCGACCTCGCGACGCTGGAGAAACTGCTCGCCGAGGACGTGGTCAGCTACTCCGACGGCGGCGGCGCGGTCCGTGCGACGCGGATCCCGGTGGTCGGCGCGGTCACGGTGGCGAAGTACGTCCGCGCGTTCGCCAGCCGGTTCTGGCCCGGCACCGAGGTGGGCTGGAGCGACGTCAACGGCCAGCCCGCGGCGGTGGTGAGCCACAGCGGAGCCGTGATCGCGGTGCTCACCGTGTCCGCGTCGGCCGAGGGCATCGACCGGCTGTTCTGGCTGATGAACCCGGCCAAGCTCGGGGCGTACACCGCCTGAGCACGGGGTACCCGGCGGGCATGAAGCGTCCCGGCCCGGTGCGCTGGCTGCACTACGTGTACGGCGGGGTACTCCCCGACGAGTACCGCGAGTGGGTGCTGCACGACGCGACCGCGAAAACCTGGGTGCTGCGCTTCGCGTTCCGGATCTTCGTCGAGGCGCTGCCCTGGCTGATCGCGGGTTACGTCGTGCTCACTCTCGTCACGCCGATGCCCGCCGGGATGATCATCGCGGCGCTGCTGATCAGCCTGCTGCTGAGCCTGTTCCTCACCGTCACCAGCGCCGACGAGCTCGCCGAAGTCCGGCTCGCCAAGCACGGTTTCCCGCCCGGCGCGGGGAAAGAGGTCCGCAAACGCCGCGGCGGCGCGTCGACCTGGCCGTGACGTGCTTGCCGGAAGCGTAACCTCCGGGTTACGCTTCTGTCCGTGGATCTGGTCGCCAACGCGATCGCCGACCCGGTGCGGCGGGACATTCTGACGCTCCTGCGGCGACAGCGGCTGCCCGCCGGGGAGATCGCCGCGCGCTTCGACATCAGCCGGCCCGCGGTGTCGCGCCATCTGCGCGTACTGCGGGAAAGCGGGCTGGTGCGCGACGAACTCGTGGGCAGGCAACGGTTTTACGCGCTCGACCCGCAGGGATGCGCCGAACTCACCGCCTGGCTCACCCAGCTTGTCGCGCCGCCCGCTTGGCAGCAGCGGCTCGACGCGCTGGAGACCGAGGTCCACCGCACCCGTCGCGAACGCCGCCGGGACCCCGCTTCCGGAGAGGAAACCACCGCATGAAACCCGTGCCCACCGCGAGAGCGCACCGGCTCGCCGACAGCATCGACCTGGTCCTGCCCCGCACTTTCCGCGCGCCGATCGACGACGTGTGGGCCGCGGTCACCGAGCCCGAACGCACCGCGCGCTGGTTCGGCCCCTGGAAGGGCGACGCGGCACCCGGCCGGATGATCCAGGTCCAGATGGTGTTCGAGGAGGAGGAACCCTGGATGGACCTCCGCATCGACGCCTGCGAGCCGCCGCACCGGCTGGCTGTTTCGTCGACCGACGAATCCGGGGCCTGGCGGATGGAGCTGCGGCTCGAGTCCCGAGGCGCGGCAACGGAACTGCGACTGGTGCACCACCTGGACTCGGCGGACAAAATCCCGGACGCGGGCCCCGGCTGGGAGTACTACCTCGACATGTTCGCCGCCGCCTTCGACGGCACGCCGAGGCCGGACTTCGCCGACTACCACCCGGCGATGACGCCCTATTTCACCGAATTGGCCGGAAAGTTTTCCTGACCGTGCGTCAATAGTCCACTTCGGACAGTCGGCCGCCGAACGAAATGTCCTTGAGCGGCCAAGACTTCCCCGGATGGCTGACAGCGGCGGCCGGACCCGAATCGCGCGGCCGACTGCCCGATCCCCGCCGCCATATGGAGTACACTGCTGTACCAGTTACTTTCAGTAGTCCCGCGTGACGAGGTGTGGGCCGGTCCGGTGGGAGGTGCACGGTGGAGACGACGCTGGGCAGCACTCTGGTCACCGATGCGCGAGAGGACGAGCGCACCGACGCCGAACTCCTCGCCGCCGTACGCGCCGGGGATTGCCAGGCAGGCGGCGAACTGTTCCGGCGGCACGTCACGTTGATGCGCCGCGTCGCCGCCGGCTTGGTGCGTCAGCAGGCCGAACGCGACGACCTGGTCGCCGAAGCCTTCGCGCGCGTGCTCAGCACCGTCGCGGCCGGCGGCGGCCCGGAATCGAACGCGCCCGCGTACCTCGTGGCCACTATGCGAAATCTGTTCGCACGGTGGAGCCGCCACGAAAATCGTATCGATCTCTACGCGACAGTTCCGGAACCCGTAAATCTCGACGGCGGCGCAGACGAACTCGCAGTCATGCGCTCGGAAGACCGGCTCGTGTGGTCGGCCTACCGAACGCTGCCCGGCCGCTGGCGGACAGTGTTGTGGCGGATGTCCGCCGAGGGCGACACTCCGGCGGAACTCGCGCCGGTGCTCGGCGTTTCGCCGAACGGTGTCGCCGTGCTCGCCCGCCGTGCCCGCGAAGGCCTGCGGCAGGCGTACCTGCAAGTCCAGGTGCCGGACGCGGAATTGCCGCAGTGCCAGGAAGTCCGCCGCCGGATGGGCGCGTGGCTGCGCGGCACCCTGCCCGCCCGCCGGGCCGGAGTCCTCGCCGGTCACCTGGCCGTGTGCGAACCGTGCCACGCGGTCGCCGCCGAACTGGCCGAGGTCAACCGCGAACTGCCGCGGATGACCGGTTGCTGCGACCCAGCAATCCCGGAACCTCGCTGACCGCGCGTTCGTACGCGGCTCTTGCTCCAAACGTCCGTGAGGGGAACCCTGAGGGACTCTGATTCCGTCAGGGTTCCCTTCACGGATCTTTCGCTATTCCGAAGTCTCGCTGGTCAGATTCCGCGTGATCAGGTTGACCATGAAGTCGAACCGGTCATGCCCGGCACCGGACGTCAACTCCGCCGCGTACTGCCGGGTCCGCGGGAACTTCTCCTCCGGCAGCGCGGCGAACCGCTCGATCAACTGCTCCTGGCTGAACACCCACTCGCCGCCGTGCTGCTGCCGTTGCCGGACCAGTGACACTTCCCAGGCGTACGCGGTCACGTAGAGCGTGAGCGAATCCAGCGCCCACGCGGCGGTCTGCGGCTCGATGCCGCCGGCCAGCAGGATCGCCAGAATCCCCTCGCTGACCCGCAGCGTTTCCAGGTGCGTCGGAACCGTCGCGAGCGCGGCGCGGGAGACGCCGGGGTACTTCAGATACAGGTCGCGGATCTGCCCATAGACCGCCAAGACCTGCTGCCGCCAGGTCGCCGGGTCGGGTTCGGGCAGTTCGATCTGCGCGCAGAGCCTGCCGATGAGCAGATCGTCGAGATCCTCTTTGTTGACGATGTGCGCGTACAGCGACGACGGCCCGGTGCCGAGCACCGCGGTGACCCGGCGGACGGTCAGCGCGTCGTAGCCCTCGGTGGCGACGACCTGCAGCGCGGCGTCGGTGATCCGGTCGACCGTGATGGGTTCTTTCCGCGGTTTCGGCGCGGCTTCGGCGCTGGTGGACGCGTGCCGGGCGGCGCGGCGCTCTCGGGGATCAGCGGGCATGTCCACCACTATAGCTTGACACGAACTTAGTTCGTCATCTAGAACTTAGTTCGTGACTACTGAACTTAGTTCGTCTCCCCGCGCCGAGCCGCTTCCGCTGGTCCAGGCGTGGCTCGTGCTGGTCGTCGTCGTGATCGCCGACCTGATGGACCTCATCGACACCAGCGTCGCCGCCCTCGCCGGCCCCTCGATCCGCTCCGACCTCGGCGGCGGGCCGGTGACCCTGCAGTGGGTCCTGTCGGCCTACACCGCCGCGTTCGCGCTCGGCCTCGTGACGTCCGGCCGCCTCGGCGACCTGCTCGGCCGGCGCAGGCTGTTCCTGCTCGGCCTGACCGGCTTCACCCTCGCGTCGCTGGCCTGCGGGCTCGCGCCCAGCGCCGGGTTCCTGATCGGCGCCCGCGTGTTCCAGGGCCTCTTCGGCGCGGCGATGATCCCGCAGGGCATCGCGCTGGTGAAGGTCGTCTTCCCGCCCGATCAGCTGCGCAAAGCCCTCATGCCGTTCGGCCCGATCATGGGCCTGGCCACTGTCGCCGGACCCATCCTCGCCGGCTGGCTGCTGCACCTGAACCTGTTCGGCAGCGAATGGCGCTCGATCTTCCTGATCAATGTCCCGTTCGGCATCCTCGCCGGATTGCTCGGCCTGCGCGTGCTGCCGCGACACAGCGGCGAAGACCGCAGCGCCCGCCTCGACCTGCGCGGCGTCGGCCTGCTCACCGCCGCGTCAGCGCTGCTCATCGTGCCGCTCATCCAAGGCCGCGAACTCGGCTGGCCCGTCTGGACGTACGTGCTGATGGTCGCTGGCGTGGTCGCCTTCGTCTTGTTCGCGAGGTCCGAACGCCGCAGCAGCCATCCGGTCATCGCGCCGTCGCTGTTTTCCAAGCGCGGCTTCGTGTTCGGTCTCCTGATCACCGGCGGCTTTTACGCCTCGCTCAGCGGATTCGTGCTCGTCGTGAACCTGCTGTTGCAATCCGGCCTCGGCTGGACGCCGCTGCAGTCCGGCTTCGCCCTGCTTCCCTGGGCCGCCGGTACCGCCATCGCGACCCTGCTGTCCGGTGCGGTACTCGCCGCGAAACTCGGCCGTACCTCGCTCCACTTAGGACTCGCCATCGCGGTCGTCGGCCTGCTCGTCCTGTGGTGGTCGATCGCGCACTGGGGTGCGGCCGTCACCATCTGGCAGCTCGCCCCCGCGCTGTTCATCACCGGCGCCGGTTCCGGATTGTTGTTCATTCCGCTCTTCGATTTCATCCTCGGCGACGCGACTCCCGAAGAAGTCGGCAGCGGTTCCGGAATGCTCAACGCCGCCCAGCAATTCGCCGGAGCCATCGGTGTCGCCGCGCTCGGCACGGTGTTCTTCGCCCGCGTCGGACCGGCCGCCGCGCCGTCCTGGATCCCTGCCGCTGAACTGGTTTTCGGCATCTGCGCCGGCCTGTACCTCGTGGCGCTGGCCCTCGTCGGATTCCTGCCGAAACACTCCGCCCACTAACTCGTGAAATGAGTATCGCCGTGCCAAAAACCGCCTTGATCACCGGAACCAGCCGTGCCGTCGGACTCGGCTTCGCCACCGCCCGGCTGCTGTCCGAACAGGACTATCACGTCATCCTCACCGCTCGCGACCTGTCCCGCGCCGAATCCCTTGCCGCGCGACTCCCGAACGCCAGCGCGGTGCGGCTCGACCTCGCCGATCTCGCCACCATGACCGCCGCCGCCGACTACGTCGCCGAATCCTTCGGCCGCCTCGACGTGCTGGTCAACAACGCCAGCGACACCGTCGATTTCGCCACCCTGTCCGCGCTCGACGCCGACCTGGCCGCCGTCCAGTCCGCATTGGACATCGACGTCCTCGGCCCGTGGCAGCTCACGCAGTTGTTGCTGCCGCTGCTGAAAGCCGCACCGGCGGCCCGGATCGTCAACGTTTCCAGCGTTTCCGCGCTGCAGATCTCCACCGGACTCGACCTCGGCGCGAGCCTGCGCGCCCCGGCGCATTCCTTCGCCAAGCACGCGCTGAACACGCTGACCGGCGTGCTGGCCTCGGCGCTGCGGGACACCCCGATCCTCGTCAACGCCGTCGATCCGGGAGAAACCGCCACCCATCCCGAACGCGGCGACGAGGACACCGCCCGCCCGGCGCTCGAAAGCGCCCGCGGCGTGGTGTGGGCCGCGACGCTGCCGCCCGACGGCCCGACCGGCGGCCTCTTCCTCGACAGCCAGCCCGTGTTGTCCTTGCTGCCCGGCACGGAAAAACCCCTGGTGCGCCAGTGACCCTCGCGCCCGGCACACAAAACACCGCGGGCCCAGACCGTGTCCGGTCCGGGCCCGCGGCGGGAAAACCCTTGCTATACCAGGATCAGTGACCCAGGTGCAGGCTGTCCAGGTGCAGGCTGCTCGCGTGCGACTCGAGACCGCCCGCGACGTCGTGCAGGTGGTTCTGCACCTCGTTGAGCGGCGCGGCGTGCGCGGCGTCCGGCAGCTCGCCGGTCGTCGCGTGCTGGGTGCCGGTCTCGACGGCGTCCTGGACGGTGCTCGTGACGTGCTGCGCGGCCGCGTTGACGGCCGGCGCGTGCGCGGTCGCACCCTCGATGGCGTGGGTCAGCGAACCCGCGTTCGGGGCGGCCGGGACCGACGGCAGCTCCGGAGCGTGCGACAGCTCGCCGACGCCCGGGACCGACGGGGCCTGCGGCAGCGCGCCCACACCCGGGACCTGCGGCAGGGCGCCGACGCCCGGCACCTGCGGCAGCTCGCCCGCGCCCGGAACGGCCGGGAGAGCCGGAACGGCCGGGAGGCCCGGAACCGCGCCCGCGGCGTGGTCCAGCGTGCCGGACAGGTCGCCGGCCGAGGTCAGGTCGCCGGTGGCGTTGGCCAGGTCGGCGCGGAGGTCGCCGTGCTCGCCCACCGGGGTCGAGCCGATCGCCTCGTTGACGGTGCCCAGCAGGTGCGAGCCGCCCTGGCGGACGTCCTCGACAACGCCGCTGACCGGGCCGCCGACGGCGGGGATCTTCGCGGTCTCGGAGACCACGGCCTTCCACGTCAGCGCGTCGCCGAGGTGGTTGGTGGTGGCGTCCACCGCGGAGCCGACGAGCTTGCCGTCGAAGACGTGCTCGCCCACCGCGTTGACGGTGTTCTGGGTGTCGATCGCGGCGGCGTCGACGATCGGGCCGACGACCGGGATCGGGTGCGTCGCGGCGGCGACGTGGTCCAGCACGCCGGAGACCGCGCCCAGGGTGCCGTGGGTGACGGTGTTCAGGCCGGTCGCGTCGGCGACGTTGCTGACGCCCTCGAAGACCGGGCTGAGGTTCGGCAGCGCGCCGGCGAGGCCGCCGAGGCCGTCGCCGACCTGGTGCGCGACCGGCTCGGCGGCGGCGTCGGCCTTGTCGAAGGCTCCGGCCAGGTCAGCCGACGGAACGCTCGGGACGGCGGGCACGCCCGGGATGCTCGGCGCGGCCGGGACGCCCGGCACCGCGGGAACGGCCGGGACGGCGGGAGCGGCGGGCAGCGGGGCGCTGTCCATGACCAGCGGCATGATGTCCTGCACGTCCGACGGGTTCAGCTCGCTGAGACCGGCGCCGTTCAGCACGCCTTGCGGGTCAGCTTTGTAGTCCGCCATCGACTGCGGGTCGTTCAGCAGGTTCAGCGCGAATTCGTGCAGCGTCTGCACCGGGCCCATAGTTTGTATTCTCCTGTGGTGACAACGGATCGGGGTGGGGTGTCCGAGAAACGGACGAGCCGGCCCCAGAGCCGGCTCCTTTTCCGAACATAGGACTCCGCCGAATGCCCGCCATCGGGGGGTCACCCGGGTTAGCCGGGGCCCCCACTAGGGACTTTATCGATCCCCCGATTAGGGGCATTAGGGGATTCGGCGCGTCCGCACTGGTCACAGGCCTGCCCGCGGCGCACCCCGCCGAGCGCCGCCCACCCCACCGATCGGGGGACGGACGCGGGTCTCCCGGGAAGGTTCGCCAGGACCACCCATTGGTGTGACACCTACAAGGCTTTTCGGGCAGGACCGGGCTCGACGGGAAGGCCGAAACCGCGCGGAGATCGGGTTCGGCCGCCTCCTCGCCGTTTCTGGCATCGCGCGGAAGAGGGGCGCGGAATGCGCGTTGAATGGGGTTCCAGGGAGTTGATCTCGCTTCAATCAGCGGGGATCTGCGCGGAATCCGCCGCGACTCTGCGGCGAAGCGCTCTTCGGCGGTTCAAGCGGACGGGTCGCCGCTAATCCGGCAGGGTCGCCAAGCCGAAGCAACCGGAGCCTCAGGCAATCGCGACCCGCACCGAGCCCAGCGGCTCCGGCGGACGGCTCGCCCGAACCCGGCACAGTCGCCAAACCGGAGCAATCACCGCCGCAGCGACACCACCCCCTGCCCCACGGCGACTCCCGCCGAGCAGTCGCACCCCGCGCGGAACCCTGCACCTCCAGCGGACGGCTCGCTCCTAACGCGGCACCGTCGCCAAACCGAAGCAACCGGAGCGGCTGCGACACCATCCGTCCCGCGGCGGCTCCCGGATCCCCTCCGGCATCCGAATCCAGCAGCCCAACCAGGCAACTCGCCCCGAAGCCGCTGCGGCACGAACCCGTCCCGCAGCGGCTCCCGGCTCCCCCTCAGGCAGTCGCGACCCGCACCGAGTCCGGCATCTCCAGTTCCTTCAGCAGCTCCTCCTGCCGCCTCCGGTAAGCCGCCACGTTGGCCAGCTTGATCTCCTCGTATCCGCGCACCGAGTCCGGCAGCGCGGCCAGTTCGACCAGGCGGGCGTCGCCCCGGTCGGCGACCTCGAGGGCACGCGTCAGCGCCTGCCGGTACTCCCCGATCAGCGCCCGCTCGACCCGGCGGACCTCAGCGCGGCCGAACGGGTCCAGCTTCGTCCCGCGAAGCTTGCGCAGTGCCTTCAGCGCCGCGAACGCGGGCCGGACGCTGCGGCCGCCGAGGCTGATCTTGCGGTTCATGCCCAGCGCGCGCAGCACCGGCGGGTGCAGCCGGTGCGCGAACCGCGTGCCGACGCCGAACTGGGCTTCGATTTCCGCGGTCAGCTGCGGGTCCAGCGACAGCCGCGCCACCTCGTACTCGTCCTTGTAGGCCATGAGCTTGTAGAGGTTCCGCGCGACCGCCTCGGTCACCGAAGCACTGGCACGCGTGCGGATCCGCTCGACGAACTCCGCGTACTGCCGCGCGTACCGCTCGTCCTGGTAGGCGATGAGGTCCGGAACGCGCAGGTCGAGCACCCGGGCGAGTTCGCCGTCGGCCCGCACCAGCGCGCGCACCCTGCGGACCGCTTCCGCGTCCGCGGCGGCCGGAGCCTCCGACGACGACGGCGAGAGTTCCGCGTCGAGCGCCTCCGGATCGGCGACCAGCTGCCGACCGCGCCGGAACGCCTGCAGGTTCGTCTCCACCGCGGTCCCGTTGATCTTGATGGCCTGTTCCAGGCTTTCCGCGGAGACGGCCAGCGAGCCGGTCTGGTAGGCCGCGCCGAGCTGGAGGATGTTGGCGTACTGGTCGTCGCCGAAGATCTGCTCGGCGAGGCCGCGCGCGTCGAGGTAGTGCCCGGAGGCGGTCGCGTCGCCGAGCGCGCCGCGGATGCTCGACTGGTCCGGGTACGAAACTTCCTTGTCCACCACCATTCGCCCGGTCGGAACCTCCGAAGTGGACACTACGGCGACCGTCCGCCCGGCATCAGCCACGCCGAGGTACGCCGGGTCGGCGGCGACCAGCGCGTCGCACGCGAGGTAAAGGTCGCATTCCCCGTTGGCGAGTTTCGGAGCCTGTTCGACGGCGCCGGTGGAAATCTTCACGTCCGAGACAACCGCGCCGCCCTTTTGCGCGAGCCCGGTCTGGTCGAGGGTGCGCACCTGCTTGCCGTCGAGAACCCCAGCGACACCAAGGATTTGCGCGACGGTGACCACGCCGGTGCCGCCGATACCGGTGATCCGCACAGCGACGTCGGACAGGGTTTTCGCCGGTTCGGGCAGGACATCGGCACTGATCGGCGCGAGGTTCCGCCGCTTGACCTCGCCGGTCGGGACGACGGTCAGGAACGACGGGCAGTCGCCGTCGAGGCACGAGTAGTCGACGTTGCACGAAGCCTGGTGGATCTGGGTTTTACGGCCGAACTCCGTCTCGACCGGTTGCACCGAAAGACAATTCGACTTCACCCCGCAGTCGCCACAGCCTTCGCAAACGCGCTCGTTCACGAAGACCTTGCGCGCAGGCGCTTCCTGCTTCCCCCGACGACGCTTGCGCCGCTTCTCCGCCGCGCACTCCTGCTCGTGAATCAACACCGTCACACCGCGATGCGTCGCCAGTTCTTCTTGCGTACGAAGAAGTTCCGCCCGGTCACGCACCTCGACCCCGCGCGGCAGCTTCCGCTTCCGCAGCCGACGCGGCGCGTCCGAGGTGATGACGACCTTCGCCGCGCCCTCGGTGAGCAGCAGCGCGGCGACCTTCTCCACGGAAAGCCCGCCGACCGCGTCCTGACCGCCGGTCATCGCGACCGCGGAGTTGTAGAGCAGCTTGTACGTGATGTCGACGCCTGCCGCGACCGCCGCGCGCACGGCGAGGCTGCCGGAGTGCATGAACGTGCCGTCGCCGATGTTCTGCATCAGGTGCGGCGTCTCGACGAACGGCGCCATGCCGATCCACTGCGCGCCCTCGCCGCCCATCTGGGTCAGCCCGACGACCTCGCCGACCTGCTCCGGCTCCATGAACAAAGCCATGGTGTGGCAACCGATCCCGGCGCCGACGAGCGTGCCGTCCGGGACCTTGGTGGACGAGTTGTGCGGGCAGCCGGAGCAGAAGTACGGCGTGCGGGCCAGCAGCGGCACCGAAATCCGCTCGCGGCGACGCCGCCCCTTCCACGCCGCGACGGGTTCCGCTTCCGGCAGGCGCTTGGCCAGACCGCTGGCGATGCGGTCCGGGTCCAGTTCGCCGAGTTCGGTGAACAGCACCTGGCCGTGCTGGTCGGACTTGCCGTACACGCGCGGCGCGCCGGTGCGGCCGTAGAGGATTTCCTTGATCGCCGGTTCGACCAGCGCGCGCTTTTCCTCGATCACCAGGATTTCGTCGAGGCCCTCGGCGAATTCCTTGATGATGCCCGGTTCGACCGGGTACACGACGCCGAGCTTCAGCAGCCGGATGCCGTAGCGGGACAGCTCGGACTCGTCGAGACCGAGCATCCGCAGCGCCTGCCGAAGGTCCAAATAGGACTTGCCGGCGGTGACGATGCCGACGCGGTCGTTCGGTCCGGACCGGACGATCCGGTTGATCCCGCTGGCGCGCACGTATTCCATCGCGAGCGGCAGCCGGACGCGGTGCAGGCTGTGTTCGAGCGTGATCAGCTCCGGCCCGAGAAGCCGGCTGTTCGGCTGGTGCTTGTACGCGCCCTCGGGCATTTCCGGCGCGGTCCATTCCGAATCGACCAGCGCGGTGCCGCCGGAGTCGGCGACGTTCGCGACGATCTTCATCGAGGACCACAGCCCGCTCGCGCGGGAAAGTTCGACCGCGTGCCTGCCGTGCTCCAGCACGTCCTGCGCGTCGGCCGGGAAGAACACCGGCATCGCGAGGTCGGCGAGCGCGTGCTCGGACGCACACGGGATGGTCGAGGATTTCGCGTTGGGGTCGTCGCCGACCAGCGCGACCGCGCCGCCGCGCGGGTCGGTGCCCGCGAGGTTCGCGTGCCGCAGCGCGTCGGTGGCCCGGTCGAGGCCAGGGGCCTTGCCGTACCACATGCCGACGACGCCGTCGGGCCGCATCGTGCCCGCTCGGGCGGCCAGCTGGCTGCCCATGACCGCGGTCGCGCCGAGTTCCTCGTTGACGCCCGGCTTGTGCACGATGTTGTGCTCGGCCAGCAAACCGGACCGCCGCGCCAGCTCCAGGTCGAACCCGCCGAGCGGCGAGCCCTGGTACCCCGACACGAAGGCCGCCGAGTCCGCGCCGTTCTGCCGGTCCAGCCGGATCCGGTCGAGCAGGACGCGCACCAGCGCCTGCACCCCGGTCAAGTAGACAGTGCCCGCTTCGCGCACGTACCGGTCTTCCAACGTGAAGGCGTTCATCCGCACTTCCCTTCCGCACGCCATCAGCCCACGGGCACCCGCCGTTGGGACGTGAGCCACCTCACCCCACCCCTGAGCCCGGGCGCAACGTGCCCGGCCACTGTAGTGGCAAGGACGCAAAGGATGACGTGCGAGAGGGCGGATCGGGCAGATCTGTTGCGTACGATGCCGCTCATGGCCGAAGAACTGCTGGACGCGACCGACCACGAGATCATCGCGTTGCTGCGCGAGGACGCCCGGCGCACGTTCTCGGACATCGCCGGGCGGGTGTCGCTCTCCACCGCCGCGGTGAAGCGGCGCGTCGACCGGCTCCGGGAGAAGGGCGTGATCACCGGTTTCACCGTGCAGGTCGACCACGCGAAACTCGGCTGGGGCATCGAGGCGTTCGCGCAGCTCAGGTTCTTCGGGAGCACGAACGTCGCCGAGATCGTCGAGACCACCACGCGGATCCCGGAGGCGCAGGCGGTGTTCACCATCGCCGGCGACCCGGACGCGGTGGTGTGGCTGCGCAGCCGCGACATGGCGCACCTGCAGAGCACGATCGACGAACTGCGGCGCAGCCACCGGATCACCAGCACGCGCACTCTGATCGTGCTCGACTCGTGGGTGCGCGGCGAGGACCGGCCCGAGTGACCTTCGGGCAGTGTCGCGGCGTTCCGGTTGCCGTCCGGTTTCGTGCATCGGCATCGTCGAGGTGACGCTTCGAAGGGATGTCATGCCGAGCCACACCGCGACTTTTTCTCCCGCAGGCTGGACCGAGGCCGGGCCCGGGGTCTGGACGAAGGACCTGTTGCAGTCCCCTGGCGACTCGTTCACGCTGGTCCGGCTGGGCGCCGGGGCGGTGCTGTCCGATCCTGGCGACCGGGTGCTGGTGCTGGAAGGCACTCTCGCGGACCATCGCGCCGGTGCTTACCTCGCCGCTGACGGCGCACTGTCCAGTCCGGACGGCTGTCTCGCGCTGAGCATCAGCGGCGAGCGGCTCGGGGAACCGGCTGAGGACGTCTTCGGGCCTTCCGGCTGGCAGAAATCGAGCCCCGGACTGTGGTTCCGGTTGCTGCTCGACGTGGCGTTCGACGAGACCTTCGACGAACGCGTCGTCGGACTGTCCTCTTTCGAGCCCGGGTCGTTCTCGGCGCGGCATCCGCATCCGACCGCGCACCGGTTCCTGTTCCTGGACGGGGAAGCCGACGACGAGCTGGTCTTCCCGGACGGCAGCCGGGTCACGGCTCGCCGCGCTCGCGGCGACTTCGTGGACTATCCCGCCCAGGTCGAGCACCAGACGTTCAGCCGCGGCGGCTGCCTGATCCTGTTCCTGCACGAACCCGCTGAGCGTGCTTAGCGCTTGCCGATCGGGCCGGTCGGGAGCACCGTGCGGCCCGCGGTGGCGTTGGTGACGACCGCGAACGAGCCGTACCAGGCGACCACCGCGGTGGCCAGTCCGAGCCAGCCGCCGATCTTGCCCGCGCTTTCCGCGCCGCCCAGTTCGCTGATGGTGAGGAACAGGAAAGTCAGGAACAAGAGGACGAAGACTCCGACGAGGACGGCGTTCGTGCGCAGCGACGCGATCATCATGTAGCCGGTGAAGATGGTGAACACCAACAGGAACATCCCGGTGGCGGTCGCCGCGTCGGCGGGCGGGATCTTCGGCGCGAACTGCCAGACGTAGAAGGCGAAAGCCAGCCAGAACGCGCCGTAGGTGCCGAATGCGGTGGCGCCGAAGGTGTTGTTCTTTCGGAATTCCCACATTCCGGCCAGGAGCTGGGCCAGGCCGCCGTAGAAGAGGGCCAGCGGCAGGACCACGGGCTCGACCGCCTTGGGGATCAGGCCCGCGTTGACCGCGCTCAGGACGAAGGTGGTGGCGGCGAAGCCCGCTAAGCCCAGTGGGCCCGGGTCGGCGATGGCTTCGGCGGGTGAGGCCGGGCGAGCGGCTGTTTCACTCATCGGATCCTCGATTCTGCTTTGCGGCAGGATCTTCACATCTGACACCTGACGCAACAGACTTGTCCACTGTCCACAAGGTCCCTCTTTCGAGTGGTGGCGGGTGCGGAATCGGGAATGGGGTTTATTTCGGACTTAGCGGTTTTTGTCGCGCATTCTTCTGGTATTCGACAGTCCATTGTGGATGGGGTTTGGCCGTCTCGCGGTGGGCCGCCGATGCTGCGGGGTGTCGGCGGGCGAGTACTGTCACCCGGTGACAGAAGCGTCCGCGGGAGGGGGAGGCATGCCTGCTGATCCGGTCGACGAGGCTCGGCCCCGGCGTGGCCGGCCTCGGGGGACCAGTGCGCGGCAACTGGAGGAGATCGCGCTGCGGCTGTTCACTGAGCAGGGGTTCCACGAGACGACCGTGGATCAGATCGCGGCCGCTGCCGGGGTCAGCCGGCGGACGTTCTTTCGGTACTACGACGCCAAGTCCGACGTGCTGTGGAACGAGTTCGACTCCGAGGTGGATACGATCCGGGAGTTGCTCGCTGATTCTCCGGAGGGCATTCCCGTGCTGGAGGCGGTTCGGCGGGCGGTGTTGGCGGCCAATCATTATCGGGCCGAGGATGTGCCTGAGCTGCGGATGCGGATGAATCTGCTCAGTACCGTGGCTGAACTGGCGGCCAGTGCTACTCGGCATTACGACGCTTGGGAGCGGGCTGTGATCAGTTTCGTGGCTCGGCGTACTGGGCAGGCTGAGGATTCGCTGTACCCGTTGGCGGTGGGGCGGGCTGTGTTGGCGACCTGCCGGGCGGCTTATGAGCGGTGGTCTGCTCGGGCTGATGCTGATCTCACGCTTTATCTGGACGCTGGGTTGCGGGCGCTGGCGGCTGGGTTTGCTGATGAGGTGCTGGTTGGGGAGCCTGGGGTTTGAGTTCGGCTCGTCGCCTGGCGGCGACATTGCCGTCCTTGGTTGCGTGGGGCACCCCGAAGCTTGATTGTGATGACGGTCTGAGGGTGGTTGTCAAGGCTGGAAAGATGCCTTGACAACCACCCTCAGACCGC
>NZ_JBEXMH010000077.1:0-37335 GCF_040610415.1 Amycolatopsis sp. NPDC004079 | reverse complement strand
GTGCGCACGGCCTGGGGGCCGTGCGCACTGCCCCTCCACACGCCGACGCGATCCCGCGGTTGGGTCGCCGAAGGGGTGGCTGGTTGGAAGAGGTGTGGCGTCGGCTGGGCTAGGTGCGGCGTTGGCCAGGGTTGGCGTGGGTGAGCGGGTCTGGTTATGCCGGGTGAGGGCGGCTGAGTCGAGTTGGATCAGGCGACTCCAGTCCCTTGCCGCCCGACCGATCCCAGCGCTGTGTGGCCTGGCAGCCTTGAACTTGACCCGGTTCCTCTCCGCTGAAACCCGCCACGCCGCCGTCTATCAGCGGTCACTGGCCCGGGTGGACGGCTCTCCTTGCGGGCGCGGGCAGTAGTGGTTCTGCGGCCATTGGGTGGATGCGGGGACCGGTACTCTCGCCGACACTGGACGCGGCGGACATTCCGTAGTGAGGTGGTCACCATGAGCACGAGCGACGGGACTCCGTTTTTTCCCGCCTCCGGGCCCGACCGGGACGGGACATTGGCCGGTGACTCCGGGGGCGAGCGGTTCTCCGATCCGTTGTCCGGGTTCGAGATGGCGTCCGGCCGCGCGCCCCGGCCGTTGCCGACCGCCAAGCCGGTCGAGCACGATCCGGAGGCGGTCAAGCGGATGGTCGAGGCCGCGCTGAAAGAGGAAGCCAAGAAGAAGGAAGTCGTCAAGACGCCGAATCCGATTCCGCCGTCCGATCGGCCGGATCTGGTTCCGCTCGGGCTGTTGCCCCGGCAGCGGACGTGGCCGACCAAGGCTCCTCAGCTGCTGAAGAAGGTGCCCCGGCCGCGGCCGAAGCGGGTCACCGAGATCGCCGACGACGACATCGAGGAGGAGCTCGCCGAGCGGCAGAGCCGGCGCGGGATGCCCTCGATCAGCATGCCCAGCTTCGGCCGTCCCTCCAGCAGCACGGCGGGCGTCGTGCTCGCCGTGGTGTTGCTCATCGTGTTCGGAATTGTCGCGATCGAGCTCATCGCTAGCCTGGTGAGCAGTGTGAAGGGGCTGTTTGGCTGACCCCCTCCGGCCACCCATATCACGGGGCGTGCCCTACCCGCGTCCGCGGCGGGACTACCCTGGCCACCACACGGTCGGGGGATCCGCAGGGGTCGCCTGACGCCGCCGTGACAAGTGGGGTGGGCGTATCAGCGAGGGCGTACGGTCGGTGCCCGGCACCGGCCCGGGCGGATCGGGCGGGACGTCCACGATCCACCGGGCCCGCCGAGTGCTGGCGATCAAGCCATTCCGTCGGCTGTGGGGCGTCACGTATCTGTGCAGTGTCGCCGACTGGCTGAACCTGCTGAACCTGACCAGCCTGAGCACCAAGCTCCTCGACAACTACTCCGCGCAGAACTACGCGTTCGTCGGCGTCATCGTCACCGCGCTGCTGCCGGGCCTGCTCTTCGCCCCGCTCGGCGGCCTGCTCGCGGACCGGTTCGACCGGCGCAAGATCATGGTCGTCTGCGACCTGCTGCGCTGCGGGTTCCTGCTCTCGATCGCCGTGGTCGGCGCGCCGTGGTGGCTGTTCGTCGCGAACTTCCTGGTCGGCAGCTGCTCGATCATGTGGATCCCGTCGAAGGACGCGGCGGTGCCGAACCTGCTGCGCCGCCCCGAGCAGGTCGAGACCGCCAACCAGCTCGGCATGGTGATGACCTACGGCCTCGCCGTCATCACCGCCGCCGGCGCCAACGCGCTGATCCTCGGCGCGAACTCCACGTTCCACCTGTTCCAGGGCCCCGGCGTCGACCTGTACATCGCCAAGGTCGTCGTCGTCATCACCGGTCTGCTGTACCTGACCAGCGGCATCATCGTCGCCACCCGCATCCCCGAACTGTCCCTGCGCGACGTCCACTCGACGCCGCAGCAGAAGGTCAAGCGGGCCGACGAGGAGAAGTTCGGCTTCGGCGCGATGATGCGCGACGGGCTGAAGTTCGTCCGCAGCACGCCGATCGTCCGCGGTCTGCTGATTGGTGCCTTTGGCGCCTTCGCCGCAGGTGGCGCGGTCATCGGCGCGGCCAAGCCGTACTCGTCTTCGCTGCTCGGTGGCGACGCGGCATTCAACCTGCTGATGCTGGCCGTCTTCATCGGCCTGGCCACCGGTATGGCGCTGGCCCCGAAGCTCGCGCACCGGCTCCCGCACGACCGGCTGTTCGGCATCTCGATCGTCCTCGCCGGGCTCGCGCTCGGCGTCGTCGCGTTGTCGCCGCACCTGTCGATCTCGGTGGCGGCGGTCGCCTTCGTCGGCGTCTGCGCCGGCACCGCGTTCCTCACCGGCGTCACGATCATCGGCTCCCGCGTCGAGGACGCGATCCGCGGCCGGATCAACGCGATCTACCAGGCGATGCTCAAGATCGTGCTGTTCGGCGCGACGGTGGTCACGCCGGTGCTGATCGGCCTGGTCCGGCAGCGCCAGGTCGACCTGTTCGGCACCCCGATCATCGTCGACGGCACCCGTCCGGTCATCCTCGGCGGCGGGCTGCTCGCCGTGCTGCTGGGGATCATCGCCTACCGGCAGATGGACGAGCGCCGCACCGAGAAGATCTTCAGCGACCTGCGCAACGCGCTGCGCCGCAACCCGCGCCGCGTCAACGGCTTCCTGATCGCGATCGAGGGCACCACCGCCGTCAACACCGCTGAGCAGGCCGCCCGCCTCGCGCGCTGGCTCGGCACCGGCACCCGGCCGGTCGTCCTCACCGCCGACCCGGCGCTCGGCGAGCAGCGCTTCCGCACGCTCGTTTCCGACGCCGCCCTCACCGGCGTGCGGGCGCAGGCGCTCGTCGCCGCGGCCGTGCGTGCCGAACTGGTGGAACGCCAGATCCAGCCCGCGCTCGACGCCGGGTCCGTGGTCGTCATGGAGCGTTTTGTCGACTCCCCGCTCGCGTCGCTGTCCGCGGCAGGCGAGCTGGACCGCGGCGAGCTGGAAGGGTTGGTCGACTGGGCCACCGGACGGCTCCGCCCGGATCTCACCGTTCTTCTCGACTCCGAACACGCGGAGGATCCGCAGCCGTCGTTGAAGGACGACCAGCTGTGGGTGCAGAAGCTGCTCGGCGAGATGGCCGCCGCCGACCCGGACCGGTACGTGGTGGTCGACGCCGAGGGCTCCGACAGCGACGTCGCGGGCCGGGTCCGCAACGCCGTCCAGCCGGTCTTCGTCGGTTCGCTCGCCGGGCTCGCCCCCACGGAACCGGCGGAGGAGGAACCCGAGCCGCCGGAAGACGCTGCCGCGGCGGACGTCGTCGAGGCGGCCGAAGCGGAAGCGGCGCAGAACGGCGCGGACGCGCTGCCCGTAGTGTCCAAAGTGGAGGATCGGTGACGACCCCGATCGGCGTCTGGACGGAACTCGTCGGCCAGGAACCCGCCATGGAAACGCTGTCTTCAGCGGCGTCGGCGGCGGCCAAAATCGTTGCGGGAGAAGCAGTCGCGCCAGCGGCGATGACGCACGCCTGGCTCCTCACCGGACCGCCGGGCTCCGGCCGCTCGGTCGCCGCGCGCACGTTCGCCGCGGCCCTGCAGTGCAGCACCGGAACCGGTTGCGGCGCGTGCCCCGGCTGCCGCACGACGATGGCCGGAACCCACGCCGACGTGCGCTTGGTCGTCCCGGAAGGACTGTCTATTTCGGTCGCCGAGATGCGCGCGCTCGTGCAAGCGGCGGCGCGCCGGCCGACGACCGGCGAATGGCAGGTCGTGATCATCGAGGACGCCGACCGGCTCACCGAAGGCGCGTCGAACGCGCTGCTCAAGGCGGTGGAAGAGCCCCCGGCGCGCACGGTGTTCCTGCTCTGCGCACCGTCGGACCACCCGGAGGACGTCTCGGTCACCATCCGCTCGCGGTGCCGGCTGGTTCCGCTGCGCACCCCGCCCGCGGAGGCGATCGCGCAGGTGCTGATCTCCCGGGACGGCGTCGATCCCGAGCGCGCCAACTGGGCCGCGGCAGTGTGCAACGGCCACGTCGGCCGCGCGCGCCGGCTCGCTACCGACGAAGCTGCCCGGCAGCGGCGCGCCACCGTGCTGCGGATCCCGCTCGGGCTGCGCCGTCCGGACGACGTTTTCACCAGCGCTGACCAGTTGATCAGCGCGGCGGAGGCGGACGCGGGCGAGGAGAGCAAGGGCCGCGACGAGCAGGAACGCTCCGAACTGCGCACTGCGATGGGCGGCGACGGCACCGGCAAGGGCGTCGCCGGAGCGAAACGTGCCGCCGAGGCCGCCGTGAAGCAGCTGGAGAAGCGCCAGAAGTCCCGCGCGACGCGAACCCAGCGCGACACGCTCGACATTGCGTTGGTGGATCTGGCGGGGTTCTACCGCGACGTGCTCGTGACGACCTCTCGCTCTGGTGCGACGCTGACGCATCCCGACCACGCCGAGCAGATCAATTCGGCTGCGGCGGCTTGGACGCCGGAGTCGACGATGCGCCGCCTGGAAGCGGTACTGGAGTGCCGCGAGGCGATCGGGCTGAACGTGAAGCCGCGGATCGCGGTGGAGGCCATGGTCACCACGCTTCGCCAAGGCTGACTCAGCGGAGATCGCACTGGAGGCGCTCGTCAGGCGAGGCTGGGTCTTCCCTTGGCCGCGAGAGATATAGGGCGGTGTGATAGCAGCCCTCGGTCTCTTTCCCGGCGGGGTCGGCCCCGGTCGCCGTGACGGCGGCGACGGCATAGCGCTGCTCGTCCGGATCGGTGAACCGCCGTTGCACAAAGGTGCGCTCGAGGTCGACGGTGGTGGACAGTCCATGTTCGGCCAGCGCGGTGGCGATGGGCTGGTAGGAGCCGGTGCGCAGGACGAACGCGGCAACCCACGGCGGCGTGCTGGCCGCCCGCAACAGCTGGTCGAAGGTGCGGGCGCTGAGGAAGCTCACGCCTCCGGTCACGGTGATCAGACTGGCCGCGCTGGCTGCCCGCAGCAGGGCGGCGGACGCGGGTCCGGTCTCGAGGTTCTCGGCGAACCCTGCGTCGAGCAGGCCGACTGCCAGCGCGTAGTCGATCGCGGGCGCGGCGATGTCCACGCCGATCGCGGGCACGGCGTCGGCGCGGCGATGGGCGGCGTAGAAGTCCTTGTCGTACTCGATGAGTTCGGAGGTCTTCAGTTTGGCGACCTTAGGCGCGGTGTAGTGCGCATGGAGGTCATCGAAGGTCAGCCGATGGTTGAGCAGCGCGGCATTGACGCCATATGAGCAGCACAGGTCCAGGACCGTCACTGGTGCCGGCCGCGCCGCGGCCAGCCGGCGGAAGACGGACTGGGCGTGGTGCGGGGTTTGATAGCCGAACCGGCCGAGACTGCTGAAAAACGCTCGGGGATCGGGGCGGTCGTAGATCTCGTCGAACAGAGTCCTGCCCGCCGGGTTCCGCGTCATTCCTCGATCGTGGTGCCGTCGGCAGCACGGCGGCAACCGCGCACCAGGTGAAGGTTGCCTGCCGAGGTTGGGCCGATCTGCGTCGCGGCATTCGGGTTCCTCTTGCCACGCTACGTAAACGGCCCCCTCGCCAGCAGCGAGGGGGCCGTTTACGTGACTGGCGAGAGTCAGTCGCGCGGATGCGGCGACGGCTTGAACGGTGCGTCAGGACCGCCGGACGGCCGCTTCAGCGCCAGCGCGGGACGCCGCCGGTTCGGGAACGCCGCGACCATGACGACGCCCATCAGCAGCATCGCCGTGCCTGCCCAGAACAGCGGCACCGTGTCGTACGCGCCGTTCGTGTAGGCCAGGTGCTTCACCGGACCCGCCGGTGCGGCACCGCCCTGCGGCGGGGCGGGCGGAGTCGTCGTCGAACCGCACACGACGCCGCCGGTCGGGGCGTACGAGCGGGCGATCTGCTCGCCCAGCGACAGCTGCGCCAGCGACGACGGCAGGTTGTCGCCCGCCTGCTTCGGCAGTAGTTCCTTCAGCTTCTGCGTGGGCAGCACCTGAAGGTCGAGCAGCCGCGCCGCCGCGCCCACCTGGTAGCCCTTGAACGGCGTGGTCGCCTCGGACTGCTTCTGGTCGAGGTTCGCGATGCTCAGCCGCAGCACGCCGAGGTCGAGCACCTTCCCCGTGGTGTCGCCGAGCTGCTGCAGGCCCTTCTGCGCGGTGGCGACGAGGCCGCCGACCACCGGCACGTTGTCCAGCGCGCCGAACTGCTGGCTCAGCGGCGCGAGCGGCAGGCCGATCGGGATGTCCTTGGTCGGGTGCGCCGCGTCGAGCGTGTACAGCGTCTTGCCGCCGGCCCCGATGGTGATCACCGGCGCCTGGTAGTCCACTGTGGACGTCTTCGCGTCGCCGGTGGAGGTGACGGTGAGCGTCGGCTGGCTGGCCACCTTGAGGTTCAGCTCGAGCGGCGTGCCCTTGAGGATGTTGATGTCCGCCGCCTGCAGCGTGGACCTCGACTGCACGGCCTTGTTCTTCGAACCGGGGATGTCGACGAGCTTCACCTGCGACCGCGACGACAGCGTGTTCGGCAGGCTCAGCAGCGAACCGGTGCCCGCGGCGGGCGTCTGTCCGCTGCCGGGCAGCAGGCCGCCGAGGCTCTGCAGCCCGCTCTTCGGGTCGAAACCCTGCGCGAGCTGAGTGCCCTGCGGCAGGTTCAGCCCGCCGCCGCCGATCAGCGGGACCTGCGGCAGCGTCGGGAGGCCGTTGAGCAGCGACAGGCTCGCGACGGACGTGCTGGCGTCGGCGATCGTGTCCACGCACGGACCGAGCGATTCGCTCCAGCGGGCGTGCGCGGTGCCGTTGAGCAGCCCGACGTTCAGCAGCGGGTTCGACGGCGCGTTCAGGCCCCCGCTGATCTCCTTCGGGTTGTCCGGCAGCGAGGTCTGCACGAGGCTGCCCGGCGTCTGCGGAGCCTGGCCCCCGACGGCCAGCCCGAACGGCGACGACTGCGCGATCGACTTCTCGTAGGCCAGGTAGGCCTCCGAGTTCGCCGACGCGCTGGACAGGCCCATGCCCGCCTCGAGCGCGGACTGCTTCGGCAGCGTCTGGCCGAAGCCAGGAAGGATCGTGCTCGTGGTGACCGAGTTCGGCAGCAGCCGCAGGACGCCGAGCGCCGTCCCCGCGTCGCCGACCGCGTGCCCGAGCGGCTGCGGCCCGATGGGCGCGGACGCGGGCGGCTGCGAGGGGTTGTTCGGCTGCGGGATCGGCGTCGTCGGAATCTCCTGCGCACCAGCCGGCGCGGCCAAGAGCAGCAGCAACGCGGCAGTGGCGGGCAGCGCCAGCGCACGGGGCAGTCTTCGCTGCATGTGCCGGGTCCTCCAGATGATCGCCGGGTCGGGGAGTGAGACCGAAGTCATAGGAGCCTAACGACGCGGCCCCCGCAAGGTGACGCACCACGGCTCCGCTACACTGATGACCGTCGCGCAGCGGCATGCCGCCTTAGCTCAGTCGGCCAGAGCGATTCACTCGTAATGAATAGGTCGGGGGTTCGATTCCCCCAGGCGGCTCCGCAGGTCAGGCCCCATCCGAAGCAGTTCGGATGGGGCCTGACTCGTTCTTGGACGGGGATCCTGGCTTTCGCCGAATTCACCCGTTAGGGGAGCCGCTCCGTTCGGCGAGCAGTTCCAGCCCGCCAGAGCTGAGCCGCAGGACTGACGGGACCAGTTCCGTGGTCTCGTAGCGCGAAGCGAGCACCTGCTCCCGGATGATTTCCGCCGGGCGGGAACCCTCCCTGGCGACATGCAGCTCGTCCGGGCAGGGCAGGCCGACGATCAGGTCTCCTGTCCCGAGGTGCGGCGACAACCGCGCGTGCAGATCGGGCAGCGCGAGCGCGGACGCCGCCAGCTTGTTCTCCCTGGCGAGCGAGACCAGTACCTCCTCGCCGGAACTGCGGACCTCGAACTTCAGCCCGCGGGCCAGGCAGCCGAACCCGACGTCGAGCAGTTTCTCCAGCGGCGCGCCCATCTGCTCCTGCTCGTGCCGGGTGATGTGCTGCATCCCGATCTTGCCCTCGGGAGTCCGCGACACCACCGCGAGCGCGACCGACAACTTGCCAGGCACGAGCGGTTGGTACGGCAGCGCTTCGAGCAGCCCGGCGCGCGGTGAGGACGCGCTCCAGAGGATCGGCAGTATCTCCTCGGTGCTCTCCTCTTTTTGCGCCATCACCGTGCGGGCGTCGGCGAACGCGCGCTCCCAATCGCCGGGAGCGGGCCGGGCGAAGCTGTAGGTGCACTCGGCCTTCCGGAAATTCTTGGCCATGAATTTCTGATCGGCCGCCGACGGCTGCCATTCGCTGTACACGGCCAAAACCGCGGACCCGCGCACCTTGTGCTGCTGGCGGACGATTGCCCACGCCTGCTCGACAGCGTCCTCGGCCTGGGTGGGGCCGCTGGCCAGCATCGGTTCGGGCAGGCCTTTGATTCGGAAGACGACGAGGTTCTGGGAAACGTCATCGTTCATCGGATTCCCCTGAGGGAAAAGGATCTTCGCATGCTTCTTAGCTACCACAACCGGCGCGCAAGCCGGCGAGGCTGAACGAGAGCGTGCGCCGCCACGCGTCCGGATGGGACTCGACCGTCTCGCGCACGATCAGCGCGTTCGTGAAGATCAGCAGCAGCAGGTCGTCGGACGTGACATCCGCGCGCAGCGTCCCGGCCCGCTGTGCGCGTTCGAGCAACTGGACCGACTTCGCGAGTTCGGCCGTGCATCGCGCGGTCAGTTCGGGCGCGTCCTGGAGCTGACGGCTGATCGCGTCCCGGAACGCGGGGTCGTCGGCTTGCTGCTCGCAGAGCACGGTCACATAGGTGACGAACGATTCCCACGGGTCGTCGACCGCCTCCGCCCGGCGCATCGCCTCGTTCATGCGCTCGGCGACCAGCTCGGGCATCACCGCGTCGATCAGCGCTTCCCGTCCGCCGAAGCGGTTGTAGAGAGTCCCGGCGCTGACGCCCGCCCGCTGTGCGATCTCCTCCAGCGGCACCGCCAAACCCTTCTCCCGGAAGGCTTCCGCCGCCGCGGCGAGAAGCCGTTCCTGGTTGCGGCGGGCGTCTCGGCGCAGCGTGGGCTTCCCCTCCGTTTTCACCAGGTCATCGTAGGTCCGGGCGAGAAAGTTGACAACGGTCTCAACTTGGCGTCAAAGTTGAGACCGTCATCAACTTATGGAGGTCCCGTGTCGAAAACCCTGGTTCTGCTTGGTGCGGGCACCGGTCTTGGTCCCGCGATCGCCCGGCGCTTCGGCCGCGAGGGATTCCGGGTCGCGCTCGTCGCGCGCAATCGCGAACGCCTCGCCGCCTTGGCTGATCAACTCGGCGCGGAGGGCATCGAAGCCGCGGCGTTTCCCGCGGATCTGGCGCGTCCGGCGGAGATTCCGGCGCTGGTCGACGCGATTCGGCACCGCTTCGCGCGGATCGACGTGGTGCTGTACGCGCCGTTGGATCTGAACGGATTCACGCCCGCTGCCGACTTGACCACGGCGACCGCGCAGCAGCTCCTCGACCTGTATTTCCTCACCCCGATCGCCTTGGTCCAGGCCGTGCTGGGGGAGCTGCGCGACCGCGGCGAGGGCAGCGTTTTGATCAGCCAGAGCGTCTCGGCCACCCAGCCCGCTCCCGTTCTCAGCGGCATCGGCCCGGCGATGGCCGCGACCCGCAACTACCTTCAGAGCCTGGCGGCGGAAATCGCGCCCGACGGTGTGCACGCGGCAACGCTTCAGATCGGAGCGATGATCCGCGGGAGTGCCGTCCACGCCGCGTTGCTGTCCGGTGCTCTCGAACCCAATACGGAGTTCCCGGAGATCGACCCGGCCGACATCGCCGAGACGCTGTGGGAGTTGCACGCCAAGCGCGACACTTCCGACCTTCAGCTTCCCTGAGGCTTCACTTGGCGGGGGCGGCCGATTCCGGGATCGGCTCGCCGACGCCGGTGGTCAGCAACGCGTGCAGGCTCGTGTTGACGCAGCTCGTCCAGCCTCGTGAGCATTCGGGGTAGCAAGCCTGGTCCGGAGTGAGGCCGTGATGCGTGAAGCGCACCGTCGTCCCGCCCGGGCCCGGCGTGATGTCGAAGTTCATCCGGGTGTCGGTCCACTCGTCGGGCTGGTCGGTGAAGGCGACGTACGCGTCCTCGACGTGCCAGGCGACCCGGCGGCCGGGAACGAGTTCGGTGACGCGGATCCGGGTCGACGGGATTCCCTTGTCCACAAAGGAAAACGCGTCGCCGACCGCGGTCGCGGTGCCGGTGATCGTCTTGCTGAACCAGCCGCGGACGTCGGTGACCGCGGCGAAGACCTCCTCGGGGGTGCGGTCGACGGTCAGTTCGGTGGTGAAGGAGTTCATCGGGGGCGTCCTTTCGAGAGAGTGATGCAACTGAATGGTTGCGACATTATGGCAACCATCTGGTTGCGTCAATGGGGTGTGGTTGCCTAGGCTCGGCCCGGAAGGAGCACGGCATGGGGTTTCCCGACCGCATCGAGCGGACGGTCGAGCTGGCGCAGCCGCCTGCGACGGTCTGGACGGCGTTGACCACGGCCGACGGCCTGCGCGCCTGGTTCGGCGACGAGGCCGAGATCGACCTGCGCCCAGGCGGACTTGGGCGGGTGGCGTGGATCGGCGATCGCAGTGCCGAGATCCGGGTCGAGCGCGTCGAGGAGGCCTCCGTGTTCGGCTTCACCTGGCAGGTCGACGGGATGCCGGAGGATGACCCGCGGCGCACGTACGTCGAGTTCACCCTGCGGGCGCGCGACGGCGGGACCCAGCTCACGGTGGTCGAATCCGGGTTCGCGCAGCTGCCGGACAGCCAGTACCCGGCCACCTATCGCTCGCACGTCGAAGGCTGGGCACGCGAACTCGACGAGCTGGCGGCCAGTCTCGATGCCGGCTGAGTCCGAAGCGGTCGCCGAGCAGGTTTTCGCCGCGCTCGCCGATCCGACCCGGCGTGCGATCCTCGCCGAGCTGGCCGCGCGCGGTCCGGCGACGGCGACGGATCTCGCGGCCCGGCTGCCGATCACGCGGCAGGCGATCGCCAAGCATCTCGGCCTGCTGTCCGACGCCGGGCTGGTCGCCGCGGAACCCGGCGAGCGCCGCCGGGTGCGGTACCGGCTTGATTCCGCGCCGATGCGAGTCGCGCAGCAGTTCCTCGCCGCGCTCGCGCGGGACTGGGACGGTCCGCTCGCCGCCTTGCGGGCTCATCTCGACCGCGAAGAATGACCCGCGATTTCACTCATCTGAGGGACGGAGTCGGCCGACTGGCTGGCAGCAAGGGCCGGAAGAACGAGGGCAGGGCGGGCCGGTCTCGGTTGACTGGAAGCCATGAACAGCGTGCGGAACAAGGCGGTACTGGCCGCGACCGGAATCGCGGCGCTGGCCACGGTCGCGTCGTGCGGCCTCGGCTCCTCGATCGAGGAGAAGTCGAACGGCCACGTGAAGGCGGTTTCCTACGACACCGGAAAACAGGGCAAGGCCAACCCGGACGCCCGGCTTCCGTCGTGGGTGCCCGACGACGCGAAGTCGGTCACCGAGCTGATCCGCACCACCGGTTCGGAGCGGATCCTGCGCTATCAACCAGGTCCGTCCGGGCTGCCGTCCCTGTGCAAGCCAGGAAAGGCCGAGGCGAAATCCCCGACGCTCACCGCGGATTGGTGGCCCGCGGGCGAGCACAAGCGGACGGACAAGGACTGCGGCGGCTGGCACGTCGCGGTCGAGAACGACGGCGTGTACGGGTATCAGGCCGAAACGGTGGCCAACGCGGACAAATAACAGTGGCCGCCCCGGAAAACCGGGGCGGCCACTGTCTGTCCTCTGTGGTCAGTTGGCGGGCGGGGTCAGCTTCAGCACCGTCGCGGTGGCTTGCCCGCGCGGGGTGCGGTAGCTGATTTCCTCGCCTGCCTTGGCCTTCGACAGCGCGATGCCGAGCGGGCTGTCCGAGGTGATCGCGTCCGCGTCCTCGCCGGGAAGGGTCACCACGGTGAACTCTTCCTCGTCACCGTCGGAAAAACGCAGCGAAACGCGCGTGCCGTCCGGAAGCAGCGAGCTGTCGTACGCGCCGTGCTCCAGCTTCGCGGTGACGTCGGCGATCTGCCGGTCCAGTCGCGCCGCTGCCTCGGCGCGGTCGATCACGTCCGCCTGGTCGGCGGCGTCCCCCGTGCGTTCCTGCTCGCCCGGCTGCGGCGACAGCGCCTCCCGTTGCGCACGCAGGTCCGCGATTTCCTTTTCCAGCTGACGGCGCGCCGCCTCGCTGAGCCCCTTGTCCCCTGAGATCACCATGCCGGGCATTGTCCGCTGCGCGGACCGGGGTGGCCAATCCGGTTTTTCACCCGCCGGAAGACGTTGGGACGACTGGCCTAGGATTCAGGGCTGCCGTCCTGACAAACGTAACGAGGATCACCGTGAGCGCCGTGCCTGGCCGCAGCACCCAGCTGTCGCCCAACCAATTGCAGAAGCAGGAACAGATCGTCGAAGCGGCTCGCAAGGTCCTCGCCCGCGAAGGACTCGGCGGCTGCACGGTACGCGCGATCGCGGAGGCCGGACCGCTCACCAAGAGCGCGATCCACTACTACTTCGCCGACATCGACGTGCTCATCGACCGGGCGATGGCCGCGCACATCAACACTTTCGCGGCGGATCTGCGCAAGGTCGCGGACAAGCACGCCGACCCGCGCAAACGGCTTTTCGCGGTGACCGAGGCCTACCTCGCCGAGTTCGCCGACCATCCGCGCGGCGCGTTCCTCTGGTTCGAGTACTGGATCGCCGCCGGCCGCGCGCAGCATCCGCAGGCGATCGACGCCATGCTCACCTCGATCACCGAACTGCTCGTCGAACTCCTCGTCCCGCTCGACGTCGACGACCCGCGCGCCCGTGCCCGCTCGCTGCTGAGCTACCTGCTCGGCGCGGTGGTGCAGCAGCGGGTCCGGCCGCGGTCGTCCGCGAGCCTCCGCGGCGACATCGAGGCGCTCTGCTTCGCCGGGTACCGCTGACGCCGCTTAGGCTCCCGGCATGCCTTTGTTCTCCTTGGACGGCGTCAGCCCGCAGGTCCACCCGGAAGCCTGGATCGCCCCCACCGCCACCCTGATCGGCAACGTGACCGTCGAGAAGGACGCTTCGGTCTGGTACGGCGCGGTGATCCGCGCGGACTTCGGCCCGATCGTCATCCGCGAGGGCGCGAACATCCAGGACAACTCGGTGATCCATTCCGGACCCGAGACGACCGAGGTCGGCCGCAACGTCACCGTCGGGCACCAGTGCCTCGTGCACGACTGCACGGTCGGCGAACAGGCGTTGATCGGCAACGGTTCCACGGTCCTCGACCGCGCGGTGATCGGACCGCGCGCGTTCGTCGCCGCGGGGTCGACGGTCACGCCGGGCACCGAGGTCCCGGCGGAGACGATCGCGATGGGCAGCCCGGCGAAGAAGTTCGTGGAACTCACCGATTCCGCGCGGGTGTGGGTCGACCACAACGCGGCGGTCTACCAGGAACTCGCCCGGCGGCATCGCGGCGGCCTCGAGCAGGTCTGAGCGCTTTCCCGAGGACCGGACGCGGGCTGGTGCGGTGCACTAAACTTCGTCCCGCAGCAGCGACTGGCGCCATTCAAGAGGTGGAGCACCACCGGGGAGCGACGACGAGGCCGGCACCGCGCGCCTGGGTGAGGGCCACTGCAGAGCCGGAGTACGCCATGACACACCAGCCCGCCTTGTCCGCACTGTCCTCGGCGGATCCGCGGATCGCCGGTCTCGTCGAGGACGAGGCCAAACGCCAGCACGACAAGATCCGCCTGATCGCGTCCGAGAACTACGTTTCGCAGGCGGTGCTCGAGGCCACCGGCAGCGTGCTCACCAACAAGTACTCCGAGGGCTACGCCGGCAAGCGCTACTACGAGGGCCAGCAGTTCATCGACCAGGTCGAGCAGGTGGCGATCGCGCGCGCGAAGGCGGTGTTCGGCGCGGACCACGCGAACGTCCAGCCGTACTCCGGCTCCCCGGCCAACCTCGCGGTGTACCTGGCGTTCGCCAAGCCGGGCGACACCGTGCTCGGCATGGCGCTGCCCGACGGCGGCCACCTCACGCACGGCTGGAGCGTGTCCGCCACCGGCAAGTGGTTCACGCCGGTCCGCTACGGCGTCCGCAAGGAAACCGGCCGCGTCGACCTCGACCAGGTCCGCGACCTCGCCCGCCAGCACCGGCCGAAGCTGATCTTCGCGGGCGGCACGGCCATCCCGCGCACCATCGACTTCCCGGCGTTCGCCGAGATCGCCCGCGAGGTCGACGCCGTGCTGGTCGCCGACATCGCGCACATCGCCGGCCTGATCGCGGGCGGCGCGCACCCGTCGCCGGTCGGCCACGCGCAGGTCATCACCACGACCACGCACAAGACTCTCCGCGGCCCGCGCGGCGCGATGATCCTTTCCGACGCCGACCACGCGAAGGCCGTCGACAAGGCGGTGTTCCCCGGCCTGCAGGGCGGCCCGCACAACCACACAACGGCCGCCATCGCGGTCGCGCTGGGGGAGGCGCAGCAGCCGTCGTTCTCCGAATACGCGCACACGATCGTCGCGAACGCCAAGGCACTGGCCGAAGCGCTGGTCGAGCGCGGCTACGACCTGGTTTCCGGCGGCACGGACAACCACCTGCTGCTGATCGACCTGACCAACAAGGCGGTGCCCGGCAAGCCCGCCGCGCAGGCGCTGGACCGCGCGGGCATCGAGCTGAACTACAACACCGTGCCGTTCGACCCGCGCAAGCCGTTCGACCCGTCCGGCATCCGGCTGGGCACGTCGGCGATCACCACGCGCGGGCTCAAGCCCGAGCACCAGGTGCAGGTCGCGGACTGGATCGACCGGACGGTGACCGCCGCGGCGGCGCAGCAGGACGGTGCGCTGGACGCGATCGCGGCGGAGATTCGCGAGTTCCTGCAGCCGTTCCCGATTCCGGGCTACGCCGAGTGACGTCGTGAGTGGCGATCGCGGTTCTCCCCGTGATCGCCACTCACGAGTTGTTGAGCCGAGCCGCCTGCCTGATCAAGTGCTCGCGCTCGGCTAGGTTCGGTGCCTTCTCCGCCGCCTCCCTGTACAGCCGCGCGGCCGTGGCCAGGTCTCCGTCGCGTTCGTGCAGGTACGCCGCTACCGCGTGATGCCGCGGCAGCTTGTCGTCCAATTCGGCGAGAGCTTTCAGCCCAGCGCGAGGCCCGTCCGCCTCGCCGACCGCGACCGCCCGGTTCAGCCGGACGATCGGGCTGTCGGTCAGGGCGAGAAGTTCGTCGTACCACTCGACGATCTGCACCCAGTCGGTTTCCTCCGCCGCGAGAGCGTCGGCGTGCAGCGCGGCAATGGCGGCTTGGGCCTGGTACTCGCCGAGCTGGTCGCGGGCCAGCGCTGCCTGCAGGATGTCGACGCCCTCGGCGATCAGCCGGGTGTCCCAAGCGCCGCGATCTTGCTCGGCAAGCGGCACGAGGCTGCCGTCCGGCTTCGTCCGCGCGGCCCGGCGCGCGTGGTGCAGCAGCATCAACGCGAGCAGTCCGGCCACTTCCGGATGGTCGAATCCCGCCGCGAGCTGCCGGGTGAGCCGGATGGCTTCGGCGGCGACGTCGAGTTCGCCGGAGTAGCCCTCGTTGAACACCAGATACAGCACGCGCAGCACGGTCGCGACATCGCCGGGCGCGTCGAACCGCACGCCGGACACCGTCTTCTTGGCCCGGCTGATCCGTTGCGCCATAGTCGCTTCCGGCACCAGGTACGCCTGCGCGATCTGTTTCGTGGTCAACCCGCCGACCGCGCGCAAGGTGAGCGCGACGGCCGACGACGGCGTCAAAGACGGGTGTGCGCACAGGAAATACAGCTGGAGCGAATCGTCCACTGCGGACGCCGGGCCGGGCCGCGGCTCGGCGTCGATCGCCACCTCCCGGCCCCGGCGCGAGGATTCCGACCGCGTGGCGTCGAGGAACCGGCGCCACGCGGCCGCGATGAGCCACGCCTTCGGGTCGCGCGGCGGATCTTCCCGCCACGCGTCCAGTGCGCGGATCAACGCTTCCTGCACGGCATCCTCGGCCGACGCGAAATCCGCTCCGCGCCGGACGAGGATGCCGATCACCGCGGGCACGAGTTCCCGCAGCAGTTCGTCGTTCACTCGGTCACCGAGGGCGTCACGCCGTAGAACGGGCGCAGTTCGAGCCATTCGTGGATCGGCTTGCTGTCCGCGCCGGGCGCCGCGGACAGCTCGCCGGCCAGTTCGACCGCGCGCTCGTAGCTGTCGACGTCGATGATCATCCAGCCCGCGATGACGTCCTTGGTCTCGGCGAACGGACCGTCGGTGACCGGCGGGCGGCCCTCGCCGTCGTAGCGGACCCACGCCCCTTCCGGCGACAGCGCCTGCTCGCTGACGAACTCGCCGGTCTCCACGAGCCGGTCCGCGAAGTCGCGCATGTACTGGATGTGGGCGGTGACCTCCTCGGGCGTCCACTGGTCCATGGGGACGTTGTTCACCGAGGCCGGCGCGCCGCGGTAGTGCTTGAGCAGCAGGTACTTGGCCATTGTGGTTCTCCTCCGTGCTGGTGACGGCTCGCTGCCGTCACGTTCGCGCCAGGGACGGAGCCGGTCGTCCGTTCTCGACATCGCCGGGCACGAGATTAGCGTCACACGATATTTGGTTGATGAATGCAAGCTTTTCGGGAACAGTTGTGGCGAGCAAGTAGTTGAGGGATACAAGCAAGTAACCCGGCACTGAGGGAGACCACCATGAGCGACACCGCCACTGCGGAAGGGGGCGCCACCACGAACGGACGGCTTTCACACCGGCAGATCCTCACGGTTCTGTCCGGACTGATGCTCGGCATGTTCCTGGCGGCCCTCGACCAGACCATCGTGTCCTCGGCGATGAAGACCATCGCCGACGAACTGCACGGCCAGAGCCTGCAGGCCTGGGCCACCACCGCCTACCTGATCACCGCGACGCTTTCCACGCCGCTGTACGGCAAGCTGTCCGACCTCTTCGGCCGCAAGCCGATGTACCTGACCGCGATCTCGCTGTTCCTCGCCGGTTCGCTGGCGAGCGCGATGGCCGGATCGATGTACGAACTGGCCGCGTTCCGCGCGTTCCAGGGCCTGGGTGCGGGCGGTCTGATGTCGCTCGCGCTGGCGATCATCACCGACATCACCTCGCCGCGGGAACGCAGCCGCTACCAGGGCTACTTCATGGCGGTCTTCGGCGTTTCGAGCGTCGCGGGCCCGGTCGTCGGCGGGTTCTTCGCCGGACTCGACTCGTTCGCCGGCCTCACCGGCTGGCGCTGGGTGTTCATGGTGAACGTCCCGATCGCGCTCGCCGCGCTGGTCGTCGTGAGCAAGGTGCTGAACCTCCCGCACACCCGCGTCGACCAGAAGGTCGACTTCCTCGGAGCCGGCGCGCTGACGCTGGGCCTCGTGCCGCTGCTGCTCGTTGCCGAGCAGGGCCGCGAATGGGGATGGGGTTCGCCCGCGTCGCTGGCGATGTACCTGGTCGGCGCGCTCGGCGTGGTGCTGTTCATCCTGCAGGAACGCCGGATGGGCGACGCCGCCCTGCTGCCGCTGCGGCTGTTCGGAAACGGGGTGTTCCGGGTGTCGACGCTGGTCACCGTGATCCAGGGCATCGGGATGTTCGGCGCGATGATGTCGCTGCCGCTGTACCTGCAGATCGTGAAGGGCGCGACGCCGACCCAGGCCGGGCTGCAGATGCTGCCGCTCACCCTCGGGATCATGGTCGCGAGCCTCGGCAGCGGACGGATCATCGCCCGCACCGGCCGGTACAAGGGCTTCGCGGTCGCCGGACTCGGCCTGATGGCCGCGGCGGTGTTCTCGTTCTCGATGATCGGCGTGGACACCGCGCTCGGCGTGGTCATGGCCATCGCGTTCGTGCTCGGACTGGGCCTCGGCTCGACCATGCAGACGCTGACCCTGGCCGCCACGAACGACGTCTCGCCCCGCGACATCGGCGTCGCGACCTCGTCGGTCACCTTCTTCCGGCAGATCGGCGGCACGGCGGGCACTGCGGTGTTCCTGTCGATCCTGTTCAGCACGGTCGGCGACCGGATCGCGGCGGCAGTGCGCTCGGCGATGGCCTCCCCGGCCTACACCGCGGCGCTGGCGCAGCACCCGGAGTTCGCGCGGCAGCTGGCCGGCGGCGGCCTCGACGTGAACGACACCTCGTTCCTGTCGACGCTCGACCCGGTGCTCGCCCGGCCGATCCTGGAAGGGTTCTCCAGCTCGATGAGCACGGTGTTCCTGATCGGCGGCGCGGTGCTGACCGTCGGGTTCGCGCTGGTCTGGCTGCTGCGGGAGAAGCCGCTCTCGGACAAGTCGGCGATGGAGCAGCGCGCCGAGCAGGAAGCGGGCGAACTGGCCCTCGCGGGCTGATCGGGAAGTAAAAAAGGGCCGTCCACCAGGCAGGTGGACGGCCCTTTTCGCGTTTGGCTCAGTGGTGCGCTTCGCCGTTGATCTCTTCCTTGGCGAGGCGGTCCGTCTCCCGCTCGTACGAGCGGGCGATCTCGGCCTCGGCCTCGGCGCGGCTCACCCAGGACGAGCCCTCGACGCTCTTGCCCGGCTCGAGGTCCTTGTAGACCTCGAAGAAGTGCTGGATCTCGAGCTTGTGGAACTCGTTCAGGTGGTGGATGTCGCGCAGGTGCTCGAGGCGCGGGTCGTTCGTCGGGACGGCGAGGACCTTGTCGTCCGGGCCCTTCTCGTCGGTCATCCGGAACATGCCGATCGCGCGGCAGCGGATCAGGCAGCCGGGGAACGTCGGCTCCTGGACCAGCACGAGCACGTCGAGCGGGTCGCCGTCCTGGCCGAGCGTGTCGTCGATGAAGCCGTAGTCGGCCGGGTACTGGGTCGCGGTGAACAGGGTCCGGTCGAGCTTGATCCGACCGGTCTTGTGATCGACCTCGTACTTGTTGCGCTCCCCCTTGGGGATTTCGATCGTGACGTCGAATTCCACGGCCGTCCTCGCTGCTTCTTGACTCTCGGTGTCCCACGCGCTCGTGGGCGGCAACCTAATGACCTCGTTGACGTCACTAGTGTGGACTACGCCCCGTCGGCGGGTCGCGCCGATGTCGGCCAGACGGCATGTGACCTTGGCCCCTCCGGGGGCGGGTGAGAAGGAGTGGTGGGTGCCGGAAAACGACCAGCCGAGGTGGCCCACGGGCGACGAGGACACCTCGTCCCAGGCGGACCGGGCGACCTCCCGCCTTCCCCTGCCCAAGCGCGACGCGGGAGCCACCGCGCAGCTTTCCGTGCCGAACGTCACACCGGGCGACGGGCCGGGATCGTGGTTCCGGCCGAACGTCCCGCCCGAGGAGGTCCCCGGCCTCAACGCGCCCTCGGACGCTCCCGCCGCGCCGCCGGAACCGCCCCGGTCGAACCTCGCGGACCGGATGAGCGGCACCTCGGTGCCCGCGTCGTCCGGTCGCGCTGAGGAGCCGAAACCGCAGGCGCCGTGGGTGCCGGTGGAGGGGCCGACCCGGTTCGTGGCCGGGGTGCCGCGACCTGGGGACAACGCCGGTCGTCCGGATGCCGAGGCGACGGTTCAGTCGTCGACGGTCGGTTCCGCCGAGGGCGCGGCGGAGAAGACTTTCCAGGTTTCGCAGCAGCAGCGGAGGCCGTCGGCGGAGGGGGCCGCGGAGCGGACGGTCCGCGCGCAGCCGAACGTTTCGCCTGGTCAGCAGCAGGATTCCGCGCCCGCGTGGCAGGCCGCGCGGAAACCGGGGAACTCGCTGTTCGAGCCCGCTGGAACTGGGTCTGGTTCTGGGGCTTCCGGCGACGGGCAGGGGTGGAATCCGTTCCAGTCCGGCCAGCCTGCTCAATCCAGTCAGTCGGGTCAGTCGGGTCAGCCCGCTGGGACGGGCGAGCCCGCGGGCAAGCCGGGGCAGTTCGCCGCGTTCCGGGACGAAACGCCGGGAACTGGCGACAACAGCCAGGGCTGGGCGGCGTTCCGCCCGATCGTCGCGCGGGACGAACAGGGGGAGGAACCGCCCAAGGAGGGCTGGGGCGCGTTCCGCAACGACTCCGGCTCCGGCGAATCCGGTGCCGCCGGCCAGTCCGGTCAGGCGCAGTCCGGTCGGGGTGACGCTGGTGCTCAGCCGGGTCGTGGCGGGGACGACCGGACTGGTTTCCGGAGCGAAGCCGGTGGCTCAGGCCAGGCGCGGTCCGGCCGAACCGGCGAGGAGTCGCAGGAGAACTGGACCGGCTTCCGAGGCGAATCCGGCTCGGTCCCAGGGTCCGCCGCCGCGCGGCTCAACCCCGGCCAGCCTGGTCGTGCCGAGTCCCAGGAAAACTGGGCGGCCAACCAGGGGTCGTCCAGCCGTGCCGGAGACGAGTCCCGGGAGAACTGGGCCGCCAGCTCCAACCAAGGGCCGTCCAGCCGTGCCGGAGACGAGTCGCAGGCGAGCCGGAACGAATCCGAACCGTGGTCGCAGCAGATCGAAATCCCGGTCCGCCCCGGGCTGCCCGAACCGCAGCCCGGCACCGTCCCGCCCGCGGGAGCTGGGCACGTGCGGCCGATGCGGATCGATCCGGCCGGTGGTCAGTTCCCGGCGGAGGCGACCGTCGGGATTCCGCGTCCGCCCGAGGGCTTCCTGAACCAGGGGCCGTCCGAGGCGACCGTCGGCATTCCCGCGCAGGCCGAAGGCTTCGCGGAACGCCCAGGTCCGGAGCAGATTCAGCCGCGCAATGCCGCGGAGCAGTACCCGCCGGAGCCGCCTGCTGGCGCCGGACCGGTCCCGCCCGCGGACGACGCGCCTCGGCCTGAGGGGAAGAAGCCGCGCCGGAAGGAGTTGATCCTGGCGCTCGTCGTGCTGCTCCTGCTGGCCGCCGCGGGTGGCGCGTCGGCCGTGCCCGCCGTGTCGAACCGGCTCGGGTTGCCGTGGGCGCCGAACGCGCCGAAGGGCAGCGAACCCGACCCCTCCGACGCCAGCCTCGCGCTGCACGGCCCGGACACCTCCGCACAGGGACCGTCCGCGAACGGGGTCGGCTCGAAGCTGTCCGGTCCCGCCGGTGCGGCAGCGCTTTCCCAGCTCAGCGGCAGTGTGATCGACCCGGCCAGCGGCACCGTGCTGTGGGACCACGCGTCGAACACCCCGCTGACCCCGGCGTCGACCACGAAGATCCTCACCGTCTCCGCGGCGCTGCTCGCGATGGAACCGACGAAGCGGATCTCCACCAAGATCGTCCAGGGCGCGCAGCCGGGCACGGTCGTCATCGTCGGCGGCGGCGACCCGTCGCTCACCGCGCTGCCGGTCGGCACCGATTCGCCGCTCTATCCAGGCGCGGCGCACGTCGACGACCTCGTCAACCAGGTCAAGAAGGCAGGCGGCAACGTCACGAAGGTCCAGCTCGACGCGAGCGCCTTCAGCGGTCCGAACACCGCGCCGGGCTGGGAACCGGGGGACGCGCCGTCGCTGTACGGCGCTCCGATCGTCCCGGCCATGACCGACGGCGGACGCGGCAACCCGAAGGTCGACGAGACCATGCGCTCGGGCAACCCGGGTACCGCGCTCACGCAGCTCGTCGCGGACAAACTCGGCGCGAGCCCGGCCGGCGCCGCCAAGGCTCCGGACGGCGCGAAGGTGCTCGGCGAAGTCCAGTCGGCTCCGCTGCCGGACCTCGCGTACGCGCTGCTGCAGATCTCCGACAACGTGCTCGCCGACTCGCTCGGCCGCCAGGTCGCGATGGCCACCGGCGGGGAAGCGTCGTTCGCCGGTGCCTCCGCCGCGGTGAAGAAGGTGTTGGCGGACCACGGTTTCGACGTCAACGGCCTTCAGCTGTTCGACACGAGTGGACTGTCCAATCAGAACAAGGTGCCCGCCAGGCTGCTGGCGCAGGTGCTCGCCGCGGCGGCCGGTCCGGACGGCAAGGACCCGAACACGCCGAAGCTGCGTCCGCTGCTGGCTGGCCTGCCGGTCGCGGGCAGCCCGGAAGGCACGCTGCACGGCCGGTACCACTCGGGTGAGACCCAGGGCGGCAGGGGCTGGGTGCGGGCCAAGACCGGCACGCTCACCGGCGTCAACACCCTCGCGGGGTATGTGCTCGACAGCGACAACCGCGTGCTCGCCTTCGCGTTCATGTCCAACGGCTCGGAGAAGAATTCGGGACAGGCGGCGCTCGACGTGCTGGCGACGGCCTTGCGGGGCTGCGGCTGCAAGTAGCCCGCACTGAGCCGACTCGCTGAACCCGCTCGGCTGAGCTGCCCACAATTCCGGACCGGAAGGTAGCGTCGGAGGGGTGAGCCAGGAAACCGAGACCCGACGGCGGCCCATGGTCGACTGGGACCGGGCAGCCGCCACCGGCGCGCTGCTGGTGCGCGGCGGCCCGCAGGTCGCCCGCGGCGAGGCCGACCGCGCGGTGGTCGACCTGCGGGAGCTGACCGCCGAGGCGGAGGGGCACGTCCGCGAGCTGACCGGCCTCGGCCTCGACCTGCCGCTGCTGCCCGGCACCGTGGTGGACCGGCCCGGCTGGGTCCGGTCCGCGGCGTCCGGTCTCGGCGAGCTCACCGGCCGCGCCCTGCCAGCTGCGCAAGGCGGCCCGCTCGGCCCGATCCTGGCGTCCGGCGCCGGCGTGCAGACCGGGCTGCTGCTCGCGTTCCTGGCTTCCCGCGTGCTCGGCCAGTACGACCCGTTCGGCGGCGAGGAGAAAAAGGGCGAGCTGCTGCTCGTCGCGCCGAACGTGGTGGCCGCCGAACGCGCGATGAAGGTGCCCGCGCGCGATTTCCGGCTGTGGGTCTGCCTGCACGAATGCACGCACCGGCTGCAGTTCACCGCGGTGCCGTGGCTGCGCGACTACTTCGCCGACGAGGTCGAACGGCTCGTGTCCGGGCTGGCGGAGAGTTCCACCGACGGCCTGGCCGAACTGGTCGGCAGGCTGCCCGACGCGCTGCGCAATCGCGGCAAGGGCGGCGGCATCGCGGAGTTGCTGCAGTCACCGAAGGAGCGTTCGGTTTTCGACCGGCTGCTGGCGTTGTCCACGCTGCTGGAAGGCCACGCGGACTACGTGATGGACGCGGTCGGTCCGCAGGTCGTGCCCAGTGTCGAACAGATCCGGGCTCGGTTCACCGCGCGTCGCCAGGGCGGCGGGCTTTTCGACCGGCTGCTGCGCGCGGTGCTCGGTCTCGACGCGAAGATCCGCCAGTACGAGGAAGGCGCGAAGTTCACGCGGCACGTGGTGGACGCGGTCGGGATGGACGGGTTCAACAAGGTTTGGCGCTCGCCGAACACGTTGCCGACTCGCACCGAGATCGCCGACCCCGCGGCCTGGGTGCGGCGACTGCACGGGTGAGTGCGCTCGCCGCGGTCCGGACAGCGGTTCGCGATTTCCTCGCGACGGTCGCTGTCCCCGGCGAAGTGTGCGTCGCGGTGTCGGGCGGCGCGGACTCCCTAGCGCTCGCTGAAGCGACGGCGTACGTGCTTCGGCACCGAGACGTCCGTACACGGGCGCTCGTCGTCGACCATGGTCTTCAGGCCGATTCAGCCGTCGTTGCCGCCGAAGCAGCGACAGTGGTGAAGGGCGTCGGCATCGACGTCGTCGAGGTGCATGCTGTGCACGTCGTAGGCAAAGGCGGTCCCGAAGCAGCCGCGCGCGCCGCGAGGTACCACGCGCTGCGCGAAGCGTTGCCAAACGGCGAAGGGCTCGTGCTGCTCGGCCACACCCAGGACGACCAAGCCGAGACAGTGCTGCTCGGTCTAGGCCGCGGCTCCGGACCGCGGTCGCTCGCCGGAATGCGTCCGCACGATCCGCCGTGGGGCCGTCCGCTGCTCGGCGTCACTCGCGCGCAAACCGTTGCGGCGTGCGCAGAACTCGGCCTGGAGCCGTGGCAAGACCCGCACAACGCCGATCCCCGCTTCACCCGCGTACGGCTGCGTACGGAAGCACTGCCGCTCCTGGAGGACGTGCTGTCGGGTGGAGTCGCTCCAGCTTTAGCCCGTACGGCCGCACAGCTGCGCGAAGACACCGAGGCGTTGGACACACTCGCTGCGCGCGTGCATGAGCGCGCGGCCCGCGAAGACGACCTCGACGTAGCCGTGCTTGCAGCCGAGCCCGCTGCGCTGCGCAGACGGGTTCTCCGCAGGTGGCTGCTGGACTCCGGGGTCCGCGAGCTCACCGACGCGCACCTGCGTTCGGTCGACGCGCTCGTGGCCCGCTGGCGGGGGCAGGGCGGGGTCTGGCTGCCAGGCAACTTGGAGGCTCGACGGCGGCGTGGCAGGCTTTCGCTTGCCGGACCCGAACCCACCACCCGAGGGGAATGACCCGTGTACGAGGGCGAGATCGCCTCCGTGCTCATCACCGAGCAGCAGATCAAAGACAAGATCGCGGAGCTGGCGGCGAAGATCGCCGCGGACCACCCGGAAAACGGCCAGGGCGACCTCCTCCTGGTCGGCGTCCTCAAGGGCGCCGTCATGTTCATGACCGACTTCGCGCGGGCGCTTCCGGTGCCGACGCAGCTGGAGTTCATGGCCGTGTCGTCCTACGGGTCGTCGACCTCGTCGTCGGGGGTGGTGCGGATCTTGAAGGACCTCGACCGCGACATCGCCGGCCGCGATGTCCTGATCGTCGAGGACATCGTCGACTCCGGGCTCACCCTGTCCTGGCTGCTGAAGAACCTGGCGAGCCGGAACCCGGCCTCGCTCGAGGTCGTCTCGCTGCTGCGCAAGCCGGAAGCCGTGAAGGTCGAGGTGCCGGTCAAATACATCGGCTTCGACATCCCCAACGAGTTCGTCGTCGGCTACGGCCTCGACTACGCCGAGCGCTACCGCGACCTGCCCTACATCGGCACGCTCGATCCGCACGTCTACACGTCCGGATAGTCCGGTTCAGCACGGTTCACGGTAATACTTTCGGGTGCGGAACCTAGAAGCCCGAAATCGCGTCATAGGGCTCGACCAGGTGCGTTAACCTATGCGAAGACCTATTGCCATGCGGACGAGTGACACCAGCCGACGGGCTGGTCCTCGCGCGGGGGAACGGAGAGAGGGCAGATGGGCAACAACAGCTCGGCGGATGCCGCGGCGTTCAAGAACGCCGCTGTCAACGGCCAGGTCGGCATCGACCCGGATGCCGCGCAGACCGTGCTGAAGAAGATCCGGACCGGTCGGGACGCGGTCGAAGCTCTCCTGAACAGCGCGGGCACGCTCGCGCAGCCGCCGAAGCTCGGCGCGAACCCGGTCGGCAAGGCGATGGCGACCAAGTTCGTGCAGCGCGCCGACGGCGGCGGCGACTCCTACTCGTCCGCGCTGCAGAACCTGCTCGGCCAGTACCAGGCGGCGGAGGAAGGCATCGTCGCGGCGATGGCCCGCTACCACGAGATCGACCAGTCCGCCGGCGACCCGTTCCGCAACAAGGCCTGACGTCCTAGGGGGATCACGCAGTCATGGCACCGAACACCAACACCTCGGCCCCGGGCGGCACCGCCTCGGACGGATCGGGCTACAACACCTCCGGCTACGGCACGTCGTCCTCGGTCCCCGCGCCCGGCTCCGCCGTCGCGATGGGCTCGAACTCGGCCGCCAACGACATCGTCGCGTCCGCGCGCAGCGGCTCCGGCGGCTTCGAGATCGGCGGCGACCGCGCCATCGGCAACCCGCCGAACTGGCAGTCGCAGGAAAGCCAGCAGCTCTACATCGGCGCGACCACGGACAACGACCCGGGCACCGCCGAGTCCACCGGGCAGCACTGGACCAAGCACGGCACCGAGCTGAAGCAGGCGTCCGACGACCTGTACACCGCGATCGGCGAACTGGGCAACGTCTGGGTCGGCCACGGTGCGGCGGGTGCGCAGGGCGCGCTCGTGGCGATCGCCAACTCGGGCACGCAGGCCTCCGACGCCGCGCACACGATGGCCGACAAGCTCGCCCGGCAGGCCGCCGCGGCCGCCGAGGTCAAGAAGATGCCGGCCCCGCGCGACTACGACCCGAAGCAGGCCATGACGGCCGCGCTCGCGGGCGGCCCGGCCGCGATGGCCGCGGACCAGAAGGCGCAGGCGGACGCCGCGAACGACGTCAAGGCGCAGCAGGTCGCGTTCTTCAACGCCTACACCCAGGCGATGAGCGAGGTCGACGGCTCGACCCCGAGCTTCGGCCCGGATTCGCTCGGCATGAAGCCGACCGCGAACCACTTCAACGGCAACTCGTTCACCAACGTCAACGACATCGGCCACACCGACGGCCCCGGCGCGCTCGGCTCCCCGGGCAGCTTCGGCACGGTCGGAGCGCACGGCGCGGTCGGCGGCGCGGGTGTCGCCGGGCACGGCGCTCCGGCGCACGTCTCGGCCGACTCGGGCAAGTACGGCACCTCCGGTCTCGAGGGCGGCGCGCTCGCCGGCGGCCCCGGCGTGGGTACGGGCGTTGGCGCCGGTTCCGGCGTCGGCGCGGCCCCGGCCGCTCCGGCCCCCGCGAGCACGGGCGGCAGCGGCCTCGGTTCCGCGCTCGGCCTCGGCGCCATCGGCGCGGGCGCCGGTCTCGCCGGCGGCAAGCTCGGCGAGGGCAACCGCAGCGGTTCGCGCAAGGAGGAGGAAGGCAAGACCTCCGCCGCGTCCGAGCACCAGAACGGGCAGAGCGCGGCGTCGGCGGCTCCGCAGCAGCAGGGCGTGGTCCCGGCGGGCGGCACCATCGGCCAGTCCCAGGGCGGCATGAGCCCGATGGGCGGCATGGGCGGCGGTGCGGGCGCGCACGGCGCGGGCCAGGAGGACGAGGAGCACACGCACGCTTCGTTCCTCATCGAGCCGGACCCGGACGACGCGTTCGGGGCCAACGAGGCCACCCCGCCGCCGGTCATCGGCGCGTGGTCGGACGACGACAACTGACGCAGTGCTCGCGGGCGCGTGACCGGAAGCGGTCACGCGCCCGCGAGCGTTCGCAAACACTCGGGGTAGGGGGTTGGTCGATGCCGAACGCGGAGCTGCTCGCGCCGATCGAGGTGGACTTCCTGTGGGAGTCGGCCGGTTTGGGCGAGCTGCCGTATCCGCTGCGGATCCGTTCGCACGGCGCGACGCTGGACGAGCGCTCGGCGCTGCGCACGCGCACGCTCGGCGCGCTCGCCGACCGGGGGCTCGCCGACGACCGCGGCAGGCCCGCTCCGCACGTCGAGGACTACTTCGGCATCCTCGCCTCGCCGGACATCAGCCTCGACACCGTCCAGCTGCTCGACCCGAACGGCGAACCGCTGCTCGCGGTCGCGGGCAGCGCCAACGGCGACGGCCTGTTCGCCGTGCAGGACCAGCGCGGGCTGCACCTGCACCCGTGCGCGCCGGACGGCCTGGCCACGGCGATCATTTCGCTCCTGCCGGGCGCTCCGCGCGGAACCGAAAAGTCGATCACCGTGCCGCTGGAGCAGCTGGTCGGTGCGTCCGGGGTGGACTTCATGCAGCGGCGCGGCAACCAGGTCGACGCCTCCGGCCGCGCGAGCGTCGACGAGGACCGCAAGGCTCTCGCCCGGCTGCACGCCCAGCAGCGCCTGCGCGGCGGCCAGATCGGCGCGAACGCCCGCAACCGGCTCGGCGGACGCAGCCGGTCGACCGTGCTGAGCTGGTTCGACACCGAAACCGGCCGGTACTTCACGCAAGCAAGCCAGGGTCACGACGGACGCGACTGGATCACCATCGCCCCCGCCGACCCGGCGACGCTGCGGCACCGGCTCGGCGAAATGCTCGCCGGGGTGGCCGACCAGGCCAGCGCGGGCGCGTTCTGACCCAGCTGAAACCGCCCCAACGCGGTTCTCTCCGCAAAGGTCCGTGAGGGGAACCCTGAGGGAATCAGAGTCCGTGAGGGTTCCCCTCACGGACCTCGGCATCGCGGGCATCGCGCCGGGCCAGCCGACCGGGGTGGGAACGCCCGCGCGCTACTGGCTGAAACCGCCCCAATGCCACATTGGGTGCGCTGAACGCACCGAACGCCACATTGGGTGCGCGGGATGCACCCAATGTGGCGTCGGGGCGCTTGAAGACTGCCGATCCGGCGCTACGCTGGGCCGGAGATCGTTGACCGGAGGGTGAGCAGCACCGGATGCACCAAGAGTTCTTCTCGCCGCTGGCATTCGACTTCCTGTGGGAGTCGGCCGAGCTGGGCGAGCTGCCCTACCCGCTGCGCGTGCGCTCGCACGGCGCGACCGAGAACGAGCGCGTGTCGCTGCGGCACCGGGTCGACACCGAGCTGAAAGCCCGCGGCGTCCGCGATTCCCGCGGCCGGATCGAGCCGGACGTCGAGGACTGGCTGACGTTGCTCGCTCGTGCCCCGCACTCCATCGACGCGCTGCACATCCCGCAGTTCGAGGCGCATCCGGTCGCGCTGCTCGCCGCGGGCGACGAGCGCACCGGCGTGGTCGCGATCCAGGACGCGGACGGCATCTGGCTGCGCGAGACCCAGCCGGATGCGCTGGTGTCCACGATCGTCGAACTGCTGCCGGGCGGCCCGCGCGGCAGTGAGGCGTCGGTCACGCTTCCGCTGGACGAGGCGCTGCACACCCAGCCGATCCGGGTGCCGGTCGCGGCGGGCGGCGGCCAGCCCGAGGAAAAGGGCGGACGGCGGGCGAAACGCCAGTCGCTCAGCGAGCGCGCCACTGTCGACCCGCGCGAGACCTACGGGCTCATCGCGGGCCAGCCGCGGCTGCGCGGAGGTCAGCTCGCAGCGAACAGCCGATCCCAGCTGGGACACCGGCAGCGGTCCCGGGTTCTCGGCTGGTTCGACACCGCCACCGGACGGTATTTGAGCTTGTCGAGGGCGGGTTCGGACGGCCGCGAATGGGTCACCGTCGCTCCGGCGGACCCGGCGACACTGCGGAGCAGGCTGGGTGAAATGGTGGCTTCAGTGGCGGTCGACACCCGATAACCGGGTGACGTGTCGTCCCGGAACGGGAACCCTCGCGCGGGATTGGCCGTTGACCTGCGAGAGGCTCGCCAGGCTTCCCCGCCCGCCCGGACGGTACCCTGGTGGGACGGGTGCCCTGCGGCGCCCACGGGTTGTCAAGATCGCGATGGCGGGTATCACAAGAGCCGCCCAACCAGGGAGGGTCGAGGCCGCAAGGGCCGAGTCGTATGAACCGGAAGAGCGTGCTCAGGAACCCACTGCTGTGGATCGTCGCGGGGTTGCTGGCGTTGTTCGCCTACAACACGATCTTCGACAGCGATCGTGGCTACACCCAGGCTCCTATCTCCACGGCGATGCAGCAGGTCAAGGCCGGCCACGTCAAGGAAGCGAGCCTCGAGGACAAGGAGCAGCAGCTCAAACTGCTGCTCACGCAGAAGATCGACATCGAGGGGCAGCAGACCGACCAGGTCGTCGCGCAGTTCCCCGGCGGTGCGACCGACGACATCTACAAAGAGCTCCTCGGCGCGAACGTCGACAACCAGGCGAACCATCCGATCAAGTTCACCACCAAGGTCACCCAGCAGAGCCTGCTGACCCAGATCCTGATCTTCGCGATCCCGCTGGCGCTGGTGCTCGGCCTGCTGATGTGGATGATGAACAACGCCCAGGGCGGCGGGAACCGCGTCCTGAACTTCGGCAAGTCGAAGGCGAAGCAGCTCAACAAGGACATGCCGAAGACGACCTTCGGCGACGTCGCGGGCGCTGACGAAGCGGTCGAAGAGCTGTACGAGATCAAGGACTTCCTGCAGAACCCGGCGCGTTACCAGGCGCTCGGCGCGAAGATTCCGAAGGGCGTGCTGCTCTACGGGCCGCCCGGCACCGGCAAGACGCTGCTCGCGCGTGCTGTCGCGGGCGAGGCGGGCGTGCCGTTCTACACGATCTCCGGTTCGGACTTCGTCGAGATGTTCGTCGGTGTCGGCGCCTCGCGTGTCCGCGACCTGTTCGAGCAGGCGAAGCAGAACGCGCCGTGCATCATCTTCGTGGACGAGATCGACGCGGTCGGCCGCCAGCGCGGCGCCGGCCTCGGCGGCGGCCACGACGAGCGCGAGCAGACGCTGAACCAGCTGCTGGTCGAGATGGACGGCTTCGACGCCCGCGGCGGCATCATCCTGATCGCGGCCACCAACCGCCCGGACATCCTGGACCCGGCGCTGCTGCGCCCTGGCCGGTTCGACCGGCAGATCCCGGTGTCCGCGCCGGACCTGCTCGGCCGCAAGGCGATCCTCGAGGTGCACGCCAAGGGCAAGCCGATCGCGCAGGGCACCGACCTGACCGGGCTGGCGAAGCGCACCGTCGGCATGTCCGGCGCGGACCTGGCCAACGTGCTGAACGAGGCCGCGCTGCTCACCGCCCGCGAGAACGGGCACGTGATCACCGACGTCGCGCTCGAGGAATCGGTCGACCGGGTGGTCGGCGGTCCCGCGCGCAAGAGCCGGATCATCTCCGAGAAGGAGAAGAAGATCACGGCCTACCACGAGGGCGGGCACGCGCTCGCCGCGTGGGCGATGCCGGACATCGAACCGGTGTACAAGCTGACGATCCTGCCTCGCGGCCGTACCGGCGGGCACGCTCTGCTGGTGCCCGAGGACGACAAGCAGCTGATGACCCGGTCGGAGATGATCGGCCGGCTGGTGTTCGCGATGGGCGGCCGCACGGCCGAGGAGCTCGTCTTCCACGAGCCCACCACCGGTGCGTCCTCGGACATCGAGCAGGCGACCAAGATCGCTCGCGCTATGGTCACCGAGTACGGCATGAGCGCTCGGCTGGGCGCGGTGAAGTACGGCCAGGAGCAGGGCGACCCGTTCCTCGGCCGGTCCGCCGGACGGCAGGCCGACTACTCGCTCGAGGTGGCGCACGAGATCGACGAGGAGGTGCGCAAGCTCATCGAGACCGCGCACACCGAGGCGTGGCACGTGCTGAACACCTACCGCGACGTGCTCGACAACCTGGTCATGGAGCTGCTGGAGAAGGAAACGCTGCAGCGCAAGGACCTCGAGCGGATCTTCGCGACCGTCGAGAAGCGCCCGCACATCACCGTCTTCAACGAGTTCGGCGAGCGCACGCCGTCGGACAAGCCGCCGATCAAGACCCCGGGCGAGCTGGCGATGGAGCGCGGCGAGCCGTGGCCGCCGCCTGCTCCGGAGAAGGAAAAGCCCGCTCTGCAGCCCGCTCCGACCCCGGTCGGCACGGCCCCTGGCGCGGGTGAGCTTCCCGGCGGCCCGCCGTATCAGGCTCCGGACCCGAACGCGAACCCGTACGCCCCGCCCGCCAACGGCGGACGTCCGGCGGGCGGGCCGAACGGCACCGGCCGCTGGGGCCAGCCGTATGGTGGTCAGCAGCAGCCGGGCGGTCCGGCAGGCGGCGGCTACCAGCCCGGTGGCCATGGCGGTGCGCAGAGCGGACCGCCGAACTACGGGGCGCCTCCGGGCTGGACCCCGGCGACGTCCCCGGGCGGCCAGCAGCCGTGGCGCCCCGCCGAAGACCGTCCGCGTGAGCAGGGCTGGTTCGCCGACGGCGCGAACGGCCAGCAGCCGGACGAGGGGCAGCATCGGCGTGACGTCGACGGAACAGACAAGCAGTAAAGACGGCATCCGCCCGGTCTTCGATCAGGACCGGGCGGAGCGCGCCGTTCGCGAGCTGCTGCTCGCCTGCGGCGAAGACCCGGATCGGGACGGTCTCCAGGACACCCCGGCCCGGGTCGCTCGCGCTTACCAGGAGATGTTCGCCGGCCTCTACACCGATCCGGACGAGGTGCTGGCGAAGACGTTCGACGAATCGCACGAGGAGCTCGTGCTCGTCACGGACATCCCGATGTATTCCAACTGTGAACACCACCTCCTCCCGTTCCACGGGGTAGCTCACGTCGGCTACATCCCGAACGGCGAGGGCAAGGTCACCGGGCTCTCGAAGCTCGCCCGGCTGGTCGATCTCTACGCTCGTCGCCCGCAGGTGCAGGAGCGGCTCACCTCGCAGATCGCCGACGCACTCGTGCGGAGGCTGGAGCCGCGCGGCGTGATCGTGGTCGTCGAGGCGGAGCATCTGTGCATGTCGGTGCGCGGGATCCGCAAGCCCGGGTCGCGCACCACCACGTCGGCGGTGCGCGGGATGCTGCGGTCGTCCGCGACGTCGCGCGCCGAGGCGATCGAGCTGATCCGGGGGCGCCGGTGATCCCCCGGCCGGGGCGGTGCGCCGTGATGGGCGTGCTGAACGTGACGCCGGATTCGTTCTCCGACGGCGGCCGGTACCTCGACGTCGACCAGGCGCTGGAGCACGCGCGCGAGATGTGGGCGCGCGGCGCGGACCTGATCGACGTCGGCGGCGAGTCGACGCGGCCGGGTGCCTCGCGGGTCGACGCGGAGACCGAGGCCGCGCGCATTCTGCCGGTGATCCGGCAACTGGCTTCCGAAGGCGTCGTGTTGTCGGTCGACACCACGCGGGCCGCCGTCGCCGAAGCCGCGGTGGCGGCCGGCGCGAAGGTGATCAACGACGTGTCCGGCGGGCTCGCCGATCCGGCGATGGGGCGAGTCGCGGCGGAAACCAAGGTGCCGTGGGTGTTGATGCACTGGCGCGGGCACAGCAAGGACATGAACGCGTTGGCCACGTATGCCGACGTCGTCGCCGAAGTGCGCGGCGAGCTGCTGGAGCGGGTCGACGAGGCGATCGCGGCCGGGGTTGCCGACAGCGAGATCGTGCTCGACCCCGGCCTCGGGTTCGCGAAGCACGCCGAGCACGACTGGGCGTTGCTGCACGGGCTGAATTCGTTGCTGGACTTGGGTTTCCCGGTCTTGGTCGGTGCTTCGCGCAAACGCTTCCTCGGTCGGCTGCTGTCCGGAAAGGACGGAGTGCCGAGGCCGCCGGACGGCCGCGAGGTCGCCACCGCGTCGATCTCGGCGCTGGCCGCCGCGGCCGGCGCTTGGGGGGTGCGGGTGCACGAGGTGGGGGCTTCACTGGACGCTGTGGCGGTGGCCGCAGCCTGGCAGCAAGGACGGGCCGATGGCTGACCGCATCACGCTCACGGGGTTGCGCGTGTTCGGCCGACATGGCGTCTTCGAGCACGAGAAGCGCGACGGGCAGGAATTCGGCATCGACATCGTCGCGTGGCTCGACCTCGGGCCCGCCGCGGCGTCGGACGACCTGACCAAGACGCTGCACTACGGCGAATTGGCCGAGCTGGCGGCGGGGATCGTCGCCGGGGAGCCGTACGACCTGATCGAAAGCGTCGCCGGGAAGATCGCCGACGAGGTCATGCGCGACGACCGGCTGACCGCCGTCGAGGTCACCGTGCACAAGCCGTCCGCGCCGATTCCGCTGACCTTCGACGACGTCGCGGTCACCGTCCGGCGGGAGCGGTGAGCCGCGCGGTCCTGTCGCTGGGCTCCAACCTCGGCGACCGGCTCGGCTATCTGCGGAGCGCGGTTGACGCGGTGCGCCCGGCGCTCGTCGCGGTGTCCGGGGTGTACGAGACGAAGGCCTGGGGCGTCGAGGACCAACCCGATTTCCTGAACGCGCTGTGCATCGTCGACGACCCGGCGCGCGACCACTGGGAGTGGCTGCGCGCCGGGCAGGCTGCCGAACAGGCGGCAGGCCGGGTGCGCGAACTGCGCTGGGGCCCGCGCACGCTCGATGTCGACATAGTGACAGTGCAGGGCGTGACGTCCGACGATCCGGAGCTGCTCCTGCCGCACCCCGGGACCCCGGACCGGGCGAGCGTGCTGATCCCGTGGCTCGAGATCGACCCGGACGCCGAGGTCCCCGGGCACGGCCGGGCCGCCGACCTGCTCGCCCGGCTGCCGGAAGCCGACCGGGCGGGCGTCGTCCTGCGACCCGACCTCACCTTGTCGTGAGTGGCTAGGCCGGTTCTGACCGGCTCCGCCACTCACGACGATCGGGAACCCGCTGGTAGAAGCTGCGTCCGGTCGGCGGGTCCGGCCTCGGCTTGTCGTGAGCGGCTGCGCCGGTTCTAACCGGCGCAGGCACTCACGAGGCCCGCAGCGCCGCCAGCAGGAACTGCACCTCGTCCTGCTTGCTGGGGATGGCGGGCCAGCCGTTGATCGTCGCGAGCAACTGCCAGTACCGCTCGGCGCGCGGATCCGCCCCCACGGCGATTCCGTCGGCCATCTTGTAACGGACAGCCGGGTCGGCCGGGTCCTGGTCCGGGCGGGCCGAGGCGGTCGCGATCGCGTCCGCCAGCGCCCGTCCGGCCGGGGAGTCCGGCGCGTGGCCCGCGTCGAGCGCGGACCGGGCGTCGGTCATCCAAGCCGCCCAGTTTTCCTGCTGGGCCTTTGTCGGCTGCTCGTACTCGCCCGCTTCCCGCGCGGTCGAATGCCGTTCGCTCATCGTGCGGATGGACTGCCGGAACCCGGGGTCCTGCACGAGTTCGGCGAACTCGATCCAGGCCTCCAGCTGTTCCGGAGCCGGATCATCCGGAAGATCCGGTTTCGCCGACTGCATTCGCGCGTAGAACTCGGGATCGACATCGAGCCCCTCCATCATTTCGGACCAGAACTCGTCCACCAAACGGCGGCGTTCCTCGTCCGGCATTTGGGCGATGCGATTCATCAGTTTCACTTCCTCCAGCTCGGAATCCCGTTTCAGCACCGCGCGCAATACCGCGCGGCGCAGCCGCAACCGCCGGATCTGCTCGTCCAGAGCGTCGACGTGGCTCGTCGCCAGGTCGCGCACCGTCGTCTCGCGCGCCAATGCGCGGGACACCTCGGGCAGGCCGATGCCCAGCTCGCGCAGCGTCCGCACCAGCTCCAGCCGGGCGAGCGCGTGCGCGTCGTACAGCCGGTAGCCGGCACCGGTCCGCTGCGTGGGCGGGAGCAGGCCCTCGTCGGAGTAGAACCGGATGGTCTTCACCGGCAGCCCGGTGCGCCGGGACAGTTCGCCGATCGTGAAGACCGTGGTGGCAGGCATGTCAGGCATCGTGGAGTCTCCAGTCGCTGGAGAGTCAAGCCTGCCAGAACGGGCTCGGTACGGTGGAGTCATGCACTTCACGCGGTCCCGGGACCTGGTCGTGGCCGCGGTCCTCGGCCTCGCCGTGGTCTACGTGCTGTTCCAGGCCGCTTACGGCGATCTGCCGCAGCTGCCCTTGCTCGCCGGGGTGACCTTCGCGGTGCTCGCGATCGCCGAGGCCGGTTTGGCCCTGTCGATCCGGTCGCGGATCAAGTCGGGCCAGGTCCACGGCGACGCGGTCGGGATCGCGCGGGCGGTCGCGCTGGCGAAGGCGTCTTCGCTGGCCGGGGCGTTTCTGGGCGGCGGCTGGATCGCCGCGTTCGGCTATGTTTTCCCGCGACGTGACGAACTCGTCGCCGCGGTCTCCGACAGCAAGTCGGCGGTCGTCGGGGCGGTGTCGGCGGCGCTGCTCGTAGCTGCCGGTTTGTGGCTCGAGCACTGCTGCCGGACGCCGCCGGAGGACCGTCGGTCCCCGACCGGTTAACGCCTCGATGGCACCGCTCGAAGTACCGACTAGGTCTCATTCGGATCACCGGAAGGTACGGTGTCAGGCATGACTGGCGTGGGTGACGACTCGCATGGCCGCCGCGCTGGCGGGCCGTGGCTTGTCGCCGGATTGCTCCTCGCCGTCGGCGCCACCGTGGTTTTGGTGCTGAGCGACGACCTCCGGTACCTCCGGCTCGGGATCGTCGCGGCGCTCTGGGCTGCCCTGATCGGCGCCTTCCTCGCTGTTCGCGCCCGCAAGAACGCGGCGCACAGCGAGGACGCGGTCGCCGAGGCGCAGGCGGTGTACGAACTGGAGCTGGAACGCGAAATCGCGGCCCGGCGGGAGTACGAGCTCGAACTCGAGACGGAAACGCGCGAGGCCGCGCAGGCACAGTCACGAGAAGAATTGGATGCGCTGCGTGCCGAAGTGGCTGCGCTGCGCGAAAGTCTGCATTCGCTGTTCGGCGGCGAAGTGCTGCTGGAACGCGTCGCGCTCACCGCGCAGGCGACTCGGATGCGCTCGTTGAACGACGAGCAGCGCCTCGTTTCCGCTGGTTCTGAGACCAAGAACGGCAATGGCAAGAAACCGGCTCAGCTGCTCGCTCCGAAAAAGCAGGTGGTCGATGTTCCGGAGCGGCCGACCGAATTCATGGACCGGGTGCTCGACGCGACACCCGCGGAGCGTCGCCGTCCGCCGGTGAACGGCGGCGCCAATGGGGCCGCGAAGACCAATGGCGCCAATGGGACTTCCGGCGCGAACGGCTCGATCAGCGCTGGATTGAACGGTTCCGGTCCGAATGGCGACCGGTCGACCCAGTTGCGTACCCAGCAGATGCCGCGGTTGAAGCCGAAGCGTCCGGAACCGCCCGCCGAGCCGGAGCCGTTCGAGGACGACGTCGAATCGGAGAGCCCGGTTCCGCGCGGTGGTCGCGATTCTCGGGCCAGCCTGGCGGAGGCGTTCGTGCCTCGTGGCGGCCGTGGCGACGCGGGGCCGCATGAGGGGCGGGCGAGTGTCGCGGACGCGTTTGCCGCGCGTGAGCCGCGAAATGGTGCGCCGGAAGCGCATGCTGAGCGGCCGTCCGCTCGCGGTGGTGCGCCGGAGGCTGGCCCTCGTGGGGGTGCGCCGAAGCCGCGCGCGGATCGTGCGCCGGAGCCGTACGAGGCCGAGCGTCGTTCGGCAAGCGAGTCTGGTTCACACGTGATTCCGGAAGCGTTTGAGCAGGACGTTCCTGAGCGTGGGCAGCGGAATGTGACTGAGCCGTTGCCGCGGGAGGCTGAGCGGGCCCGTGGTTCGTTCGGGCAGGGGCCGCGGGCAGCCCGGCCGCAGAATGATGCGCCGGAGCCTGCTCGTCGGCCGGTCGCCGAGGCGCAGCCGACTCGGACTGTCGCGCCGGTGAGCAAGCCGGAACCGCCGGTCAAGGAGGAGCGGCCGGTGCCTCGGCTGGCGGCTCGGCCTGCTCCGCAGCGGCCGGAGGAGCGGCCGGAACCTGCTGAGCGGACTGCGATTTCCCGGCCTGCTGAGCCGGTCGCGCATCGGCGTGCTGAGGCTGCCCCGAAGAAGGTGGAGAAACCGGTGGTGGAGAAGGAGACCGCGGCTGAGCCGCAGACTCGTGCGCCGTCTCGGCTGGAGCAGTTCTCCCGGTCTGATTTGTCGCCGTTGGCTGAGGACACGCCTACTGGGCGGCATGGGGCTCCGGGGGCGGATGCGGTTAACCCGACTTTGCCGGAGTCGGTTCGGAGTTCGGTCGGCAGCGGGTCTGGAGGGCGGCGGCGTCGGCCGGAAGCTGAGGCTGCTCCAGTGGCTTCTGGGGGGCGTCGGCGGCGGCCAGAGGGGGAGCCTCCTGCTTGGGAGGCTTCTGCTGCTGAGGAGAGCGAAGAGGCTGCGCATGGGCGGCGGGCCGCGGACACTGGGCACCATGCGTCTGGGCGGTCTGTGACGGAATTGCTTGCGGCTAATGGGAAGACTGAGGGGAGTCCTCGGCGGCGGCGTCGGGCTGAGGATTAATTCTTCTTTTGGCTCGTCGCCTGGGGGCGACATTGCGCCCTTGGTTGCGTGGGGCACCCCGAAGCTGATTGTGACGACGGCGCGGGGGGGGGGGGGTTAGTGTGGTGGAATGAAGTTAATAAAAACACCACCCCCGAAC
>NZ_JBEXMH010000076.1:0-39771 GCF_040610415.1 Amycolatopsis sp. NPDC004079 | reverse complement strand
GCCCCCCCCTTTTTTTTTTGTTACCCGGGCGGGGTGTTGTTTGTCAAGGCGGGAAAGATGCCTTGACAAGCACCTCCGCGCCGTGTTTTTGGCTTCGTATCGGGGTGCGGGGGGTGTGGCTGCCTTAGTCGGGTGCATCGGCTGCGGTTCGTTAGGGGCGGGGTTAGCGCCCCAATGTGGCATTCGGTGCGTCACATGCACCCAACGCCACATTGGGGCGTATCTCGGCGGCGCGAGCGAGTGGGCGGGCTGTGAAGGGGCCCCGCACGGCCGATCGGCTGTCCGTGCGGGGGTGAGGGCCATCGCGGCGCGCGGCGGGTCGTGAGGGGAACCCTGAGGGAATCAGAGTCAATCAGGGTTCCCCTCACGACCTTGGGCTCAGTCCACCAGCGCGGCGGTCGCTTTCAACCGTTCCTGCGCGCTCTCCACGATCCGAGTCACCAGTTCCGCACAGCTCGGCAGGTCCTCGATCACTCCGACTACCTGCCCGGCCGCCAGCATCCCGGCGCGCGTGTCGCCTTCCACCAGACCGGCCTTGAGCAGCATGGGAGTATTCGCGGCCAGCATCGTCTGCGTCCACGAGCGGTCGCTGCCGCGCTTCATGCGCAGTCCGTCGGCGACTAGGGACGGCCAGGATTGGCCGCTCAATCGCTTGAAGTCCTTGGTTCGGCGCAGGGTTCGGGCCATCCGCTGCACGAAGCCTTCCTTCGTGAGGCCCTCGATGAACGGCGTGCGGAGCAGGCGGTGCGGCATGCCGTCGGCCTTGGTGGTGACGACGGTGCCGTCCAGGCCGAAGCCTAGGTAGGTGCGTTTGATGTCGTCCGGAACCGCGCTGTCGCTGGTGAGCAAAAAGCGCGTGCCCATGCCGATTCCGGCCGCACCATAGGACAGCGCGGCGGCCAGGCCGCGGCCGTCGAAGAAGCCGCCGGCGGCGACGACCGGGATGTCGACTGCGTCCAGTACGGAGGGCAGCAGCAGGGTCGTCGCGGTCGGGCCGGTGTGGCCGCCGCCTTCGCCGCCTTGCATCATTACCAGGTCCGCGCCCCACGAGGCGACCTTTTCGGCGTGGCGGGCGGCACCGACTGTGGGCATTACGACCAGGCCGTGGTCTTTCAACCGGGCGATCAGGTCTTTTTTCGGGGCCAGAGCGAAAGAAGCCACTTTGACGCCGTGCTGTATCAGCAACTCGGCGCGTTCGGTGGCGTCGCCCGCGTCGGCGCGCAGGTTTACGCCGAAGGGGTTGTCCGTGCGCTGCTTGACTTCCTTGATGGCGTGGTCGAGCTCGTCGTAGGTCATCGTCGCGGAGGCGAGGATGCCCAGGGCGCCGGCGTTGGCGGTCGCGGACACCAGGCGCGGGCCGGCGACCCAGCCCATGCCGGTTTGCACGATCGGGTGGGTTACGCCGGTCAGCTCGGTGAGCGGGGTGCGGAGAGGCACGGGTCTCCTCGAGTCAGTCGTTCATCGGGCGGCCGGTGGCGACGAAGGCGTCGCGGTGTTCGTCGGCGGCTCCGATGAGGTTGAGTTCGAAGGTGTAGCCCTGTTCGTAACGGTAGCTGCGGTTGACGTCGATCGGGTCGATGCCGTTCAGCGCGGCTTTCGCGGCCCGGATGACGCGCGGGTCCTTCGCGGCCACCTCGGCGGCCAGGGCGAGCGCGGCGTCGTGCAGCTCGGCGGCGGGCACGGTTTCCAGTACCGAACCGTGCTGTACCAGGTCCTTCGCCGCGATGGTGCGGCTGGTGAAGTACAGCGTGCGCATCAGGTGCTGCGGGACCAGGCGGGCGAGGTGGGTCGCCGCGCCCAGGGCGCCGCGGTCCACCTCGGGGACGCCGAAGTACGCGTCGTCGGCGGCGATGATCGTGTCGCAGTTGCCGACCAGGCCGACGCCGCCGCCGAGGCAGAAGCCGTTCACCGCGGCGATGACCGGCACGGCGCATTCGTAGATCGCCTTGAATGCCAGGTAACAGCCGCGGTTCGCGCCGACGAGGGCGTCGAAACCGGTGGTGCGCTGCATTTCCTTGATGTCGACGCCTGCGTTGAAGCCGCGGCCCTCGGCGCGGAGCAGGACGACGTGCACCGCCGGGTCCTCGCCCGCCTCCCGCACGGTTTCGGCGAGGCGGAACCATCCGGCGACCGGCAGGGCGTTCACCGGCGGGTAGTCCATGGTGACCACGAAGGTGCCGTTGTCGTGGAGCTGCGTGGAAATCGTCACGTGCGTTCCTAACCTAGCGATTGCTTGGTAGCCTAACACTTGCTTGGTTTACGGGGAACCGCCTCGCCTGCCGAAGACGAACGGAGATGATGTGAGCGGGATCTTGGAGGGCCGGGTCGCGATCGTGACCGGGGCCGGTCGCGGACTCGGCCGCGAGCACGCACTGGAACTCGCCCGCCAGGGCGCGCGCGTCGTGGTCAACGACCTCGGCACGTCGGGTGCGGGCGAGGGGGCGTCCGACGGTCCGGCCGGCGAAGTGGTCGAAGCGATCCGCGCGCTGGGCGGTGAAGCGGTGGCCAACGGCGCCGACGTCGCGAACTTCGCGGCGACGGAAGCGTTGGTGCAGCAGGCGGTCGATACGTTCGGCGGGCTGGACATCGTCGTGAACAACGCGGGCTTCGTGCGCGACCGGATGATCGTGACCACCAGCGAACAGGAGTGGGACGCGGTCGTCGCGGTGCACCTCAAGGGGCATTTCGCGCTGATGCACCACGCCGCGGGCTACTGGCGCGCGGAGGCGAAAGCCGGGCGTACGCGGGCGGCGCGGATCATCAACACCACCTCGGGCGCGGGTCTGCAGGGCAGCATCGGCCAGGGCAGCTATAGCGCAGCCAAAGCCGGGATCGCCGCGTTGACGCTGGTCGGAGCCGCGGAACTCGGCCGGTACGGCATCACCGTGAACGCGCTGGCCCCGGCCGCGCGCACCCGGATGACCGAGGGTCCGTTCGCCGCCCAGATGGCCGCGCCGGACGACGGCTTCGACGCGATGCACCCGGGCAACGTGTCGCCGATCGTCGCGTGGCTCGCCAGCGAGGACGCCGCGGACGTCACCGGCCGCGTGATCGAGGTCGAGGGCGGCCGGATCTGCTTGGAGAACGGCTGGACCCACGGCCCCTCCCGCGAACTGGACCGGCGCTGGACCGCCGCCGAAGCCGGTCCGGCCGTGCGCGAGCTGCTGAAGGAAGCGCCCGCGCCCGAACCGGTCTACGGCGCGCAGTGAACAGCCCCGCGGACTGGAAGGGCCGGGTCCTCGGCGAGCGCACCGTCGCCTACACCGACCGTGACCCGATCCTCTACGCGCTCGCCATCGGCGCCCGGCCGGACGAACTCGACCTGGTCTTCGAGGACCGGCTTCGGGTGCTGCCGCCTTTCGCGCTGACGCTCGCCCAGTGGGCCCCGGACGTCCTCGGCTCGGCTGGGGCGTTCGAGGTCGGCAACGCGGTGCACGGTTCGCAACGGCTGGAAGTCCTGAAGCCGCTGCCGCGCGCGGGCGAGATTTCCATGCGGGCCCGCGTTCCGGAAGTCTGGGACAAAGGCAGCGCGGCGGTTTATGACGTGGCCGTCGAATCGGACTACTTCGTCGCGACGTGGTCCTTGTTCTGCCCCGGTATCGGCGGTTTCGGCGGCGAACGCGGCCCCGGCCGTCCGGCCGCATTGGACAGTCCGGATTGGACTGCTTCACTGTCCACTGCGGACAACCAGGCTCTGCTTTACCGGCTGCTGGGAGACCGGCACCACATCCACGTCGACCCCGCGGCAGCAGCCGGAATCGGCCAGCCGCGCCCGATCCTGCACGGTTTGGCGACCCTCGGCGCGGGCGCTCTGGTCGCAGCCCGTCAGGTCGGCGCACACCCGGCCGACCTGACGTCTTTGGAAGGCCGCTTCGCCGCGCCGGTATTCCCGGGCGAGCAATTGCAAGTCGAAGGCTGGTCGGAAGGCGGCCTGCGGATCACGTCGGAACGCGGCCCGGTCGTCGACGGCGGTCGCGTCCACTTCGGATAGAGGAATTGCGCATGAAGGTCTTGGTCATCGGCGGCACCGGCATGATCGGCTCGAACACCGCCGCGCACTTGAGCGGTGCTGGTCATTCCGTGACCGTTGCCGGACGACACGAACCCGACGCCGATTCCCTGGTCGCGGGTCTGCCAGTACTCCTCGGAGACTACGCCCACGACGGTTTCGACGAGGCCGCGCTGGCCCCGTTCGACGCTGTGGTTTTCGCGGCGGGACAAGACATCCGGCATGTATCGGGCTGGGGCGACGAGGAATTCTGGCGGACGTACCAAATCGACGGCGTGACCGCGATCGCCGCGCGCGCGAAACGGGCGGGCGTCGGCCGGTTCGTCCAGATCGGCAGTTATTACCACCAGGTCCGGCCGGATCTCGCGGAAACGAACCCGTACGTCGACGCCCGCCGCCTGGCCGACGAAGGAGCGCGCGCCCTCGCCGGGGACGGGTTCGCGGTGTGCACGCTGAACCCGCCGTCGATCGTCGGAATGGCTCCGGGCCGGTCGACGCGGCAGTTCGGGAAGATGCTGGCCTGGGCCGACGGGGAGCTGGTCGGGAAGGTGCCGGACTTCGCGCCGGTCGGCGGGACGAACTACCTGTCGGTGCGGAGCTTGGCTGAAGCCGTCGAGGGTGCGTTGCTGCGCGGGGAATCCGGCGCGGCGTACTTGGTCGGGGACGAAAACCTCAGCTTCCGGGACTACTTTCAGCTGGTTTTCGATGTCTCCGGTTCCGGCCGGACTCTGGAAGAACGCGACGAGGAACACCCGTTCCTGCCGGATCGGGTGCTCGTCCCGGGCAGGGGCGCGACGATCTCGTACGAACCGGATGCCGGTGAGACGGAGTTGCTGGGGTATCGCCGTCGGGATGTGCGGGCGATGCTGGAGGAGATGGCTGCGGTGGTGCGGTGAGTCGTGAGTGGCGATCACGGTTCTCACCGGGATCGCCACTCGCGAGGCCCTGGGCTATGCGGTCGTCTCGGTGTCGTCGAGCCCCACGATGTCGCTGGCCGCGAACGTTTTCCGCGGGTCGCGCTCGGCGAAGTACGGCGTGATCGTCCGCTCCAGCTCGGCCGGGTCGAACGCGCCTTGCCCGGAGACGAACCGATGCTCGACCGTCGGCGGGGCGAGTAGCGCGACCATGTCTCCGTACACCACGAACACCTGTCCGTTCACCGCGTCCGCCGCCGGAGAGCCCAGGTACGCGACGAACGCCGCGACCCGTTCCGGCGCGAGGATGTCCAATCCGCCCGCGCTGCGTCCGGCGGCGAAGATCCTGTCGGTCATCGCCGTCCGGGCGCGCGGGCAGATCGCGTTCGCGCGGACGCCGTAGCGGCTCAAGCCTCGCGCGCAGGACAGCGTCAGCGCCGCGATCCCCGCCTTCGCCGCCGCGTAGTTCGGCTGCCCCGCGCCGCCGAGGAGGAATGCTTCCGACGACGTGTTGATCAGGCGGCCATAGGTGGGTTCGCCAGTGCTTTTGCTGAGCTGCCGCCAGTGCCGCGCCGCCGCGCGCGACAGGGCCGCGTGGCCCTTGAGGTGGACTCGGATGACGTCGTCCCAGGCCTTCTCGTCGAGGTTGAAAAGCATCGCGTCGCGGGTGATGCCGGCGTTGTTGACGACGATGTCGAGCGATCCGAAATGCTCGGTCGCCGCGGTGACGAGGTCTTCGGCGTACTGCCAATCGCCGATGTCGCCCGGAACGGCCAGCGCCCGGCCGCCGCTCGCGGAAATCTCGGCGACGACCTTGTCCCCGGCGTCGCTCACATCGTTGACGACGACGTTCGCCCCCTCCGCGGCGAGCGCCAGCGCTTCGGCCCGGCCGAGTCCGGCCCCGGCCCCGGTGACGATGGCGGTGCGGCCGGACAGGGCGGTGCTGAGGTGGGACACGGGGCCTCCAATGCCGGGAAGGGATGCCGCCATGGTGCCGATGGCGGGCCCGCGACGTGCGACTGCTCCCGGTGAGTGGCATCGGCGGCTCGTGGCGAGGGAGAGGCGCCGCAGGCTGGCCGACGTCGCACGCGGGCCGGCCACTCCCGCTCACCAGTACGCGCGCTTGTCCCGCTCGCCGGGCCGAAGCTAACCTCCAACCAAACGCTTGCTCGATTACTCGACGACCAGGGGCCGGTCCGGCCTTCCCCGCGAGAAGGAGATCCGGGCTTGAAAGACACGACGCCAGTCCTCGTCGACGCGGTCCGCACGCCGTTCGGCAAACGCGACGGCTGGGTTTCCGCCCTGCACGCCGTCCAGTTGCTCAGCCGCGTCCAGCAGGGCGTCCTCGACCGCACCGGGCTCGACCCGCAGACGGTCGACCAAGTGATCGGCGGCTGCGTCACGCCGCTCGGCGAGCAGTACGGGCACATCGTCCGCACCGCCTGGCTCTACGGCGGCCTCCCGACCGAGACCGGAGCCACCACCATCGACGCTCAGTGCAGCACGTCGATGCAGGCGTCCTTCCTGCTCACCGGACAGATCGCGAACGGGACCGTCGACGCGGGCGTCGCGTGCGGCGTCGAGCTGATGTCGCGCGTGCCGCTCACTCCGAAGCAGGGGACCGGCGCTGGTACGCCGAGGCCAGCCGACTGGCATCTCAACACCCCCGACCAATACACCGCCGCGGACCGCATCGCCCGGAAGCGCGGACTGACCCGGGCGGACCTCGACGCGTTCGGCCTCCGCTCCCAGCACAACGCGCGAAAGGCTTGGGACGCCGGGCTTTTCGACCGCCAAGTCCTCCCGCTGGAACTGCCGGACGGCCAACCGGTCACCCGCGATCAAGGACTCCGCGAAACCTCGACGGAAGCGCTCGCCGGGCTCCGCACCACGGTCCCGGACGGCCTGCACACCGCGGGCACCTCGTCCCAGGTCTCCGACGGCGCGAGTGCCGCGCTGTTCCTGTCCCGAAGCCGCGCCGACGAACTGGGCCTCCGCCCGCGAGCGCGGTTACTCGCGCAGTGCGTCATCGGCGGCGACCTCGAGTACCTCCTCGACGGTCCGGTAGCCGCGGCGCGGAAACTCCTCGACCGCACCGGCCTGACGATCGGCGACATCGACCTTTTCGAGGTCAACGAGGCCTTCGCCGCCGTGCCGCTGTCCTTCGCGCAGGCGCACGACATCCCGGAGGACAAGCTCAACGTCCTCGGCGGCGCGATCGCGCTCGGCCACCCGGCGGGCGCGACCGGCATCCGTCTCCTCGCGACGGCCGTCGAGGAACTCGAACGCCGCGACGCCAGCCTCGCGATGATCGCGATCTGCGCCGCGGCCGCCACCAGCTGCGTGCTCGTCGAACGGATCTGAACCATGCCGATTGCCCTGTCCGAGGAACACCGCGACCTGGCCGCCTCCGCCGCCGGGTGGGCCGCCCGGCACGCGCCGATCGTCGAGACCCGCGCTGGAATAGGCGGCCAGCCGGGTTCTGGGAAATCCCAGACCGAGACGGGTGGATCTGGGCAGCCGAAGTTCTGGAAGACCCTCACCGAACAAGGCTGGCACTCCCTGCACCTGCCGGAGTCCGTCGGCGGCCAAGGCGCGGGCCTGCTCGAACTCGCCGTGGTGACCGAGCAGTTCGGCCGCCATCTGGTGCCCGGCCCGTTCCTGCCGACGGTCACCGCCAGCGCTGTCCTCGCCGCGGCCGAACCGACGGAAGAACTCGCCGCGTTCGCCGGAGGGGCTACCGGAGCTGTCGTGCTCGACGGCCTCAGCGCCGCCAGCACCGCCGACGGTTGGCGGATCAGCGGCACCAGCAGTCCGGCGCTCGGACTCGCGGACGCGGAGATCGCCGTGGTCCGCGCTGACCGAATCTGGTTCGTGCTCCGACCGGAGCCCGGCCAGCTGATCCCCGTCGAAGCCGTTGACCTGACCAGATCCGCGGCCCGGCTCAAGCTGGAGAACTTCCTGGTAGCTCAGGACGACCTCGTGGAGCTCCAGCCGGAACGCGCGGAGCTGGCCCTCGCGGTCCCCGCGGCGGCCGAGGCGGCCGGGCTGTGCGGCTGGGCCCTGGACTGCGCCGTCGAGCACGTCCGCACCCGCGTCCAGTTCGGGCGTCCGATCGGCTCTTTCCAAGCGGTCCAGCATCAGGCGGCGGGCATCCTCCTGCACCGGGAGATCGCCACGGCCGCAGCTTGGGACGCGGCCCGTGCCGAGCGGCATTCGCTTGCGCAGCAAGCACTTGCGGCCGCGCAGGCCAGGCACGCCGCGCTTCCCGCCGCGGTGGACGCGTCCGTCAGCTGCGTACGCCTCCTCGGCGCGATCGGCTTCACCTGGGAGCACGACGCGCACCTGTACTGGCGTCGCGCGGTCGCGCTGTCTGGCTCCCTGGGCCGATCAGCCGCCCGCACCCTCGGCGAACGCGCCCAGACCACGACCCGCGACCTGACCCTCGCCACCCCCCAAGACTGTCTCGAACTGCGCAGCCAGGTCGCGTCCGTCCTCGACCAAGCCGAGCCGTCCGTCCGAGTGCTCGCCGACGCGGGTCTCGCCGCACCGCACTACCCGAAGCCGTACGGGCTGGACGCCGGACCGCTCGAACAGGCCGTCATCGCCGAAGAGTTCGACCGTCGTGGAATTCCCCAGCCCACCACGGTGATCGGCGAATGGGTCCTGCCGACGCTGCTCGTGCACGGTTCCCCGGAGCAACGCGACCGCTTTGTCCTGCCGACTCTGCGCGGCGAGATCCGCTGGTGCCAGCTGTTCAGCGAACCGGGCGCTGGTTCGGACCTCGCCTCGCTCAGCACCCGGGCGACCAAAGCGGACGGTGGCTGGCGGATCTCCGGGCAGAAGGTCTGGACGTCGCTGGCCCACGAAGCGCACTGGGGCGTCTGCCTCGCCCGGACCGACCCGGACGCGCCGCGCCACCGGGGAATCTCGTACTTCCTCGTCGACCTGGCCGCGGAAGGCGTCACGGTCCGGCCGATCAGGCAGGCCACCGGACGCGCGGAGTTCAACGAGGTCTTCCTGGACGACGTGTTCGTCCCGGACCGCGATCTCGTCGGCGAGCCGAACAACGGCTGGCGGCTCGCGACGACCACGCTGGCCAACGAACGGCACAACATGGGCGCGACGCTCGCGCACGGTTCGTCGGACCGGGTCCGCCAGTTGCTCCGCGACAATCCGGATGATCCCGAGGCACTGTCCGCGCTCGGCCGCTGCGTGTCACGGGAACTGACGCTCGCCACGCTCGGCCTCCGCAGCGTGCTGGCCCGGCTCGCGGGCCTGGATCTCGGGGCCGAGGTCAGCGTGCAGAAGGTGTTCAGCGCGCTCGCCCAGCAGGAGGGGTCGCGCGAGGTGATCGCCCTGCTCGGCCCCGGTTCGGCGAGCGCGGAGGACGGGCACGTCATCGACCATCTCGGCCTGCCCGCCGTGCTGTTCGGCGGCGGGACGGTGGAAATTCAGCTCAATCTCATTGCTCAACGCGTCCTCGGCTTGCCCCGCTGACCCGACTACTAGGAGAAAACGCATGCATCCGGAGCTGTCGGAGCGCTCGCGAAGGCTCCGCGCGCAGTTGCGCGAGTACTTCGCCCGCATCATCGACGAGGACGACCGCCGCGCGCTGGTCGAGCAGACCGAGGGCGGTCCGGTGTTCGACCGGATCCTGCGCCGGATGGGCGCGGACGGCTGGCTCGGCCTCGGCTGGCCGGAAGAATACGGCGGCCGCGGCGAGGACCCGGAAGCGCTTTTCGTGTTCTACGACGAGGTGTTGCGCGCCGGGGCCCCGCTCTCGCTGGTCACGTTGAACACGGTCGCGCCCGCGTTGATGCATCACGGCACCGAGGAACAGAAGAAGTTCTTCCTGCCGCCGATCCTGCGCGGCGAGCTGATGTTCGCCATCGGCTACACCGAACCCGGCGCGGGCACCGACCTGGCGTCGCTGCAGACGCGGGCGAAAATCGACGGCGACGAACTCGTCATCAACGGCAGCAAGATCTTCACCAGCGCCGGCATCTTCGCCGACTGGATCTGGCTGGCCGTCCGGACCGACCCGGACGCGCCCCCGCATCGCGGCATCTCCGTCGTGCTCGTGCCGACCGACACGCCGGGCTTCTCCGCCACTGAAATCCATACGGTGGGTGGGATCAGCACCTCGGCCACGTACTATGCGGACGTCCGAATTCCACTGTCCAATGTGGTCGGCGAGCTGAACAACGGCTGGCGGCTCATCACCAGCCAGCTCAACCACGAGCGCGTCGCCCTCGCCGCGCGCGGCGGCATCGCGAACCAGATGTACGACGCGGTCCTCAAGTGGGCACAAGAGGAGCCGTTCGGTCCGGGAACGGTGTACGACCTGCCCTGGGTCCGGCACACGCTGGCCGAGGTATACGCGCTGCTCAGCGCCACTGACCTGATCAACCTGCGCCTGGTCGCGGATGTCGCCGCGGGCACGCTCGGCGGCGGGGATTCCGCCGCCGCCAAGGTGTTCGGCACCGAAGCGGTGGTGACCGCGTACAGCAGGCTCCAGGAAGTGCTCGGCGCTCGCGGCCTGCTGCGGCCGGATTCGCCCGGTGCGGCGGTCGACGGGCGCGTCGAAACCCTCGCCCGGCGCGCGCAGAACAACACGTTCGGCGGCGGTACCAACGAGGTGCTGCGCGAGATCGTCGCCGCGAAAACCCTCGGCATGACGCTGTCCGCGCGCCGCCGTCCGGAAAAGGCCAGGAGCTGACATGGATTTCGACCTCAACGACGACCTGGGCGCGGTCCGCGAGCTGGCCGCCAAGATCTTCGCCGACCGCGCGAGCGTCGACCGGGTGGTGGCCGTCGAGAAGCAGGGCGGCTTCGACGCCGACCTCTGGCGGGTGCTCGCCGAAGCGGACCTTCTCGGCATCTGCCTGTCCGAAAGGGACGGCGGGGCCGGGCTGGGGATGTCCGGCCTGGCCGTGCTGCTCGAAGAAGCGGGCCGACACGTCGCGCCGGTTCCGTTGTGGAACGTGATCGCGGGCGGTGTGCTGCCGGTCGCCCAGTTCGGCTCAGCGGATCAGCGGAACCGGATCCTGCCGCGGGTGCTGGACGGTTCGACGCTGCTGGTCGGCGCGTTCGACGACACAGTCTCGGTCACCGCAACCAGGCACGGCGACGAACTCGAACTCACCGGCGAAGTAGTGTCGGTTCCCGCTGGTGCGCAGGCCGACCTGGTCTTGGTTCCGGTCAAGGAAGACGATCAAGTCCATTTAGTACTCGTCCCGACGGTCAACCTCAGCGTGACCCCCGTCGAAGTCACCAGCCGCGAAAGTCACGCGTCGATCGTCTTCGCCGAAACAAGGGCCTCCGCAGCGGACATCCTGGTGTCCGGCGACGACGCTCTGCAGTGGACACTGCGCCGACTCCGGGTCGCGCTGGCAGCGGTCAGCGTCGGCGTGTGTGCCCAAGCGTTGGCGACCACCGCGAAGTACACGTCGGAACGAGTCCAATTCGGACGTCCACTGTCGACAAATCAAGCTGTCGCTGTGCGGGCCGCGGACGCCTACCTCGACACCGAGGCGATCCGCGTCTGCACCCAACGCGCCGCCTGGCTGCTGGACGAGGGCCGCGAGGACGAGGCGGAAATCGCCGCGCTGGTGGCCAAATGGTGGGCGTCGCGCGGGGGACTGCGGGTCGTGCACGCGACCCAGCATCTGCACGGCGGCATCGGCGCGGACGTCGACTATCCGATCCACCGCTACTTCCTCTGGGGCCGCCAGGTCGCCTTCACCCTCGGCACCGCCGACGCGCTCGCCGCCGAACTCGGGGAGCGGCTCCCGTCCGCACCCCCGATCGGCGCGCCGGCTTAGGAGGATCACGTGCCCATCGATCTCGACAAGGCGCTCAACGCCCCGCCGCGCACCCAGCGGCTCGCCTGGACCACCCGGGACGTGCTGCTGTACCACCTTTCCCTTGGCTCCGGCACCACGCTCCGGTACGGCTACGAACGAGACCTGGAAGTCCTCCCGACCTTCGCTCTCGTTGCCGGACAAGGCATTTCCGCCGGAGACATTCCGGCGGAGGGTTTGACGCTGCCGGGCGTAGACGTCGATCTCGCGAAGCTGCTGCACGCCGGACAGGTCGTCACCCTCCACCGCGACCGACTGCCGACGTCCGGCTCGGCGGAACGAACCACGCGGATCGCGGAGATCCAGGACAAGGGCCGGGCGGCGGTCATCGTGCTGGCCCACGAGGTCGCGGACGCCGACGGTCCACTATGGACCTCGAAGATGTCCGTCTGGGCCCGCGGCGAAGGCGGTTTCGGCGGCGACGCAGGCACCGCTGTCGGGTCGAAGAAACCGGAAGGCGACCCGACGCACGTGCTGGACGTCGCCACCACCGCCGACCAGGCCCTGCTCTACCGGTTGAACGGCGACCTCAACCCGCTCCACGCCGACCCGGAATTCGCCGCCGCAGCAGGCTTCGCCGCGCCGATCCTGCACGGACTAGCGTCCTACGGCCTGGTCGCCAAAGCCGTCGTCGACCACCTCCTCGACGGCCACCCGTCGAGGCTCCGCGAACTGGGGGCACGCTTCGCCGGCCCGGCAATTCCCGGTGAGACCCTGAGGATTTCGGTGTGGCAACAGGAAAATGAGCTGGCCCTACGCGTGACCTGCCCTGAACGCGACGACGCGGCAGTCCTCACCGACGCCTGGGCCCGCACGACTTCAGGAGGTGCGTGATGGGCACTCCGGTCATCGTGGACGCGATCCGGACCCCGTTCGGAAAGCGCCGCGGCGCACTGTCCGGCATCCACGCGGTCGAACTCCTCGGCCACGTGCAGCGCGGCATCCTCGACCGCACCGGCATCGATCCGGCGCTCGTCACCGACGTCGTCGCCGGATGCGTCACGCAGGCCGGGGAGCAGTCCAACAACGTCGGCCGCTTCGCCTGGCTGCACGCCGGGCTCCCGGACGAGACCGCGACCACCACCATCGACGCGCAATGCGGCTCCGCGCAACAGGCTGTGCACCTCATCGCCGCGCAGATCGCGGCCGGGCTGGTGGACGTCGGCATGGCGTGCGGGGTCGAATCGATGAGCCGGGTGCCGCTGCTGAGCAACCTCGGCGACGCGGGCCGTCCGCGTCCGGAGTCCTGGAAGGTCGACCTCCCCGCCCAGTACGAGGCCGCCGACCGGATCGCCGCCCGTCGCGGGCTCACCCGCGCGGACCTGGACGCGTTCGGCCTCCGTTCGCAGCGACGCGCCCGCCGCGCCTGGGACGAGGGCCGATTCGGCCGTTCGATCCTGCCGGTCCCGCTCGAGGACGGCCAGTTCGACCGCGACCAGGGCCTGCGCGACACCAGTGCCGAAGCCCTCGCCGGACTCGCCCCCATCAAGGAAGACGGCCTGCACACCGCGGGCACGGCCTCTCAGATCTCCGACGGCGCGTCGGCGGCGCTGCTGGTCGACGCCGACCAGACCTTCGGACTGCGCCCGCGCGCGCGGCTGGTCGCGCAGACCATCGTCGGCGCGGAGCCGAAGTACCTGCTGGACGGGCCGATCCGCGCCGCCGAACGCGTCCTGGGCCGGGCCGGGATGACCGTCGCGGACATCGATCTGTTCGAGGTCAACGAGGCGTTCGCGTCGGTTCCGCTGTCGTTCGCCCGCACGCTCGGCGTCGACGAGGACCGGCTGAACGTCAACGGCGGCGCCATCGCGATCGGCCATCCGGTCGGCGCGACCGGGATCCGGCTGCTGGCGGAGATCGTGGACGAACTGGAGCGCCGCGACCAGACGCTCGGTTTGGTGGCGATCTGTGCCGGCGGGGCCCAGGCGACCGCGGCGATCGTGGAGCGGCTCTGAGATGTATCGGCTGAGCGGTTTCGACGGCAAGGTCGCGGTGGTGACCGGTGCGGGCCGGATGCGGTCGATCGGCCGGTCGATCGCGGTCGAGCTGGCGCGGGCCGGTTGTGCGGTCGTGGTGACCGGCAGCGGCCGCGCACCCGAGAGGTTCCCGCCGGAAGAGCGGGCGGCGGGCTGGCAGGACATCCAGTCCGTGGCGGACGAGATCCGCCAGCTCGGCGGCCAGGCGTTGCCGGTGGTGAGCGACGTCGCCGACCCGGCGCAGGTCGACCGTCTGCTGGCCGCTGTGCTGGACGCCTTCGGCCGCGTGGACATCGTCGTCAACAACGCCGCGGCCGCGCGTGGGCCGGATCGCGTGCCGGTGCTCGACCTCGACGTCGAGACCTGGGACCGGGTCATCGAGGTCAATCTGCGCGGGCCGTTCCTGATGACCCGCGCGTTCGGCAGGCGGCTGGTCGAGCAGGGCGACGGCGGGGTGTTCGTGAACATCTCCTCGATCGGCGGGAAGCTGTCCGGGGCCGGGTCGGCGGCCTATTCCGCGTCGAAAGCCGCGCTGCAGTCGCTGACCTCTTCGACGGCCAAAGAGCTGGGCGGGCACGGGATCCGGGTGAACGCGCTGTGCCCCGGCGTCGTCGGCACGAGCAGGCTGGACGACGTGGACCCGGATTCGTGGGCCGAGTACGTTCGCGCGCAGGTGCCGTTGCGCCGGGCGGGCGAGCCGGCCGACGTCGCGGCGGCCGCGGTGTTCCTGGCCAGTGCCGAGGCGGGCTGGGTGACCGGGCAGTGCTGGAACGTCGACGGCGGACAGCTGACGATCCGATGACCACTACGGGAGGCGACCGATGACCGATCGGGACGACATCATCGCGCGGCTGACCGCGCCGGGCGCGGAGTTCGAGATCCGGCCGGAACCGGTCGCGGGCCGTCCGGCCCGGGTGTTCGCGCGGCGGCATCGGAGCCTGACCGAGTTGCTGGCGGCCTCGCGCGAGTTCGGCGACCGCGAGTATCTGGTCACTGTGGACAGCCGGCGCACCTTCGTCCAGCACTACGACGAGGTCGCCGCGCTGGCCGCGGTGCTGCGGACCGAATACGGCGTCGGACGCGGGGACCGGGTCGCGTTGTGCGCGGCGAACTGTCCGGAGTGGATTGTCGGATTCTGGGCGGCGGTGTCGCTCGGCGCGATCGCGGTCGGGATGAACTCGATGTGGGCCGCGCCGGAGGTCGCGCACGGCCTCGACCTGACCGCGCCGAAGGTCGTGCTGACCGACGCGGCGCGGAAACCGCTGGTCGCGGACGGGTATCCGGTGCTGGAAATCGGCAGCCCGCAGTACCGGGAACTCCTCGGCCGCCACGAAGGCGCCGAGCTGAAACCGGAGCCGGTCGACGAGGACGACCCGGCCGTCATCCTCTTCACCAGCGGCACTTCCGGGCATCCGAAGGGCGCGACGCACTCGCACCGCAACGTGCTCGCCGCAGTCTGGTTCCACCTGTTCAACGACGCGCTCGCGGCGGAATTCGGCCGTCCGGCGCGGGACCGGCGGTTCCTGCTGGCCACGCCGCTGTTCCACATCGCCGCCCTGCACAACCTCGCCGTCGTGCGGCTCGCCGTGGGCGACACCGCCGTGCTGCACCAAGGGAAATTCGACATCCACCGGGTGCTGGACCTCGTCCAGACCGAGCGGATCACCAACTGGGGCGCGGTCCCGACCATGCTCTCGCGTCTGGTCGAAGCCGATCTGTCCGGCTACGACCTCAGCACGCTCAAGACGGTCTCGGTCAGCAGCGCGCCGTCGACCGCCGAGCTGAAAGACCACCTGCGACACGCGCTGCCCGGCGCGGCCTCGTCGCTGAGCACCAACTACGGCCTCACCGAGTCGTCCACCGCGGCCACCCTCGCGACTCCGGCCGAACTCCTCGCCGACCCGGACACCGCGGGCCGTCCCGTGCCGAACATGGAAGTGCAGATCCGCGACACCGAAGGCCGCCCGGTCCCGGACGGCACCGACGGCGAGATCCACCTTCGCGGCCCGCAGGTGATGCTCGGTTACTTCAACGACCCGGCCGCGACGACAGCCGCGTTCACCGAGGACGGCTGGTTCCGGACCGGTGATCTCGGCCAGCTGCGCGACGGTGCGCTGACCGTGCTGAGCAGGCGCAGCGACCTGATCCTGCGCGGGGCGGAGAACATCTACCCGGCTGAGGTGGAAGAGCAGCTCGCCGGACATCCCGGTGTCGCCGAGTGCATTGTCGCGGGTCAGCCGGATCCGGATTACGGCCAGATCGTCGCCGCGAAGGTCGTGCTTCGCGCTGAGTCCGAAGTGGACGCTGACGGCCTGCGCGGCTATCTCGCCGATCGGCTGGCCCGGTACAAGATTCCGACGGCTTGGTTCCTGACCCGGGATCCGTTGCCGCGCAACGCGACGGGGAAGGTGGTCCGGCGGCTGGTGCGGTGGGAGTGAACCGCGAGCAGTGGGAGCCGCTGCTCGCCGACCTCGCTGCCCGGCGCTCGGCCGCACAGGCGATGGGCGGCGAAGAACGCCTCGCCCGGCTCGGCGGGCCCAACGCGCGTGACCGGATCGCCGCGTTGCTCGATCCCGGCAGCTTCGCCGAGATCGGCTTGCTCGCCGGAGAGCTGCCCGCGGACGGCTTCGTCGCCGGAAGCGGGAGCGTCGACGGGAAGCCGGTTCTGGTCGGCGCCGAGGACTTTTCTGTTGCTGGCGGGTCGATCGGGGTCGCGGCGGCGTCCAAACGGGAACGTCTCGCCCGGCTCGCGGAACAGGAACGCGTGCCGCTGGTGATGTTCCTGGAGGGTGCCGGACACCGGCCGTCGAACAGCCTGCACCCGCACCGCCCGGCACCGAACGATCTCCAAGCGCTGGCCGACTTGTCCGGGAAAGTGCCGGTGGTTGCGGTGGTCGCCGGGCCATCGGCCGGGCACAGCGCGCTCACCGCGGCACTCGCGAACCTCGTGGTGCTGGTGCGGGGAAGCGGGCAGCTGTTCTCCGCCGGTCCGCCGCTCGTGCGCGCGGCCTTGGGCGAGGACGTGTCCAAAGAGGAACTGGGCGGCGCCGACGTCCATGCGGTCCACAGTGGACTTGTCGACCTCGTCGCCGCCGACCTTCCCGAGGCGATCGGGCAAGTCCGCCGCTACTTGAGCTTGCTCCCTCCGTCCGCGACAACAGCCGAGCAAGAACGCCGGACGGACGAGCTCCTGGACCTGATCCCGCCGAACGACCGCGTGCCCTACGACATGCGGCCCGTGGTCGAGGAACTGCTTGACCGCGAAACCTGGTTCGAGCTGGGCCATGACCACGCCGCGTCGATGCTGACCGGGCTGGGCAGACTGGGCGGACACGTCGTCGGTGTCGTGGCGAACCAGCCGGCGGTGCGCGCCGGAGCGATCGACGCGCTGGCAGCCGACAAGGCGGCCCGGTTCATCGAGCACGTCACGGGATTCGGCGTGCCGCTGCTGATGCTCGCGGACAACCCGGGCCTGCTCGGCGGCCGGGACCAGGAACGCGCGGGCGTGCTGCGCGCCGGTGCGCGGCTGTTCCTTGCCCAGCACCGCGCGGACGTGCCGAAATTCCACGTGACGATGCGCAAGGCGTTCGGTTTCGGCAGTTCGGTGATGGGCCAGAACGCCTTCGACCGGCAGACCCTCAGCCTCGCGCTGCCCGGGGCGACGCTCGGTGCCATGCCCGCGCGCGTCGGCGCGGAGACGTCCAAAGCCGACGCCGGGACCAGCCAAGCGCTCGCCGAGGGCGAGGCGGCGGGGCCGTGGCGGCTCGCGAGCACCGTGACTTACGACGACGTCGTGCATCCGGGCGAGCTGCGGAATCGGCTGCTGGCCGGGCTGCGGCTCGCTATTCCGGCGCGTTAAGCCGTTCATTGCGAAAAGGACGAGCCGATTCGTCTCTCTGGCTGCTGTACGGCCGCCGTTTTCTGCGCCACCGTGAGATGTCTTCGCTGATGAACTGTGCGGCTCGGCCACAAGCAGCAGGAGGAATGAGCATGCACGTGACAAAAGCCCTGAAGTCATGGAGATCCGCGGTCGTGGCGGTGCTGTGCCTGAGCCCGGTCGCGGTCGCGGCGGCCCCCGCCCTGGCGGCGGCGGACCGTTACGTCAACCTCCATCAATGCGTCTACACCAACGGCAGCTTCCTTTACACGAATGAGCTGTCCACCACTCCCAACACTTCGTTCAATACCGGGACGAACATCGCGGACCCGCGCGACAACGCGGCGCGATGCGGCGCGGCGGCCAGCGGCTGGGTGGTCGACGCGGCGAACACCGCGGTGCAACCCCTCGACCGCGTCCGCGGCCGGTTCCTGAATCTGCATCAATGCGTGTACAGCAACGGAAATTTCCTTTACACCAACATCCTGGCGACCACGCCCAACTCGCCGTTCAACACCGGAACGAACCTTTCCTACGCGCCGGACTCCTCGGTCGGCTGCGGTCCGGCGGTCAGCGGGTGGACGGTCGACGCGGCGAACACGGCGGTGCAATCACTGGACCTGGCCGCCCGCCGGTTCCTGAATCTGCACCAATGCGTGTACACCAACGGCAAATTCCTCTACACGAATACCCTCGCCACCACCCCGAACACCCCGTTCAACACCGCGACCAACGTCTCGGACACCCGGGACACGACCGTCCGATGCGGTCCCGCGGTGAACGGCTGGAAGCTGGACGGGGTGAACTCGTCGGTGCAATCCCTGGACCTGGGCACTCCCTGACCATTTCCCGGAAGAACTCCCGGTGAGCTTGCCGGGAGTTTTTTCGCGTGCGGCGGGCCCGGCTGTCCGCCCAGCGGGAGTGGCGCTTGCCGCCCGTCCCTCCGCGACCTAGCGTCCTGCCAAACGCTTGTTCAAGGAGGGGTGATGACCGGTCTCCGGACGGACTTCGCCGAGTTCACCGGCCAGCAGGCCGAGCCGCCGCGGGTGGCCCGGTACGCGGTGAACGAGGCGATGATCCGCAACTGGGTCGAGGCGGTCGGCGACCGCAACCCGGTGTACGTCGACGAGGCCGCGGCGAAAGCGACCGGCCGCCCCGGCGTGATCGCGCCGCCCGCGATGTGCTCGACCTGGATCATGGCCGGGTACCGGCGCTACCGCGAGATCCAGGAGCTGCGCCGCGAGGGCGCGGTGGAGGATTTCGCGTACTCGCGGCTGATGAGCGTGCTCGACGCGGCCGGCTACACCTCGGTGGTGGCCACCGACGTCGAGCAGGAGTACGTCCGCGAGATCACCCCGGGCACGCACGTGACCTGCCATTTCACCATCGAAGCGGTGTCGGAGGGCAAACGCACCGCGCTCGGGTACGGCCATTTCGTCACGCTGCGCAAGCACTACCTGGACGAAGCGGGCGAGCTGCTGGTCGACGAACGCTTCCGTATCCTGCGGTTCCGCCCGGCCGAGCGGAGCGCGTGATGGGAGAGCACACCGCGGTCCCGCGGCTCACGATCACCCAGGACAACCAGTTCTTCTTCGCCGCCGCCCGCGAGGGACGGCTGGAAATCCAGCGCTGCACCGACTGCGGCGCGCTCCGGCATCCGCCCGGCCCGGCGTGTCCGGTGTGCCGGAGCTTCGCGTGGGACACGGTCGTCGCCAGCGGGCGCGCGGTACTGCACAGCTGGACGGTGCTGTATCACCCGAAGGACCCCGCGTTCGACTACCCGCTCGCCGTCGGCCTGGCCGATCTGGAGGAGGGCATCCGGCTGGTGGCCGACATCGCCGGGGTCGACCACGACCGGCTCGAAGCGGGCCTGCCGCTGCAGGTCGGCTTCAGCGAGCACGCGCACGGCGAAATCCTCCCGCAGCTGCGGCCGCGAGACCCGAAGGAGCACACCCGATGACCCTGGCTCTCGGGGACCGCCTGCCGGAGCTGGCGATCCCGTTCGACCGCACCACGATCGTCGCGACCGCGATCGCGTCGCAGGATTTCGAGGACGTGCACCACGATCCGGGCAAGGCGGCCGAACGCGGGATGCCGGACGTCTTCATCAGCATCAACGCCACCAACGGATTCATCGACCGCTACGTCACCGACGTCTGCGGCCCGGCGACCCGGATCCGGAAGGTTTCGCTGCGACTCGGGCTGCCGCTGTTTCCGGGTGACACGCTCGCTTTCGTCGGCGAGGTCATCGAAGTCGTGGACGGAGCGGCGACGATCAAGGTCACCGGAAGTCATGAACGCGGCGTGCATGTGTCGGCTCGAGTGACGGTGTCGGCATGAGCTTTGCGAGGCAGGCCGCGATCGCCGGGATCGGCGCGACCGAGTTCAGCAAGAATTCCGGGCGCAGCGAATGGCAACTCGCCTGCGAATGCGTCCTCGCGGCGCTCGCCGACGCGCAGATCCCGGTCGAGGAAGTCGACGGATTCGCCCTGTTCACCATGGAAACCAATCCGGAGATCGCGGTCGCGCGGGCGTTGGGGATTCCGCAGTTGAAGTTCTTCAGCCGCATCCCGCACGGCGGCGGCGGGGCGTGCGCGCCGGTGCAGCAGGCGGCGCTCGCCGTCAGCTCCGGGGTCGCGGACGTCGTCGTGGTGTACCGGGCGTTCAACGAGCGTTCCGGGCACCGCTTCGGGGCCGGGCCGCCGCCGTTCGCCTACACCGCGAATACCGATCAGGAATACCGGAACTGGATCAACCCGTACGGCCTGCTCACTCCCGCGCAGCAGGAAGCCTTTCTGGCACGGCGGTACATGCACAAATACGGGGCGACGAGCGAGGATTTCGGCCGCGTTTCGGTGCTCTCCCGCAAACATGCGGCGGTGAACCCGCGAGCGTGGTTTCACGGGCGTCCGATCACGATCGAAGACCACCAGTCGTCGCGGATGATCGCGGATCCGTTGCGGTTGCTCGACTGCTGCCAGGAAAGCGACGGCGGGCAAGCGCTGGTGATCGTGAGCGCGGAGCGGGCGCGCGACCTGCCGCATCCGCCCGCGGTGATCGCGGGGGCGGCGCAAGGCGTTGGGCCGCAACAGATTTCGATGAGCAGCTACTATCGGGACGACATCGACGAAATGCCCGAGGTGCAGCTGGTCGCCGAGCAGTTGTGGGCGCAATCGGGCGTGGGTCCGGAAGGGATCGACGCCGCGATTCTGTACGACGCTTTCACACCGATGGTGTTGCTGCAGCTGGAGGAATACGGATTTTGCGGCCGCGGCGAAGCGAAAGACTTCATCGCCAGCGGAGCGCTCGAACTCGACGGACGGCTGCCGGTCAACACGCACGGCGGCCAGTTGGGGGAGGGCTACATCCACGGGGTCAACGGGATCGCCGAGGGCGTCCGGCTGATTCGCGGCAGCTCGGTCAACCAGCCCGCGAAATCGTTGGAGCACGTGCTCGTCACCGGCGGGTCTCCGGTGCCGCATTCCGCGATCGTGCTCGCGGCGGACCGCTGATGGAGACTTTCGCGGAAGTCGTCCGGTCCCGGCGCGGGGACTCGCACGAGGGGCTGCGGTTCGAGAGCCGAAGCTGGACGTGGGGTGAGGTCGTCCAGGAGGCCGCGGTGCGGGCTTCGCTGTTGCGCACCTTCGAGCCGGGGCCTGGCCGGACGCAGCGGCACGTCGGGGTCCTGTTGCAGAACCTGCCGGATTTCGTCTTCTGGATCCTCGCCGCCGCGGTGACCGGCGACGTCCTGGTCGGCATCAACTCCACTCGACGCGGCGTGGAGCTGGCGGCGGACATCAGCCACACGGACGTCGACGTGCTGGTCACCGAACCGTTGTACGGCGAGGAGGTCGCGAGCCTTGAGCTGCCGACGGTCCGCCGTGTCCTCGACGTGGAATCGGCGGAGTACCAGGACCTGCTGGCCGCGCACGCGGGCGCGGAGATGCCCGCGTCGCTGCCGGACCCGGCGGCGACCTTCCTGCTGCTGTTCAGCTCCGGCTCCACCGGCACGCCGAAAGCGGTGATCTGCAGCAACGGACGTCTCGGCCGGTTGACCGACGCGCTGGCCGAACGCGTCTCGCTGCACCGCGATTCGGTCACCTACCTGTGCCTGCCGATGTTCCACGGCCACGCGATCATGATGAACCTCGCCGCCGCGGCGAAGGTCGGCGCGACGATCGTGCTGGTCCGGAAATTCTCCGCGTCGCGGTTCATCCCGGATCTCCGCGCGCACGGCGTGACCTACTTCAACTACGTCGGCCGCGTGCTCAGCTATGTCGTCGCGCAGCCGGAGGAGCCGACCGACGCCGACAACCGGCTGGAGGTCGCCTTCGGGTCGGAAGCCGCGCCGGGCGAATCCGCCGAATTCCGCCGGCGATTCGGCTGCGAAGTGCGGGAAGGCTACGGTTCCAGCGAAGGCGGGCTTCGCATCGTGCCGGAACCGGACGCGCCGCCGAACGCGCTGGGCCGCCCCGCGCCCGGAATGCGCGCGGAAATCCGCGACCAGGACAACCGGGAATGCCCGCTCGCGGAATTCGACGAGAACGGCCTGCTGCTGAACGCCGAGGAGGCGACCGGCGAGATCGTCGCGGTGGGACGCGGGAAAACGTTCGAGGGCTACTACCGGCATCCCGCCGCGATGGCCGAACGGCTGAAGTTCGGCGGCGAGGACTTCTGGACCGGCGACCTCGGCTACCGCGATCGTGACGGCTACCTGTACTTCGCCGGCCGGGCCGCGGACTGGCTCCGCGTCGACGGCGAGAACTTCGGCACCGCCCCGGTCGAGCGGATTCTGGGCCGCTGCCCGGCGTTCGCGGTGGCGCACTGCTACGGCGTGCCCGATCCGAAGACCGGAGACCTGCTGATGGCGTCCGTCATACTCGCTGAGGATGCCGTGTTCGATCCGGAATACTTCGACGAATTCCTTGCCGCGCAACCGGATCTCGGTACGAAATGGCGACCGACGTTCGTGCGGATCATCGACGAGGCCCCGGTCACCGGCAGCGGCAAGATCGACAAGGCTCCGTTGCGCGCGCAGGGCTGGGAGGACGACCGGGTCTGGTACGCGCCGAGCCGGACCAGCCCGTACCGGCCGCTCACCGCGGCGGATCGAGAAGCGTTGCGGGCGGAATTCCGCGCCCACGGACGGGAAAACTCGCTGCCCGCGGCGTCGCGGCGCTGATTATCGCGGCGGGAGGCCGAGGGAGATCGAGGCGAACGCCTCGCGCAGCGTCGTCGGCACGGTCTTCTCCAGACTCTCGTCCAGGAACCGGTTCAGCACGGTGGTCATCGCCGCGATCGCGATGTCGGACACCAGTTGCGGATACAGATCGCCGACCCGCGTCCCGGTGCGTTCGGCGATCGCCCGGACCAGATCGGCGGTCTCGACCCGTGCCAGCGCGGTGCGCATCTCCGGCGTCGCGCTCCACGCTTGCACCGCGCTGAGCTGGTCGGAGGCCGGTTGACCGTACGGGACCCCGTCGGCGCGCAACGGTTCGATGAGCGCTTCGGCGAGCGCGGTCCACAGCGGTTCGTGCGCCGGGCGCTCCCGCAGCAGCTGCGCGCTGCGCCGGATCCGGTGCTCCTGCCGGTAGGCGACCGCGTCGTATTTCGTGGCGAAGTAGTTGCTGAAGGTCCGCAGCGACACCCCGGCGCGCTCCGCGATGTCCTCGCGGACAACGTTGTCTGGACCTCTCTCGTACATCAGCGCCACGGCGGCGTCGCTCAGCGCTTTGCGCGTGTCGAGCTTCTTGCGTTCTCGCAAGCCGAGCGGTCGTTGGTCAGCCATGCCGCCCACGGTATCCAATCGGGCACCGCATTCGCGTGGCCGACCGGTTTTGTTATGGACGAGCGCCGCGCAGGAACTGTTCGACGGCGGTCTCGACGAGCCCGTCGAGCAATTCCGGCGGAACGAGGTTGCCGTTGCCGAGGGTCGCGATTCCTTGCAGCGTCGCGAACAACACGACCCCGATCCGCTGCGTCGGCCCGTCCTGCAGCGCGCCCTGCTCCTGGCCCTCGGCGATCAGGTCGTTCATCAGCCCGAACGGCGCTTCGGCGGCCTGCACGATCCGCGACGCCCCGGGGCGATGCTTGCTGGTGTACATCAGTTCGAGCAGTGCCGAGTTTTCGGTGGCGAAGCGGGTGTACGCAGTCGCCGCCGCACGCACGCGTCCCGGAAAGTCGTCCGCAGTCTTCAACGCCGAGCGCAACGCGTTGTCCAGCCGCGCGAATCCGGCTTCGGCGAGAGCGTCGAGCAACGCCTGCCGATCCGGGAAATGCCGACGCGGCGCGGCGTGGCTGACGCCGATCTCCCTGGCGAGGTCGCGCAACGACAGCCGATCGGCTCCGTGCGCGCGCAACCCGCGTTCGGCCGCGTCGAGCAAGGCGGTGCGGAGGCTGCCGTGGTGATAGGGACGGTCGTCGGACTGGTCGGGCACCCGGTCAGTCTAGCAGTATGTTTCCGTTGACAACATTGTTGCCGGTGCCTACTTTGGGGGCATGGACTTACTAGCGGAAAACCAGACCGGCCGCACCGCCGTGATCACCGGTGCGAACAGCGGATTAGGCCGCGCGACAGCCGCGGCGCTGGCAGCCAAGGGCGCGCGGGTGGTGCTCGCGGTGCGCAACCTGCGCAGCGGCCGCGAGGCCGCTTCGGAACTGCCCGGTGCCGTCGAAGTCCGGCAGGTGGACCTCGCCGACCTGGCGTCGGTCCGCGCGTTCGGCGCGGAGTTCACCGAGCCGATCGACCTGCTGATCAACAACGCGGGCATCATGATCCCGCCGCTGGCGCGCACCGCGGACGGGTTCGAATCGCAGTTCGGGACCAACCATCTCGGCCACTTCGCGCTCACGAACCTGCTGCTGCCGCGGATCCGCGGCCGGGTGGTGACGGTTTCGTCGAACGGGCACCGGGTCGGTTCCATCGATTTCGGCGACCTGAACTGGGAACGCAAACGGTACCGGGCGGCGGCGGCTTACGGGCAGTCGAAACTCGCGAACCTGTTGTTCACGGCGGAGCTTCAGCGTCGGCTCGCCGAAGTCGGGTCGCCGGTGCTGGCGACCGCGGCGCATCCCGGGACGGCGGCGACGAACCTGCTGAAGGGCGAGACGCCGGTGTTGTCGCCGCTGGTCAAAGCCGCTACTCGGCTGCTGGCGCAAACTTCGGAGGAGGGGGCGCGGCCGACGCTTTACGCCGCGTTGGCGGATGTCCCCGGCAACAGCTTCGCGGGGCCGCGCGGATTCTTGCAGAACCGCGGTGCGCCGAAACTGGTCGGGCGGTCGGCGAAAGCTCGGGACGAGGAGGTCGCGCGTCGCTTGTGGACGGTGTCCGAGGAGCTTACTGGGGTGCGGTTTCCGTTGACCGTTCCGGCCTGAGACTCTATTCCGCCGCTTCGGGCGGTGCTCCGGTTTCGGTGAGGAACGCGGTCAATTCCTTGGCCAATCGTTCCGGCTGGTCTTCCGGGATCAGCGTGCCGCTGTCCGGAATCTCGACCAGCCGGCCGTCCGGGAAGAGTTCGGCGAGCCGCCGCCCGTGGTCGGCGGGCATCATCCGGTCCTGGCCCGCCCAGACGACCAGGACGGGCCGGTCGAACGTCCGCAGCCGCTCGGTCCACGCGAGCAGTTCGCGCCGGGGCGGGGTTCCGGTGGCGAACTTGACCAGGTCCCGGCGGATGTCCTTGTCCCGCAAGGCCGGGGTGAACCAGCCGTCGAGAATGTCGTCCGGGATGCGGCTTTCGCACATTCCGCCGTACGCGGATTTGGCGTGCCGGTAGAACGACGACCGGGTGACTTGGGCGTGCAGCCACGGCCCGCCCGGGAGCCGGAGCAGGGCGACGGCCGGGCGCGCGGGTTTGGGCGGGAAGTTGTCGAAGGCCTCGCAGGCGACGAGCGCGAGCCGTCCGACCCGCCCGACGTGCTCGGCCGGCGCCATCCCGTCGGCGACGAGGAATTGGCCGCCGCCCCAGTCGTTGAGCACGATTGTCGCGTCGTGGAGGTCGAGTGCGGCGAGGAATTCGCCGAGCAGCCGGGCGACGCCGAACTGCGTGAGATCGGCGCCGGGTCGCATCGGCGCGCGGTGGGCGCCGAGCGGCAGGGTCGGCAGGACGCAGCGGTAGCCGGTCAGCAGCGGGACGACCTTGCGCCATTGCGTGCCGGACATCGGAAACCCGTGCCCGAACACCAGCGCCGGGCCGATCCCGCCGGTGTCGGCGTACTCGATCGGCCCGGCGGACAGCTCCACGCGCGGCATCGGACCCTCCCTCGGATCTCGCGACTAGAGTGATCGCTCTAGTCGCGAGACTAGGCCGGTTCGGGGCAGCGGGTCAACCCGGCCGGGGATCACGGTCTTCGGCAGAGCGACCGCTCGGCGAGCGAGCCTTCCGGCCCGCGGCGCTGTGCGGGCTTTGGCGACCGTGCGCCGGGGTGCGGTCGGTGGTGGTGCGGCGGTTGCGGCCGCTCGTCGCGCGAGTCTCCGTGGCGCGCGGGGCCTTTCGGCGGACGTATCACGGGGAATTGCGCCGTTCCGGCCCGGAATGACCGTGTTCTCGCGAAGACCGCCGAAATTGCTTTCCGTCGTAGCTCACTTCCCGGTGAAAACCACGCGGTTTCCGTCCGGATCGGTAAGCGGCAGGATGCGCGCGCCGCCGCCGGGTTGCGGGCCGTCGTGGATGGCTCCGGCCTTTGTCGCGTGGGCGGCGGCCGCGTCGAGGTCCGTTTCCTCGAGGACGACCGTCGACCGTCCGGCTCGGTCGGGTTCGGACCACACCTGCAGTCCGAAAGTGTCGCCGAGGTGCCATTCGAGCAGGCCGGGCATCGGCCGGGCGTCCGGGGCGCGGTCGAACAGGGCCGCGTACCAGGCCTCGGCCCGCGCGAGGTCGGAGACGGTGCACTGGGCGAGCACTCGACGGATCATGACCGGTCCCTTCGTAGTGGTTTCGATCTGCAAGCACTTTCAGTGGACCACAAGTGCTGGCAAGACGCAAGCACTCCGGCGGACGGCTGCCGGGTATCCGCGCTGATGAACGAATCAGGCGAATTGCGTCCGCTGCGCCGGGGAACGGTTTTCTTCCCGCTGCGGAAATCTGGTCCGCACCTGGCGAGAGCGTTCATCTTGTGTTTCTCCGGCGGTTTTCCCTTGTCTTTGTGCGCGGCCTGGAATACGCCGGTCGCCGTGTCGGGCGGCAGGGACGAGGAGGACTCCTGTGTCGAGAATTCGTTGGCGTGCCGTGGTGGCGATGGCGGCGGCCGGTACTGTCGCGGCGGCCGTACCCGCGCTGGCCGCGCCGGGGCGCACCGAGCATGTGCTGCTGCTTTCGGTCGACGGTCTCCACCAGTCGGACCTGGACTGGTACACGCGCACGCATCCCGGGTCCGCGCTGGCCGCGCTCGCGGCGCACGGCACCGAATACGCGCACGCGAACACGCCGGTGCCGTCGGATTCGTTCCCCGGCATGGTCGCGCAGGTGACCGGCGGCAACCCCGCGAGCACCGGGATCTACTACGACGCCACCTACAACCGGGCTTTGCTCCCGGCGGGCACGACGTCCTGCGCCAGCGCGAAACCCGGGTCCACAGTGGACTACACCGAGGACCTGGACCGCAATCAAGGTGCCATCGACGCCGGGCAAGGCCTGCCGAACCTGCCGGACGGCGTGCTCGCGATGACCGGCAATCCGCGTTCGCTGATCAACCCGGCCGCGTTGCCCGTCGACCCGAAGACGTGCAAACCTGTTTACCCGCACCAATATCTGCGAGTGAACACCGTGTTCGAGGTCGCGCGGCAGGCCGGGTTGCGCACCGCTTGGTCGGACAAGCACCCGGCTTACGAAATGCTCAACGGTCCGTCGGGCAGCGGCATCGACGACCTCTTCACTCCGGAGATCAACAGCAAGGCGCCCAGTTCCAGCGACTGGACGAAGGACAACTCGGCGACTCAGCGTTATGACGGCTACAAAGCCAAGGCCGTCCTGAACGAGATCGACGGATTTGACCACAGTGGACAGACTCGCGCGGGCACGCCCGGGGTGTTCGGCATGAACTTCCAGTCCGTTTCGACCGCGCAGAAGCTTCCGCTCTCCGGCGGCCAGCCCGGCGGGTACCGCCCGGACGGAACCCCGGGCCCGGTGCTGCGATCCGCTTTGGACTTCGTCGACCGGCAGGTCGGCGCGTTCACCGCCGAACTGCGAAACCGGCACCTCGACCGCTCGACGACCGTGCTCCTCTCCGCGAAACACGGCCAGTCGCCGATCGACCCGAACGCGCTGACCCGCATCGACGACGCCCCGCTGCTCGCCGGCCTGAACGCCGCCTGGCTGGCCGCGCACCCCGGCGCGCCCGACCTGGTCGCCCAATCGACGGACGACGACGCGATGCTGCTGTGGTTCACCGACCACTCGCCGTCGGCCGCCGAGTTCGCGCGGCAGTACCTGCTGGCCCAGTCCGGCACCGGAAACGGCAGCACCGGCGCGGCGAAACCGTTCGCGCACGCGGGCCTGACGACCGCCTACGCCGGAGCCGACGCTGCTCGCTACTTCCAGGTGCGCCCAGGCGACCCGCGGGTGCCGGACCTGGTCGGCATCGCCCAGCACGGCGTCGTGTACACCGGCGGCCACTCGAAAATCGCCGAACACGGCGGCGCGGCCGCCGACGACCGCGCGGTTCCGCTGGTGGTCAGCGGCGGGCACGGGGTGCGGATTCCGGCGGCGGTCGAGACGACCCAGATCGCGCCTACGATCCTGCGACTGCTGAACCTGGACCCGCGTGCGCTGGACGCGGTGCGCGAGGAAGGGACGGCGCCGCTGCCCGGCCTCGGCCGTTGATCGCACCTCGGCCCGTCTCTCGCCGAGGGGCGGGCCGAGGCGCGGCGATTCGACAAGACAAGGCGGGCGGAGTGGCTGGAGGCGCCGGAAGGTCTCCCTGAACAGGGGGTCTGGTTCGCCGGAACGCGCCGGTCGAGCGGGCTGGGATTCATCTGGTCGGTGGGCCGCGCGGCGGAATCTGGCTGGGTTCGTCCGTGCGCGGCGGGGGCTCACGTGGGCAGCGGGCCGCCCCGCGCGTTCACTGCGCTCGCCGTCCCATTGCTCGGGAAACTGCGGAAAGAACGGCATCGACCCTGCTCACCGGCCTATTATGAGCAAAAGCTCACCCCGGAGGAGGCCCGCGATGCCCGGAAAGCGCCTGCAGCCGCGCAAGGAGCCGCAGCAGGTGCGCGGCGAACTGACCCGGCAGCGGATTCTCACGGCGGCCGCGCAGATTTTCGCTGAGATGGGGTACGCCGCGGGCACCACGAATCGCATCGCGGAGCGGGCGCGGGTGTCGATCGGTTCGTTGTATCAGTACTACCCGAACAAAGACGCCATCCTCGTCGCGTTGGCGTCTCAGCATCTCGACGCCGGCGCGGAAACCCTGCGCCGCCACCGGGAAACCGCTGGGCCGCCGGAGTCGCTGGACGGTGCGCTCCGCGAACTCGTGCACGTCGCGATCCAGAATCACCTCGACGATCCGCAGCTGTTGCGCGTGATGGCCGAACAAGCCCCTCGCTCGGCGGAGTTGCTGGAGCAGGTCGCGCGGTACGAGGAGGAGCGGGTCGCGTATGTGCGCGGTCTGCTCGAGCCGGAAGTGTCCAATGTGGACATGGCGGCGCGGATCATCGTGAACACGGTGGAACTGCTCGTGCACAAGATGATCGCCGGGCCGGAGCCGCTCGATCTTCCCGTGTTCGAGGACGAGCTGGTGGCCATGCTGACCCGGTACGCGACGGCTGGCTCCGAGCGGAGCAGCGGGTTGCGCCATTGAGTCGCCGACCCGGAAACGGCGGTTGTCAAGTGGCGGACATCACTGTGGACGTCGTGATCGATCAGGCGATCGATTCCGCGATCCCGGCCGCGACGCGGCGGCGGGCGGCTAAGGCGGGAACCGGCGGGAGGGGCGGGGAGCGGTTCAGGCGGGTAGTCGGCGGTTTCCGGCTCGGCCGCGCCCGGAGGCCGCCGCGGCGCGGGGGAGCGGCTCGGACAACCGGTGCCGCGACAGCCCAGGGCTATGACCGTGATCTCGTCGCACTTGCCGTCGAAAAAGGGCCTCCGGTTGGCTGCCGGAGGCTGGGCGGCATGGGAGTATCCAGCGCATCTGTACCTGAAGCGGGCGAAGTCGGACCAGGTGGCGACCCAAAACGCCGTCAGGCCCGGCCGGCGGATCTTCCGCGAACGAGCGGGAAGGAGACAGCATGCTGATCGGGGTGCTCAAGGAGGCACAACCGGGGGAGACGCGCGTCGCGGCGACCCCGGAGACGGTGGGCAAGCTGCGCGGGCTGGGCTATGACGTGACGGTGGAGCCGGGCGCCGGGCTGGCGTCCGGGTTCTTCGACGAGGCCTATGCGGACGCGGGCGCGACGTCCGGGTCGATCGCGGACGCGGACATCGTGTTCGGGGTGAACGCTCCCTCTTCCGAGCAGCTGGACGCGGTGAAGTCGGGAGCGGCGGTGGTGAGCCTGCTGGCTCCGGCGCTGCATCCGGAGCTGGTGGAGGATCTGGCGAGGCGGCCGATCACGGCGTTGGCGATGGACGCGGTGCCGCGGATCAGCCGGGCGCAGTCGCTGGACGTGCTGTCCTCGATGGCGAACATCGCCGGCTACCGCGCGGTGGTGGAGGCGGCGCACACGTTCGGGCGGTTCTTCACCGGTCAGGTGACCGCGGCGGGCAAGGTGAACCCGGCCAAGGTCCTGGTCGTCGGCGCCGGGGTCGCCGGGCTGGCGGCGATCGGCGCGGCCGGAAGCCTCGGGGCGATCGTGCGGGCGACGGACCCGCGCCCGGAAGTCGCCGACCAGGTGAAGAGCCTCGGCGGGGAGTACCTGTCCATCGAGGACCCGAACGCCGAAGTCTCCGCCACGGGCTACGCCAAGGAAATGGGCGACGACTACAAGGCGCGCGAGGCTGAGCTGTACGCGACGCAGTGTCGCGAGGCAGACATCATCGTGACGACGGCGTTGATCCCGGGCCGTCCGGCGCCGCGGATCATCACCGGCGAGATGGTCGCGTCGATGAAGGCCGGTTCGGTCATTGTGGACATGGCCGCGGCGAACGGCGGCAACGTCGAGGGCTCGGTCGCGGGCGAGAAGATCGTCACCGACAACGGCGTGACGATTCTCGGCTACACGGATCTCGCCGGTCGGCTTCCGGCGCAGGCGTCGCAGCTGTACGGCACCAACTTGGTGAACCTGATGAAGCTGATGACGCCGGAGAAGGACGGCCAGCTGGTCGTGGACTTCGAGGACGTGGTGGTCCGGTCGATCACGGTGGTGAAGGGCGGCGAGCTGACGTGGCCGCCACCGCCGGTGCAAGTCTCCGCCGCGCCGCAGAAACCCGCGGCGGCCGCGGAGAAGAAGGAGGAGCCGAAGAAGGAGTCGATGTCCTCGGGCCGCCGGCTCGGGCTCGTTTTGGGCGTGGCGGCGGTGTTCCTGCTGCTGGCGGCGTTGGCCCCGGCGGCGTTGCTGCCGCATCTGACGGTGTTCGCGCTGGCGATCGTGATCGGCTATTACGTGATCGGGCATGTGCATCACGCGCTGCACACGCCGTTGATGTCGGTGACGAACGCGATTTCCGGGATCATCGTCGTGGGCGCGCTGCTGAACTTGGTCAGCGGAAACACGGTGGTCGTCGTGCTGGCGGCGGTGGCGACATTGCTGGCGACGATCAACATATTCGGCGGGTTCGCGGTGACGCGCCGGATGCTCGCCATGTTCTCCCGCAGCTGACCCGAGAGGCCTTCTTCAGATGACTGTGCACACTGCGAGCCAGGCCGCCTACATTGTGGCCGGGCTGTTGTTCATTCTCGCGCTGGCCGGGCTTTCACGGCACGAAACCGCGCGAGTCGGTAACTATTTCGGCATCGCCGGGATGATCGTCGCGTTGATCGCGACCATCGCCCAAGCGGTGTCCGGGGACATCACCGGCACCTCCATCGCGTTGATGATCATCGCGATGGTGATCGGGGCGGGGATCGGGTTGCGCCGGGCGGCGGTGGTCGAGATGACCGGGATGCCCGAGCTGATCGCCCTGCTGCATTCGTTCGTCGGTCTGGCCGCGGTTTTGGTGGGCTGGAACGGATACCTGCAAGTGGAATCGGACCCGTCCGGCGGGGAAGCGGCGCATTTGGATTCTCTGGGCACGCTGGGGATTCACCACGCCGAGGTGTTCATCGGCGTGTTCATCGGCGCGGTGACGTTCACCGGGTCGATCGTGGCGAACCTGAAGCTGTCGGCGAAGATGAAGTCCGCGCCGTTGATGCTGCCCGGCAAGAACTTCCTGAATCTCGGCGCGCTCGTCCTGTTCGTGGCGTTCACCGCGTGGTTCGTGGTCAGCCCGCACCTGTGGCTGCTGGTCGTGGTCACTGTGCTGGCGCTGGCGCTGGGGTGGCATCTGGTGGCGTCGATCGGCGGCGGGGACATGCCGGTGGTCGTGTCCATGCTGAACTCGTATTCGGGCTGGGCCGCGGCGGCGTCGGGCTTCCTGCTGGAGAACGACCTGCTGATCATCACCGGCGCTTTGGTGGGCTCCTCCGGTGCGTACCTGTCCTACATCATGTGCAAGGCGATGAACCGGTCGTTCATCTCCGTCATCGCGGGCGGGTTCGGGATCGAGGCCGGGCCGTCCGGGGACAAGGATTACGGCGAGCACCGGGAAATCACCGCGGAAGGCGCGGCGGAACTGCTCACCGGCGCGTCGCGGGTGATCATCACGCCGGGCTACGGGATGGCGGTCGCGCAGGCGCAGTACGGCGTGGCGGAGCTGACCCGGAAGCTGCGGGACAAGGGCATCGAGGTCCGCTTCGGCATCCACCCGGTCGCCGGACGCCTCCCCGGCCACATGAACGTCCTCCTCGCCGAGGCGAAGGTCCCGTACGACATCGTGCTGGAACTGGACGAGATCAACGACGATTTCTCCGACACCGACGTGGTGCTGGTGATCGGCGCCAACGACACCGTCAACCCCGCGGCCGCCGAAGACCCGGGCAGCCCGATCGCGGGCATGCCGGTGCTGACGGTGTGGGAAGCGGAGAACGTGATCGTGTTCAAGCGCTCCATGGCTTCCGGCTACGCGGGCGTGCAGAACCCGCTGTTCTTCCGGGAGAACTCGGCGATGCTGTTCGGCGACGCCAAGGACCGGGTCAACGACATCCTCTCGGCGCTGTGAACCAGGAGAAACGCATGAAAGCTGTACACATCAAGGATCTCGAAGGCCCGTCGACGGTTTCGGCAGTCGAGGTCGATTCGCCCGCGCGCGCTGCCGACCAGGTGCTGATCGACGTGCACGCGGCCGGGGTGTCGTTCCCGGACGTGCTGCAGACGCGCGGGCTGTACCAGGTGAAACCGGAGCTGCCGTTCATCCCGGGCGCCGAGGTCGCCGGGGTCGTCGCGGAGGCCCCGGACGGTGCGGCGGTCAAGGCCGGGGACCGGGTCGCGGCGCTGCCGTTCCTGGGCGGGTTCGCCGGGCAGGTCGCGTGCGCGGCGGACGCGGTGTTCCCGATCCCGGACGACCTGGGGTTCGAGCAGGCGGCGGCGATCCCGTTCAACTACCTGACCGCGCACTTCGCGCTGTGCCGCCGCGGCCGGATGGCGGCCGGGGAGACCGTGCTGGTGCACGGCGCGGCCGGCGGGGTCGGGACGGCGGTGATCCAGGTCGCGAAGGCGTTCGGCGCGGGCAAGGTGCTCGGGGTGGTGTCGACGCCGGAGAAGGGCGAAGCGGCGGTCGCGGCCGGGGCGGACGAGTACGTGCTGGCGGACGGTTTCAAGGACGCGGTGAAGGCGTCGACCGGCGGCCGCGGGGTCGACGTGATCGCGGACGTCGTCGGCGGGGACCGGTTCACCGATTCGCTGCGCTGCCTGGCCGCGGACGGCCGGATGCTGGTCATCGGATTCACCGGCGGGTCGATCCCCGAGGTGAAGGTGAACCGGTTGCTGCTCAACAACTTGGACGTCGTGGGCGTCGGGTGGGGCGCTTATGCCCTGCCTCGGCCGGGGTATTTGCAGGGGCAGTGGACGGAGCTGCTGCCGAAACTGGCGGCAGGGGCGATCGTGCCGCCGCTGGGCGGGAGTTATCCGCTGGCGGAGGTGCGGGAGGCGTTGGAGGCTATCGAGAACCGGAAGGCTATGGGGAAGCTGGTTCTTACTGTGCGTCCGTAGTGGATTGGCGGGCGGGAGGTCCTGGGTGCTGGTGGCGGCCGGGGCCTTCCGTTCAGCGAGTCCTGTGTAGACAGGAGTGCAGGCTGACGGCGGCGAGGGTCTGGTCGGCGTCGTACTGACGGAAGGTGCGGACCGGCTCGAAACCGAGCCGGGCGGCGAGCTTCAGGGAGCGTTTGTTGGCCGTCTGCGTCACGATGAGCACTGGCTGATCGGGAAGCTCTTCGGCGGCGGCGCGCAGCATCGCGGCGGCGGCTTCGAAGGCCAGCCCGGCGCCCCAGGCGTCGCGATGCGTCAGGTAGCTGAGTTCCAGTTCTTCGCCGGTTTCGGTGACATGGCCGGGCTCCTCGGCGGAGCGGCGATCGAGTTCGATGGTGCCGAGGAGACGGTCGGTGGCCTGGTCGGCGATGACGAAAGTCCCCGGTCGGCGGGTTGCCTGCGCTGCGCCGCCGATGTCGTCGAGTCGCTGTTCGACCTCCTCCCGGTGCTGCGGCCCGCCGAGGTACCGCCAGACGTCCGGGTCGGTTCGCAGTTCGATGAGTCGCTCGCGGTCACCGTCATGTGCTTTGCGCAGCACGACCCTCGACGCTTCGATCCGAGCCGCGGTCAGCATCTCGTTCACGACACCATCCTCACTGCCTCCTCGACGGACAACCGTGCACCACTCTCGAACACACCGACGAAACCGGAACCGAGAACCGCTTGTGCCGCTTCAGTAATCCGGTCCACATCACCCCGCTCGGCGGCGGGCAGCGGTGCGTCGACAGTTCGTCGCGCGGCATCGGCGGCGCCGAGCAGCAACGCGGCGGACTGCGGCGCACAAGTGCCCGCCAAACCCTCCAGCGACAGCGCGAACGCGCGCGGCTCATCGAGTATCCGCGCGTATTCCAAGCCCTTCAGGTGGTACTTCCGAGCCTGCACCAAATCGCCCCGGAGTTCGGCAACGAAACCGAGTTCTGCGTACAGCAGGTGATCCCCTGCCACCGATGACACGTCGCGGTATTCGTTTCGGAGGCGGGTCAGGCGGTGTTCGGCGGCGTCGAGGTCGCCGGAGCGGCGGGCGCCTAGCGCGAGGCCCATTTCGGCGTGGATCCGGCCGTAGGTGTAGCCGTGGTCGGACGCGATGCGCAGGGCTTGTTCGTGCAGTTCGCGGGCTCGCGGCCAGTCGCGTTCGAGCAGGGCGAGGCGGCCGAGGCCGGACAGTCTCGCGGAGACTTCCGCTTGCAGGTCCAGTTCGCGCGCGATGGCGAGTCCGTCGTGCTGGCGGCGGGCGGCTTCGGCGTAGTCGCCTTTGATTTCGGCTAGCGCGGCCAGCGGCGGGATGGTCTGCATCTCGCCCCACCGGTCGCCCAGGCGGCGGAAGAGTTCGGCGCTGCGCAGGCCGTCCCGGCCGAGCGCTGCGAGATCCCCTCGGACCAGGCTGAGCATGGCGCGCAGGCCGAGCGCCGCGGCGACGCCCCACTCGTCGTCCCCAGCGGCGGCGAGGGCGCGCTCGTTCACCTCGTAGCTGGCGGTGATGTCGCCGACGCTGAACAAACTGTAGGCGCGCAACCACAAAGCGCGAACGCCGTCCGGGGAATCGGGCGGGGCTTGCTCGCCGGTCAGCAAAGCGAACGATCCATTGAGGACGGTGAGCTCCGGATCCGTTGCGGCGAAACGCAATACGGCCGACAGCATGCGTCGGCCTTCGGTGAGCCTGCCTCGTAGCAGCCACCACCAGGACAACGCTTTCGCCAGCCGAACCGCTTCGGCGGACACTCGGCAGATCGCTTCGTCCAGGGCGGCGCGCAGGTTGCCCGCTTCGACGTCCAGCCGGGTGAGCCAAGTTCGCTGACCAGCGCCCCGCAGTTGCGCGTTCTCGGCGATTTCCCGGTAATGGCGCAGGTGTCGTGCGCGTGTGGCGGCAGGGTCCGTCAGGTGTTCGACGGCATAGGCGGCAACGGATTCCAGCAGCCGGTACCGAATCCCGGCCGGTCCGTTCGTGACGGCGACCAGTGACCGGTCGACCAGCCGGAGCACGAGGTCGAGCACGTCTCCCGCACAGACGGCTTCGGCGGCGGCGAGATCGAAGCTGTCCCGGTGCACGGCCAGTCTGCTGAGGACAGTCCGTTCGGGTGCGCTGAGCAGTTCCCAGCTCCAGTCGAGCACCGCGCGCAACGTTTGCTGCCGCGCCGGAGCGCCGCGTGATCCTCGGGTCAGGACGGCGAACCGGTCGTTGAGCCGGGCGGCCAGTTCCCGCACGCCCAGGCCGCGCACGCGAGTCGCCGCGAGTTCCAGCGCGAGGGGGAGACCGTCCAGGCGGCGGCAGATTTCGGTGATCGCGTCGAGGTCGCGCGCGAAATCCGGCGCGGAGGCGGTGGCGCGTTCGGTGAACAGCCGCACGGCGTCCGCGGGCGGCAGCGGTGCTACCTCGAACACAGACTCGCCCGGCAGACCGAGCGGTTCCTGGCTGGTGGTAACCATGCGCAGGTCGCGGGTACCGCGCAGGAGTGCTTCGACGAGTTCGGCGGCGGCCTCGACGACGTGCTCGCAGTTGTCCAGGACGAGCAGCATCCGGCGGTCGCGCAGGGCTGTGGCGAGTCGTTGCGTCGGGGAGGCGGAGTCGACCGAGTCGCGGATCCCGAGCACGGCGGCGACTGCTTCGGCGAGATCGGCGGCGGTGCCGCGGATGCCCGCGAACTCGACCAGCCACACGCCGTCTGGAAACTCGCCTCGTGAGTGCCTATCCCGGTTAGAACTGGCATAGGCACTCACGAGCCCCACTGCCAGCCGGGATTTGCCGACTCCGCCCGGCCCCGTCAACGTCACGAGCCGCTCCGACAGTCCGGCGAGCTGCTTGAGCGCCTCCTCCCGGCCGATCAACGGCGTCAGCGGGCGGGGGAGATTCCCGCGCGGTTCGGCAGTCAGCGCGGGATCCTGCCGGAGCAGCGATTCGTACACCGCGCGCAGCTCCGGACTCGGGTCGACGCCCAGTTCCTCGGCGAGCCGGGTGCGGAGATCCGCATAGGAGGCAAGGGCTTCGCTCTGCCGCCCGCGCAGGTACAGCGCGCGCATCTGCGCCGCCCGCAAGCCTTCCCGGAGCGGATTACGCGCGATGACGTCCGTCAGATCGTCCGCGGCGGAGTAGTCGCCTGCTTCGACCTGCGCCGCAGCCTGCTCTTCCACCGCGGCCAGCTGCAGCTCGGACAGCCGGTGCGCGGCCGATCGCGCGAACTCCTCGTCGGAGAAGTCGGCGAACGCCTCGCCGCGCCACAGGCCCAGCGCTTCGGCGAATCGCTCCGCGCGGGCGCGGGGATCCGCCGTCGCGCGAGCCTGGGTGACGAGGTCGCGGAACTGAGTGGCATCGGAATGCCCGATCCGCAGCCGGTAGCCCGCCGGTTGCCGTTCGACGCCGTCCCGGCCGACGATCCGGCGCAGCTGCGACACCTTGGCCTGCAGCGCGCCGGCCGGTTTGCCGGGCGGACGGTCACCCCAGAGGTCCTGGACGAGCCGGTCCGCGGTGACCGGGCCGCCGTCGTGGGCCAGCAGGGTCGCGAGCAGCGTCCGTACTTTCGCCTCGGGCACGGTGACCAGCGCGCCTTCCTCGTCCCACACCGCGAGCGGGCCGAGCACCCCGAACCGCATCGCCTTGCTCCCGTCGCGCCATCAGGTCACCGTCAGCCGATCGTAAGCATTCCCGAAGTCCCGGTCCGCACAGTGGGCGCATGAGCCCCACCTCAGCCGCCGTCGCGCCGACTCAGCGGCTTCCGCTTTTCGCGCTGCTGTCCCTCGCCACCGCGGTGTTCATCACCAGCCTCACCGAAACTCTGCCCGCCGGGCTGCTGCCCGCGATGAGCGGCTCGCTCGACGTCAGCGAATCGGCGACCGGCCAGACCGTCACCGTCTACGCGCTGGGCACCGTGCTGACCGCGATCCCGCTGTCCACCATCACCGCCGGTTGGCGACGCAAACGGTTGCTCCTGGCCGCGATGGGCGGATTCGCCGTGGCCAACACCGTCACGGCCGTGTCGTCGGAGTACAGCCTGACGATGGTCGCGCGGTTCGTCGCAGGCGTCGCGGCTGGTCTCGCGTGGGCGCTGCTGGCCGGTTACGCCCGCCGCCTGGTCGCGCCCGCTCTGCAGGGTCGTGCCATCGCGATCGCCATGGCCGGCATCCCGGTCGCGCTGTGCCTCGGCGTGCCTGCCGGGACGTTCGTCGGCCAGCTCACCGGCTGGCGTACCGCGTTCCTCGCCATGACCGTGCTCACCCTGGTGCTGCTGGCCTGGATCGGCGCGGCGGTGCCCGACTTCCCTGGTCAGGCCGGGGGAGCGCGTCCGAAAATGCTGCCCGCGCTGCGCATCCCCGGGGTCGCGGCGGTCCTGTTCGTCACGCTGGTGTTCGTGCTGGCGCACACCGTGCTGTACGCCTACCTCGCCACCTTCCTCACCGGCCTCGGCATGGGCGACGACACCGACCTGGTCCTGCTGACGTTCGGCCTCGCCTCGATCGCGAGCATCTGGATCGTCGGCGCGCGGATCCACCGGCGGCTGCGGTTGCTGACGGTCCTCAGCGCGCTGCTGGTCGCGGTCGCCGCGGCGCTGCTCGCGACCGAACCCGCGCTGGTTTACGCCGCCGCCGCGCTGTGGGGTCTCGGCTGGGGCGGGGTGCCGACCTTGCTGCAGACCGCGGCCGGGGACGCGGGCGGCGAGTCCGCGGACACGGTCCAAGCGATGCTCGTGACGCTGTGGAACGCGGCGATGGCGGCCGGCGGTGTCGTCGGCGGCGTGCTGCTCGACGTCGCCGGCAGCGGTTCGTTCCCGTGGACCGTGCTGGTGCTGATGGCGCCGGTGCTGGCGGTCGTCCTGCTCGCGCGACGCCGCGGGTTCCCGGCCGCTTGACCGCGCCGTCGCGGCGATCTTGGATGGAACCGTGCCAGAGCCTGTGAACACCGACCTCGGAAGCTACCTGCGACGGATGCGCGAGCGACTCCAACCCGCCGAAATCGGCCTGGTCAGCCGCGGTTCGCGGCGGGTGCCCGGGCTCCGGCGGGAGGAGGTCGCCGCGCTCGCCGGGGTCAGTTCGACCTACTACACGCGGCTCGAACAGGCGCAGACCGCGCACGCGTCGCCGGAGGTGCTGTCCGCGATCGCCCGCGCGCTCGACCTGAGCGCGGCCGAGGAGGCGCACCTGCTCAAGATCGGCACCACCGCGCCCGCCCCGCCGGTGCGGCCGGCCACGACGGACGAGCTGACCCCGCGGACCCGGATGCTGGTGAACACCCTCGGCGACGCGGCGGTCGCGGTGCTCAATTTCCGCTGCGACATCCTGGCGTGGAATTCGCTGTTCCACAAACTGTTCGCCGCACACCTCGATTTCGCCGCGCCGGACGGGGACCGGCCGAATGTCATCAAGCTGAATTTCCTCGACGACAATGTGCGCGCGTTGTATGCGGATTGGCCGTTGGAGGCGCAGCAGAACGTCTCCTACCTGCGGTACATCGCCGGGGACCACCGGCACGACCCCCGGCTGGCCGAGCTGATCGGCGAGCTGACGATGGCGAGTGCGGAATTCGCGGAACTGTGGGTCGGGCAGACGGTGGGGAATTGCACGACTGGGACGAAAACGTTCCGGCATCCGCTGGTCGGGCAGTTCGATCTGATGTATCAGTCCGCGGAGTTGGGGGACGGGACGATCTTGAAGATCTATCACGCGGAACCGGACTCTCCGCACGAGGCGGCGGTGCAGCTTCTCGGCACTGACCTGGGCTGAGTTCCAATGCCAGGAACTCAAGGCGGTGAGGTGGAGGCGCTGCTGGCGTGTTTCCGCAGCTCGACTGGTTGCGCGCAGGACGTCGTGGACCCGACCCCGGGTTGTGGTCCGTGAAGGCACCCGGCCAGTTCGGCGAAGGCCACGGTCGCCGCCGCTCGCGATGTCGTCGGGCATTGGCTCGGACGCCCGCCGCACCTGATCGCCACCGCC
>NZ_JBEXMH010000075.1:0-40054 GCF_040610415.1 Amycolatopsis sp. NPDC004079 | reverse complement strand
GCCGGTGTTCGCGCCGAAGGACAAGATCGCGGACTGGCTGGAGATGTACACGGGTCTGATGGAGGTGCCGTACTGGACGCGTTCGGCGGTCACCCACGCGCGCGTGGGCGCAGCACCCCGCACCACCTATCCGACCGCGGGAAGGAGTCGTGGCTGTGCGCGGCATGACGGAGGACACGCTCGCCGACGTCCGGGAATTCTGGCACGGCGCGGTACCGGCCGATATCGCCGATCGCGCGCTGTCCTGTGCGACAGAGATAGCGCACCGGTTGAGCGACCCGGACCGGCTGCTGGACCTGATCGTCGATTCCGCCGATCAGTCGGAACATCCCATGGCCTGGCAGTTCCCGGCCTTCGCTCACGGGCATGCCGGCGTGGCGCTGGTGCACTTGCACGCCGCCCAGGCCGCGGCGACCGAGGCCGAGGGCGAGGCGTTGCGGCAGGCAGCGTTCGATCGTGTGCGCGAGGCGTTCACGGGTACTCGCGCCGAACCGCTCGACTCCCCGTCGCTGTTCGCAGGCATCGCGGGACTTGCCCTGGTGTTGACGGATTTCGCCGCGTACGAGGCGCGCTTCGAACCCAGTCTCGAACGCTTGCACGCCCAGCTCGCGGCCAAGATCGCCGAGCAGACGCCGAAACGGGTCGAGCGCGCTGTCGCCGACTCCGACTACGACATGATCAGCGGTGCCGCCGGGGTCCTCGCCTACTTGTGTTCGGTGCCAGAGCCGTCCGAGGAGCTGCGCATCGCCGGCGGACGCTTGGCCGACTACCTGATCTGGCTGGGCGAACCGCCGGCCGACCCGTCGCTGCACTGGCGCTGGCTCGTCGCCCCGGAATTCGTGCCGCCCGCGGCGCGGTACCGGGCCGGCTATCCCGGGGGCTACCTCAACGTGGGCCTGTCCCATGGGCTGCCTGGGGTGGTCGCTGCGCTTGCGGCCGCATGGCGAACGGGCATTCGCCGGCCAGGCCATCTCGCAGCGCTGGGTCGGATGATCGACTGGCTGATGGGTGTGCGAACGGCCGACGAGGATGGCCCGATGTGGCCCGCGGACATCCCGGTCGACGCTGCCGGTGCCTGTGTCCCGGTCTCGGGTCACGACCAGCTTTCCTGGTGTTACGGCACTGCCGGTGTCTCCGCCGCGCTGCTCGCGGCCGCCGACGCGCTCGACGACGACGCCCTCCGCGCGAGCGCCGTGGAGTCGTTCGAGGCAGTGCTGAAGCGCACCGAGCACTCGCCGATCACCTCCCCGACCCTATGCCACGGCATGGCAGGCGTCCTGCTTATCTGCCTGGATTTCGCCGCCCGCACTGACAGCGCGACAGCAAGCGAAGCCGTCCCGGTGCTGCTGACCAAGCTGCTGGCGTTCGCCGACCCGGACCGGCCGCTGCTCTTCGCCGACGAGGAGATCTCGGAGAACTTGGTCGACAGCCCCGCATTGCTCTCTGGGGCGTCCGGGGTCGCCCTGACCTTGCTGACCGCCGTCGCCGTCCGCCGGCCCGCGTGGCTGCGCGCGTTCCTGACGAGGTGATCCCGATGCTCCCGCGCTATGAGAACCTGGATTTCTTCCTGCTGCGCGCCCCCGCTCTCCCCGCGTCCACCTTCGTCGACCTGCTGAGCGACAACGACGTCGGACGCACACGGGACCGGATCCGCGCGCTTGCCTCGGCTCCAGAGGTGCGCCGGGCGCTCTACGTGGCCAGCCCAGATCTGGCGGCAGCGCTGGAGAAGACCCCCAACAACCCGACAGGCAACCGTGCGGACCGGATGTACTCGCGTGTGCTGCGGTACCTCACCCGGATGTCGACCCGCCCGACCCCGTTCGGCGCGTTCTCGGGGATCGCGCTCGGCGAGTTCGCCGAGACCACCACGGCACGCCTCGGCCCGGCTGCGCTGGGAGGAGCGCGTGTCCGTGCGGACATGAGTTTCTTGCTCGGGTTGATCAAAGAACTCGAGACCGATCCAGGGCTGCGGTCCCAGCTGCGCGTCGTGCTCAACTCCAGCATCTACCTCGACGGCGATCGAGCCGTGTTGCCGTACGCCGACATCTACGGCACGCAGGACAAGCGCGCCGTCCGTGTCCGCGCCACGCCCGCGGTGCTCGCCGCGATGCGCCTGACAGCCACTCCCGTCCCGTATGAGCGGCTGGTCGACGAGCTGGCAGCCGAGTTCCCCGACGCGCCCGACGACCGGATCACCGGCTTGATCGGCCAGCTGAGCGAACTCAACATCCTCACGAGCGACCTCCGCCCTCCGCTCACCATGGGCTCACCGGAACAGCACTTGCTGAAGCGCTTGGTCGACAGCCCTGCCGCCGCACCCGTCGCCGAGGCTCTCCGGGAGACCGTCGAGGTCTCCCGCAGAACGGATCTCGCGGGGCTGAACAAGCTCGAGGGGCTGCACCGGATGCTCGTCCCCGGGCACACCGGTCAGACCTATCAGCTCGATTCCGTACTCGACCTGCGTGACCCGCACATCACGGCTGAGGTCGGCCGCGAAGTGGCCGGCGCGGTCGACGTGCTCATGCGGCTCAGCGCGGCCGTGCCCGGGCACAACTACCACCTCGCGCAATACCGTCACGAGTTCGAGGAAAGGTACGGCGATTCGTTGGTGCCGGTGCTCGAAGTGCTCAGCCCCGAAACGGGGCTCGACGCACCGCCGACCTACACCGAGCCGCCTCGCACCCATCCGTTGCCTCCCTCCGACCACGTGCCCGACTCCGCCGAGACTGATCGGGTCCTCACGGAACTTGCCGCCGAGGCATGGTGGCGCGGCAACCGGGAGGTGGAGCTCACTGATGCCTGGCTCGCCCGGCTCGCCCCGCCGGAACAGGCGCCGCCGCTCGGGTTGTACCCGGCGCTCGACGCCTACGCCCAGCTTCAGGTACGCGGTCAGATCGAGAACGGCGACTGGCGGATTGTGCTTCGGGAGGACGTGATCGCCTACGGCGGAAGGACGTACGGACGGTTCTTCGACCTGTTCGACGAGAGCACCGTCGATCGCCTTCACGGCTATGCGAAACGGGAGGAAGCCCTGTTCCCAGACGTGGTCTACGCCGAACTGTCTTACCTCCCCACGGTCGGCCGCGCCGCGAACGTCATGCTGCACCCCCGGGTCCGGGAGTACGAAATCCCGCTCAACACCGCTCCCTCGGTGACGTCGAACTTCGTGATCACGCTGGACGACCTGCTCGTCGGCGCTGGGGAGGACAGGCTCTTTCTGTGGTCGAAGCGCCTCGACCGGCAAGTCGTGGCCACCCAGACGCACATGCTCAGCCCGCATGTCGCGCCGAACGTGGTCCGCTTCCTGCTGGAGGTGTCCAACGACGGGTACGTGATGCCGTCCGGGTTCCGCTGGGGATCCTTGGATTCGATGCCGTTCCTGCCGCGTGTCACACGCGGCAGGACGGTGCTGCGGCCCGCCCAGTGGACGCTGCACGAGAAGATGCTCGTCGCGCAGGACACCAGTCGCGCCACCGCGTTGGCCCAGTGGCGGGACAAGTGGCGCGTGCCGCGGTACGTCTATCTTGTCGACGACGACAACCGGCTGCTCGTCGACCTGGAACACCCGCTCGGTGTTTCCGAGCTGGAACACGAGCTGCGCCGTAGAGCTGGCAGGGCGCTCCTGCACGAGATGCTGCCCGCGTTCGGAGAGCAATGGCTCGCGGACGAATCGGGCCGCGCGCACCTTGACGAGATCGTCGTGCCGCTGATCGTGCGCGATGTCGCCGAGTCCGCGCGCTCTCCCCTGCCGGTGACTTCCGTGCGGCACGGTACGGCTGCCGCTCCGTTGCACATGCCCGGCGAGGAGTGGGCGTTCGTCTCCCTGTACTCGGCATTCACTCGCCACGACGAAATCATCGCGGAATCCCTGACCGAACTTGCCCGGCGGCTGCGAGACGAGGACGCGGCAGACCGGTGGTTCTATCTCCGGTACGCGGATCCGCGTCCGCACCTGCGGGTGAGGTTTCGCGCCACGAACGGGCGGGCCGCACAGTACGTGCTCGGCGAGGTGCTGAGCTGGGCAAGAACGACCGTCGCGGCCAGACAGGCGGTGGAGTTCAGCGTCGACTGCTACCGCCCCGAGCTTCATCGTTACGGCGGGCCGGCCGTTTTCGACGCCGTGGAAGAGTTTTTCGCGGCGAACAGCGATGTCACAGCCGAACTGGTGGCTCTGCTGCTGGCGGACGACTCGCTCGACCCCGAGTTCGTCGCGGTGGCCGCGGTCGACTCGCTCTACCGCCAGTTCGGCCTCGACTTGCCCGCCCGTCTGGCGCTCGCCCCGCCCGGCGACGATTCGGCCGCCGCCCGCAGAACGTTCCGGGAGCACCGTGCTTATCTCACCGAGTTGCTGGTGCCTTGGGACATCCGGCCGGACGAACGCGGCCGCGCCCACCACGAACTGCTCGCACCGGTGTTGGCAGGGCAAACCGAGGCGGCGCGAGCCGCGGCCGCGGCCGTCGACAGGGCGGCGGTGTCCGGCGAGCTGTCCTCCGGACACGCGAGCGTTCTCGGCAGCCTGGCTCACATGCAGATCAACCGCCTGATGCCGGTGGACCTGGAACGAGAAGGGCGCTGCTACACGATCTGGAGGCACGCGCTGCGGGCGCTGGGCGGCCGCCCAGACGCATGAACCTGACTGGCCGCGGAGAACGGGGAGCGATGACCAAAGACACTGACCTCGACGAGGAGAAGCCCGCCCTGCGGCTGGCGCATTGGGGCCGGATCGCTCTGTTGCTGTGGCGGCTCAGCCCTGTCCGGGTGGTGTTCCTTGTGCTGAGCATGGTCGCCATCTCGGGGGTGCCCGCGATCCAGCTCCAGCTCACAGCGGCCGCGGTCCAGGCCGTCGCGGACGCCTTCGGGGCCGGAGCGTCCGCGGCAAGCTTCGAACCGGTGGTGCTCATCGGTGTCCTGATCCTGGTCTTGTCGATCGCGGGCCACCTTTTCGGGGTGTGGCACCAGTATCTGGATTCCGTGCTGCGGCTCCTGCTCACCACCGCCATCGGCGAGCAAGTGATGCGCAAAGGCACCCGGATGGACCTCCAGGACTACGAGAACGCCGACTCGTACGACAAGCTGCAGCGTGCCTACCAGGAGAGCGGCGGATCGCGGGTGCATCAGCTGTTCACGGATACCCTGGAGTTCGCCCGGGAGCTGATCACCATCGTGTCGGTCGCCGCGGTGCTCGTGTCCTGGAATCCCTGGCTCGCGGTGCTGATCCTGTTGTCGCCGCTGCCCTCCGCGGCGGCGCAAATGCTCTACGGCAAGAAGATGTACGAGATCGAGTACCGGCGGGCGGCAGATCGCCGGAAGCTCATCTACTACCAGTTCCTGACCACCACAGACCACTCGTTCAAGGAAGTCCGGCTCTTCGGGCTCGGCCCGTTCTTCATCGAACGGTACCGCGCGCTTGTCCGGGACTTCCTCTCCGTCGACTGCGGGATCACCCGGAAGCAGTCGTTGCTGCTGGGCGGGCTCGGCTCGATCAGCGTGGTGGCCTCTGCCGGGGCGATCGTGTTCGCCATGCTCAGCACGGTCTCCAGCGGCCGCATCGGCGAACTGGCCGGGTATCTCCAGGCAATCGGGATCGTGCAGGCGTCGGCGCACACCATGCTGCTCGGTGTGGCGATGCTCTACCAGAACGCGCTATTCGTGGGAAACCTGTTCACGTTGTTCGATATGCCGGAACGCAAGATCTCCAGCGGGAACACGAGTTTCCCGGCATCGCTGTGTCGCGGCATCGAGTTCCGTGACGTGAGCTTCGCCTACCCGGGCACCGACATTCAGGTGCTCGACAGGGTCAGCTTCACCTTGTCCGCCGGGGAGTGCACTGCGCTCGTCGGGCACAACGGCGCCGGCAAGACCACGGTGGTGAAGCTGCTCACCAGGCTCTACGAGCCCACGTCGGGGCAGATACTGGTGGACGGCAAGCCGATCGAAGACTACGACCTGGACGGGTTGCGCCGGAGCATGGGCGTGATCTTCCAGGACTACATCAAGTACGAGATGTCCGTACGCCACAACATCGGTTTCGGTTCGGTGGAACACCTCGACGACGACGACCGGATCCGGGCAGCGGCCCGCGCCGGCGGCGCGACCGACGTCGTCGACCGGCTGAACGGCGGATACGAGGCAGTCCTCGGCCGGCACTTCGAAGACGGGGCCCAACTCTCCGGCGGCCAGTGGCAGAAGATCGCGCTGGCCCGTGCGTTCATGCGCGCGGCCCCGGTAGTCGTGCTCGACGAGCCGACCGCTTCCATCGATGCCGAGGCAGAGGCCGAGGTCTTCCAGCGGTTGCGCGAGATCGCGGGCGGGACGACGAGCCTGCTCATCGCCCACCGGTTCTCCACCGTCCGGATCGCCGACAAGATCATCGTCATCGACGGCGGCAAACTGGTGGAACAGGGCACCCACACCGAGCTTCTGGCCGCCGACGGGCATTACGCCTACCTGTTCAACCTTCAAGCCGCCGGGTATCTGGCCGACGACAGCACCGAGGAGCACCTGTGAACAACGTTTCGATCCTCCTGCCGCTGGGGTCGTCCGACGCCGCGTCCCTCGCGCCTTTCGCCGACCTCGTCCGCAAAACCACGGCCACCCGGCTCTGGCAAGGGCAGGCGCTCGGGATCGAGACCCATCAGGCCTTCGCTTACCTGGCCGGTCAGGGGTATCGGATCCCGACGGGCACGTGCGTGACACTGATCGGTCTCCGCCACCCGTTCGAGGCCGCTCTCCAGTCGCGGTCGCTGGCCGCAGTCACGGGGCACGACATGGTGTACGGCGTCGGCACCGGCGCCGCGGAATTCGTCCGGAGCGTGCGGCGAAGGTCCTACGCCAGCCCGCTCGCAGCAATCGAAGAATACGTCGAGATCGTCCGTGCCCTCCTCGCCGGGGAACAGGTGGATCGAGCAGGCCTTTACCACGAAATGCACGGGGCGCTCACGCCGCTCGACCATCCTCCCGTCGCGCTCGGACTGGGAGTACTGCGCCCCGGCATGGCCCGCTTGGCAGGCGAGATCGCCGACGTCGCGATCACCTGGATGACACCCGTTCCCTACCTGCGGGACGTACTGCTCCCGGCGTTGCGCGGGGGCGGACGGGCACCGCGCGTGGTCTCGGTCGTGCACGCGGCCACTGCCGCTCCGGGCCGGGATCCTCACCAGGTGGTGCTGAACGCGACGCACGAACATCTTTCAGCACCCCATTACACGGCGATGCTGCGACTGGCCGGGTTGAAGGTGCATCATACGCAACCGTCCGTCGGGTCCCGGGTCCTCCTCAGGTCCGGGACGTTCCTGTATGGCAGCCCGGCAGAGATCGCCGAGGGCATCCGGGCTTACCACCGTGCCGGGGTGGACGAGGTCGTCGTCAACACCGCCGGCGTCGCGCTGACCGACGGTTTGCCCGCAGCCGAGGCGGATCTCTTCGCCATTCTGGAAAACTGCTGATCAGGAGGCGTATTCTCCATGTCGATCTTCTGCTACAGTTAAGAAAAATACATTCATCCAGGAGAACCGCACAATGCCGAAAAGCGGTCAGGAAAGCTTGCGCAAGGGGATCGGAAGCCTTGTTGTCACAATGACAGCACTCTGGCTGGATCCGACGTCAGGCCCCGGGGAATCCGATACGTTGCCGAGCCGGGCAGGCGCCGGCGTACTCGCCCTGTGGACCGCGCTCGGGATCGGGCTAGGGGCCGCGGTTTCGGCATTCCGGCTGCTGACCGCGTCCAACGAAGTGCAGCCGATCTGGTTTGCCGTCGCCGTGCCGATGTTCCTGCCGTTGCTGCTCGGTTTCGTCAAGCTTCCCCGCTTTCGCTTCCGAGCGCTCGCCGCGGCGCTGCTCCTGGGCGCCGCGGTCGGCACCGGGGTCGGATTCCTGATGCCCGCGGCGGCAGGCACCTTCTGGACTGCGTATCTCGCTCTGTCCGCAGGCGCTTTGATCGCCGCGGTGGTCTACGGCCTCATCGCACGACCCAGTACCGAGGACAGCTGAACACGGCTGGCGTCGGCGCGGCCAGTACGCGGTCCCGCACTTCCCGCGACATCTCAGGGCAAGCATGGCCCGCAGCGAATTCCCCTCGCGTCGGCAACGACAGTCCCGGCAACTGTCATACAGGCACAGGGCCTAGGCCACAGCGGCAATACTTGCCCGACAGCGAAAGACTCCTCTTCCCGGCTCGACCGGTCTTCACCTGTCCGCGGGGCGAACTTCTCGGACGACCCAACGCTGATCGGGAGCCGTCGCCGCTGTCCGTCGACAGTTCGCCCGGTGACGACGGGCCCCTTGCCGGGACAAGGAAGCGCAGATCTTCGCTCGCTTCACCATGTCCTGCCCACTCAATAGCCTGAGGATCTTAAAGGTGCGACGAAGGGGCACCTCGCCCAGCGAACAGGCTGGTCGCTCGGCGGTGGGCACCGATGCCCAAGCCGGACTGTCCGCACGACGCAGATTGTCCGGAAACCCAGGCGAGTAAATGGGCGAGGCACCTCGCGTTGCCCCGCCTCGCAGCCGAGTCGACCCTGTCTGTCACCGCGTTCAGCTGGCCCGAGCAGGTCTCCGCAGGCGGCCTGAAGTACCCAGCAGGCTGCGACCGATTGCTGAGCGCACGTCGTCCCGCCACTGCCGGCAGCCCCCGCAAAGCACGTCACCTGGCTCCGAAGGGGTTGCCGTCCAGCATCTCAGACACGGATCACTGCTGATACGGAGCCGCCGCCGACTGGGCCGCCGTGATCAGTGCACCCTTGTTCTTCGGCCAGAACGTGCTGTCCACGCACGAATACCGCGGCAGGAACCCGCCGCAACTGCCGCTCTGCCCGCCCATCTCGAACGTGAAGCTCGCGACCCCCAGCGCGCCGTAGGTGAAGTCGTCCGTCGTGCCGCTGGTCGAATAGCCCACGGTTTCCGTGTTGGTCCCCACCAGATACCCGTTCGAATCGCTGAACTTCGCGCCGAGCTTGCGCAGTGCGGCGTCGTTCGGCGCGGGGTCGGAGGTGAAGCCCCACGGGACGATGATGTCGTTCCCGTAGCTGTGCAACGTGATCATCGTGCCGCGAGCGGTGTCCGGGGCCGGGTCGTTGTCGCCGCTGCCGCGCTGTTCGGGGTAGATCGAGCGGAACAGCTTTTCCAGCGCCTGGACTTCGGGTTCCGACCCGGCCTCGGGTCCCTGGTAGGTCTCCGCGCACGGCGAGTTCGAGTCCGCGCCCCAGCGGAAGGTCGAGTTGCGGTTCAGGTCGATGCCGTTGTTCGTCCCGCCGCAATCGCCGTTGGCGGTATCCGCGTTCTTGCGCTGCAATTTCGGCGAATTCCCGCCGGAGGCGACGATGTCGACGCCGTCCGGGTTCGAGATCGGCACCACCCACACCTCGGTGGTGTCCAAAATGGACGTCGCGGTGGCATCGCTGCCGTACCCGTCGGCGAGGTAGTCGATCCAGCGCCAGGCGACTTCGCCGGTCGAGATCTCCCTGGCGTGGATCTGTGCCATCAGAACGAATTTCGGCTTCGGCGATTTCGTGGACAGCGTGCAGTCGCCGTCCTGTTTCTTGGTCAGGCAGATCGCGTTGATGTCGTGGCCGCTGTTGCCCTGGGTCTTCAGCCACGACTGGCCGAGCGTGTACTCGGTCGCCAGATCCGGATGCGCCGCCGCGACTTTCGCGAGGTGCGCTTCTTGCGCCGGGACCGTGCGATAGCCGCCGTAGAACGTGTCGCCCGCGGCGCGCGTCGTTACTCCTTTGTAGACAGTGTCGAAGAATTCCGGCGCATAACCCCGGTCCCGCAGCTGCCCGGCGACCGCCTGGTTCCCGATTACGTAGGCCACGCCCGGGCTGGTCCCCGCGACGTCGAACCCGGCGTGCGCCAGAGAAGCCGCCTCAGCGGGGGTAGCGGGTACGCGCCACGAAACCGGATCGTCCGGCGCGGCGGCGGCTGCGGCGGTCGTGGTGCCGCCGAGTGCGACCAGCACCCCGACGACGCTGAGAGTGAGCCAGATCGAGAACTTGCCCGCCATCGGAGCTCCTCACGCAGCGAAGGATGGTCACCCCGTGCGGACGGTGACCAATCGGCAGCGCACAGTGTGCTCTCCGCGGTGATTCCGGCCCACCTCCGAAAGTCGGGTGTCAGCAGGTGACCGAAACCTTCGCGCCGCGCTCGAACGAAACGTGGACGTGGTCGAAGTGGTTCGCGGTCTCGCCGCCGCGGTCCTCCATCGCCGACCAGCCGCCGCCGTCGTTGTAGCGCTGCTGCCAGATCACGTACTTCGCGCCGAACTCGCTCTGGTGCTCGAGAACATAAGCGGCCAAAGCGTTTCCGGTCTTCGTGTCGACCATGAAGTCCAGCGCGAGACCGGCCGGATGGTCGCTCGCGCCCGACCGTCCGGCCCGGCCGCCGACCGTATCCACCGAGAACTTCTCTTTGAGATAATTGCCGACCTGCGCCACCGCGGGCTGGGTACCGGCCAAAGTGGACGAACACGCTTTCGCCGCCGGGGTTTCCGGAGTGCGCGACGTCGTTTTGCTAGTCGGCGAAGAGGAAGACGTCGTCGGGGCAGCGCTGGAAGACGTCGTGGGCGGCGTCGAAGTGGTGGACGGAGCGGTGCTCGACGCCCGTGGCGCGCTGAACGCGTGCATTTCCGCGGCGGCGGCCGGGAATTGCTGCGGTTCGACCGCACCGGCGGTCAGCCACACCGGCACCGCCAGCGCACCGACGGCCAGCACGCCCGCCGCGGTCGGCAGCCGCCACGACTTCGATCCGTCCCGATGTCTACCGGACACCTCGCACCACCATCTCCTCGTTCGGATCCGCAAAGCCGCCCCGACATTACGAACAGGACACGGCAATGTCACCGACAAGTGACAGCGGGCACAGTTCACCCGGTATTACTGCAGGTCAGGACGCGATTACTGGCCGACCGCACGACCTGCTCAGGACAGCGGAATCTCCGCCGAATCAGAGAGCCGCAGCTTGCGCCGGGCGCGCTGGTAGAAGGTCGTCATGCCGAGCCGGACGACGCGGGCCGCGTTCGGCCGGGCGTGCAGGTCGATCGTTTCGCCGGGCCCGACATACCCCGCCACCTGGCCGTCGACCTCCACCGCGAGCCGCCCGCTCGACGGCAGCACCTCCAGGGTCACGGTGTCGTGCACGGACAACACGACGCCGCGGCTGTACGCCGAATGCGGCGCGGCGGGCGTGACCAGCAGCGCTTCCACCGCCGGGCTCGTGATCGGCCCGCCGGCGGAGAAGCTGTATGCGGTGGACCCGGTCGGCGTCGCGACCACGACCGCGTCGGCCGCGTAGCTCACGAACTGTTCGCCGTTCACCAGCACCGCGACCACGGCACTCCCGTCCCCGGGCACGCGCACCACCGCGACGTCGTTGAACGCGGTCTCGATCCGGCCGCCGAACCGCGCGTCAACCGCTATCCGGGGCTCGACGGTGAACTCCTCCCGGTCGATCGCGGACAGCGCGAGCGGCAGGTCCGGGACGTCGACCTCGGCGAGGAAACCGAGCTTCCCGAGGTTGACGCCGAGCACCGGCGCGTGCTGCCCGTCGGCGAGCCGCATCGCGCGCAGCATGGTGCCGTCGCCGCCGAGGCTGACCACCAGATCCGACCGTTTGCCCAGTTCAGCGGGCTGGACTCCGGTCGCGGAACAGTCGACCCGCGCGATCTCGTCCACGATGCCGAGGATCTCGATCCCGCGGACGGCGGCCCAGCCCAGCACCGCGTCGACCGCGGCTTTCGAGTCGCGGCGCGGGTGCAGCACGAGTCCAGCGGAATGCATGTCGGGTCTCCTCGTCTCAGCCTGTCCCCAGTCTGCCGCGCCGGGGCCGGTTAGGCTCGGCGTTCGTGATCGAAAACTGGGCTGGCAATCTCACCTATCGCGCCCGCGAGATCCTCGCCCCGGGCACCCTTTCCGAGGCGCGGGAACTCGTCGCGAGCGCAACCCGGGTCAAGGCGCTCGGCAGCCGGCACAGCTTCAACACGGTCGCCGACAGCCCGGACGGCGTCCAACTCGATCTCTCCGCCGTCCCCATCACGCCGGAAATCACCGCCGAGACGCTCACCGTCGGCGGCGCGACCCGCTACGGCGACGTCGTCGCGCAGGTGCACGAGGCCGGGTACGCGCTGGCCAACCTGGCGTCACTCCCCCACATCACCGTCGCGGGCAGCGTCGCGACCGGCACTCACGGCTCCGGACAGCGACTGCCCGGCCTGGCCTCAGCGGTGTCCGCCGTCGAACTCCTCACCGCCGACGGCTCTCTGCGCACCTTCTCCCGCGCCGACGCCGAGTTCCCCGGTGTCGTGGTGAACGTCGGCGCGCTCGGCGTCCTCACCCGGCTCGCCCTCGATCTAGAGCCGACTTTCTCGGTGCGCCAAGACGTTTTCGACGCACTCCCGTGGTCCGCCGCGCTGGAGCACTTCGACGAGATCCAGGCCGCGGGCTACAGCGTCAGCCTGTTCACGAACTGGGCGCGCGACGTCGTCGACCAAGTCCTGGTGAAGAACCGCGTCCCGGCCGAGATCCCCGATTCCCTGTTCGGCGCGCTTCCCGCCGACGGCCCGCGCCACCCCGCCCACGCAGCGGGCATTTCGGCGGAAAACACCACGGTGCAAGGCGGCGTTCCCGGACCGTGGTACGACCGGCTGCCGCATTTCCGGTTGGAGTTCGCGCCAAGCGTCGGGGCGGAATTGCAGAGCGAGTACTTCGTGCCGCGCGTCCACGCGGCCGCCGCGTTCGAGGCGTTGCGCAGCATCGGCGACCTCATCGCGCCGCTGCTGGTGGTGTCGGAGATCCGCACCGTCGCCGGTGACGAACTCTGGCTGAGCCCGGCGTATGGCGGCGACCGGGTGGCGATGCATTTCACCTGGCAGCAGCGTCAGCCGGAGGTCGAGGCGGTGCTGCCGTTGATCGAGGAGAAGCTCGCTCCGTTCGGTGTTCGGGCCCATTGGGGGAAGCTTTTCCACGGCGCGGCTTTGGATCTGGACCACCACGGGGTGCGGCAGTTCCGGAAGCTGGCCGCCGAACTGGACCCGGCCGGGAAGTTCCGGAACCCGTTCCTGGAACGGCATCTGCTCCGATAGACGCCGTCTGCACTTGAACAAGGCCGAATACCGCCACTTCATGAGCACAGTCGTCGGCGAGCGGCCAACTCGCCGACAATGACCGGGTTGAGCTGCACCAGCAGCTGGTCAGCAGCTGCCCATCGCTCGCCCGCCACGCCCAGCTCGCCTTGTTCCGCCGCGATATTGCCCAAGCCCACCAGCGACCGGGCAAGCTCTGCAAGTTCATTCTCTTCCCGGGCAAGTTCTGCCGCCTTGTCGTACCAGGTGCGGGCGTCGCCGTGGATGGCGGCGCGGTAGCAAACCCAGCCCAGGCAATTCACCGCCAACAACACTTCGCGCGGTGAACTCGCCAGTTCATGCGCTTGCCGTGCGTACTCCAAAGCTTCGAAGGCCCGGTTCAACGAAGTCGCCGCCAGCGCCATTCCGCGCAAGGTGATGACCTCGTTGCGTGAGCGTCCGGTCCTGCGGTAGACCTCAACGGCTTTGCTGAGACCAGCCAGTGCTTCGGCCGGCTTTCCCCGGTACAGCTGAACCCAAGCAAGACTCGCGCGCGAGTCTGTCTCTCCGTGTTCGCCACCGAGAGCGGCAAAGAGCTGCGCGGCACGTCCATGGCTCCGCGCCGCCTCGGGCAGGTCTCCACGTTCCTGATATGCCATTCCAAGATTGTTCTCGATCATCGCCACGACACGGTTCTCGTCTTCCCGTTCCGCCGCGGCAAGCGCGCGCTGGTGAGTCCGGATCCACGGTTCCAGCAATTTTTCCCGGCTGAAGAAGGCACGCAACAGATGAGCAAGACGCCAGCAATCGCGGGGCCGACCGATCTCGTCAGCCAGCTCGCACAGCGACGCAAGAGCGGGCCACCGCTTGCGCAGCCACGTCAATGCCTGCCCGCTGTCGGTGAACTCGGTTCCGTCGCATCTTGGTACGTCGGACTGGAACCGCCCTGGCTCGATGAGCGCGTCTGCCGCACCAGTCATCGGCACGGCGTAGTCCAGCAGCCGACCAAGCGCGGCGCCGCGGTCAGTCTCGTCCAATCTGAACAACTTGTGTCCGGAAACGAGCGCCCGCACCAGGTCATGCAGTTCGACATCGCCGCCTGATCGGCGTTCGACGAGGTAGGCCTGGTGGAGACGGTCCAGCAGGCAAACCGTCTTCAACCGGTCGAGGCCGGCCATGGCAGAAACGAACGCTACGTCGGCCCTCCCACCGGGATGCACCGCCAATTGCGCAAGGAGACGCTGCTCCTCGGGCCGCAGCCGCGCACACGACAGCGACAGGGCACCGGCGACGCTCCGCTCTTCGTCTTCGAGAGCAGCAAAGCGACTCGTCTCCGACGACAGCTGCGCACGGAGTTCTTCCGAGGTGACTCCGCCGGCACGAAAACGAGCGGCCACGATGCGGACTGCGAGAGGAAGACAACCGCACGAGGTAACAATGTCCTGGACCTCCGGATCCGGCACCGCTTCGTGACCGGAGACCAACTGGAACAAGTCCGCGGCTTCGTCTTCCTGCAACACGCCGAGATCGATGTGCCGCGCCTCGTCGAGCGCGTTCAATCGGGTGCGGCTGGTGACCACCACTCCGCACTTGGGCTCGGCGGGAAGCAGGGAACGGATCTGGCTCGCCGACCGCACGTTGTCGAAGACGAACAGCATCCGGCGGCCAGTCAGCACGGTGCGCAGCAAAGTGATCCGGCTGTCCCGATCCGGCGGAATGTCAGTGTCCGGGGCGACCACGCGGAGCACGCGTTCAAGGCCTTCCGCTTCGGTAAGCCCCGGGCTGCCCATCGTGTATCCCTGGAAATCGAGCATGAGGCAACCGTCCGGGTAGGTATGCATGACAGTCATCCCCACCACGACGGCCAACGCCGTCTTTCCCGCACCGGCGATCCCTCCCACAACCACTATCTCCGGTCGGGGTTCGAGCAGGGTCGAGACTGCGTCGGCGAGTTCGCGATACCGGCCGACGAAATGCCGCGGCTTGTCGGGAAGCCCGCAGGGAACTCCTGCGGGCCGGGAGCATCCCGCGTCGGTCTGGGCCAATCCGAGCAACGCCCCGTTCGCTTGGAAGTACTTGTCCGCTTCGAGCACGAACTTGTGTTGGGGGCGCATCTGCCCCCTCTCGACGCGGCTCAGCGTCGAGGCGCAGTAGCCCAGTGCCTCCGCAACCACTTCCAGGCACAAGCCCTTCTCGGTGCGGCGGCGTCTGAGGTCAGTGCCGAATGCATGCATGTGTGCTCCTAGAATCGTCGGGGTTTCCTCGGACCCGTTCAATCGGAAGGTTCCTCAAGCGCCAGGCTCGGGGTCGCTGCCTCGCTCTCGACGGCCGCAGCGGTGCGACGCAGCACTGCCAGTCGTCGCTGGTCCCCGCCAACGCAACTCAGCAGCACGGCGTCCTCGCTGGTGAGCAGCTCGTCTCGGCTAGTGATGCCCGCGCGGACCAGCGCGCAGAAGGTTTCCCGGCCCAAAGTTCCCTTGGCCGCGAGTGCGACCGGCACAAGCCCGCCGCGCACTCCCAGCGCGAGCTGCTGAGGCAGCGATGTCGCCAACGAACCGAACTCGGCCGACGGGTGGACAAACCGCGCGATGTCGAAGATCGAGTCCATGACATCCGCCGTCCGTTTCGCAGCTCGCCGGACCGGGATGATGGCTCGAGCACGGTAGTCTGGAGACAGATACCGCGTGAGCTGCTCTTCGATGTCCATGAGAGGCATCCCGCGGCTCCAGGCCACTACTGCGAACGCCCGCTTCACGCGACCTGTCGCCTTGTCCTGGCTCGGTCCCGACCGGAGCCTGCGAAACACCGGATCCGCAAGGCGCTGTGCCCGCATTACCTGGTCGAAATTCTCGCGCTCAGGCAAGCGTTGGCAAAAGCTGACCGGAATGCTGATCTGTTCGAGTTCCGTCGCGAGCTGTGCGACAGCAATGACCGTCATGCGGTTCACTTGTTCCGGCGCGAGTTCGGCGAATGCCTCGGCCACCCGCAACACCGAATCCATCGACAACGCACTGCGCACCGCGATCTCGCCCAACTGCGTCGGCGCGTACCCGGCGGCTTCTCGCCGAAGCAATCCGCGCTCGACCAACCCTGACAAGGTGGCCTCGACCTCTTCAGGCGGATACGGATCCGGCCAGTCGTCCATTCGGCTCTGATGCGCAGCGAAAGTCGAAGCCAAAAAGGAGGCCACCTGCCCTGCATGCACGCTTTTCGGCCCTGCTCCGGCGATAGCGCACGCCATCAGCACGATACTCCTGGGTTCGCTGTACTCGCTGAGCAGGGAAGAACGGAGGACCTCCGGAACCGCACGCACATAGCGATCCCATTTCGATCGCGCATCCAGCGCACCGCCGGCCAAGATGATCGAGCGCCCCCGCTCAGCGAACCCGGTACGCCCGGCCCTGCCAGCCATGTTCTTGTAGTCCGCCACCGAATACGGGCGCAGTCCGCCGGGGCCGTAGTGCTCGAGCTCACTCAGCACGACGGTATCGGCGGGAAGGTTGACGCCTTGAGCCAGAGTGGTCGTCGCGACCAGCACCCGCACCTCGGCACCGGCCAGGAAGTGCTCCGCCACCAGGGCGCCTTCGGCGGCGGTCAGGTCCGAGGTATGGAATGCGGTCCCGCCGGAAAGACATCGTCGCAACCGCGCCGCCGTGATTCCCCCGTCGTCGGGCGCGAACCCGGAAAGCGCGCGGCCCGCTTCCGGGAGGCCAAGCGTCTCCGCGAACTCGAGCGCGCTGCCTTCAGCCGCCGCACGCGTATTCCGGAACACGAGCACCTGCTCGCCCGACTCGACCAGTCTCCGGACGACGGCGTGGAGCTGGGTTTTCTCGGTCGCCGAGACGAACTGAACAGTCGTCTCCGCTCCGTCCTCGCCAAGCGAACGCAATGAGCCGCTTCGGTCCAGGACTCCTTCTTCAAGAGGAACCGGCCTCGCCGTGTCCACCAGAGACTCCGCGCCAAGCCACGTGTCGACATGGCCGAGCCCGCCCAGAACCGCGGAAAGACCCACGATCTGGATGTCCCGGCGCGCTTTGCTGGACAGGACGGCGGTCAAAAGAAGCTCCAGCGCCCACCCCCTCCCAGCATCGGAGATCGACTGGATCTCGTCCACCACAAGAACTCCGGCCTGCTCGACGATCGAAGGCTGCCGGAACACGAGACCGAGGTACTTCTCATAGGTGAGCACTGCCAGTCCGTAATCGCCGCGGAGGAAAGCCGGCACGTGATCGTTCGTCTCGCCCGTCAACCGAAGCGTCCGGATCCCGGCAGCCTCGTGCACGCGGGTCAACCGCGTGTAAAGCTCGTCGACCAATGAACGGGTCGGCAACAGGAAGACTGCGCGGCGTCCGCGGTGCACCGCGCCGTCGGCGGCAAGAATGCCCACCATGGTTTTCCCGGCCGCGGTCGGCGCGCAGATGACGAGGTTCTCGCGAACCAGCAGCCCGAACTTGTTGACAGCCGCTAACTGCAACTCGTTGAGGGAGCCGATCTCGCGGGTCAAGCCGGCCAGCACAGCATCGTCGTCGATGCCGTGGGCGCGCAGGCTGGCCAGGTCCGCAGTGGCATTCGGCGGGCGGAGCCGGCCGTCGAGTGCCCGGTAGTGCGCCCGCGGCCGCAACACCGGCAGCGATGTTCTCCCGTCGATCTTTCCTCGCAATGTGGGCGTCTGCGGCGAACGTCGCGACGAGGACGCCGCCGCAACGACTCTGTCTTGCACGAACGAGAACATCCGCAGGAGCGAAACTCGGCCTCTTTCGACGACTTCCTCGGCACCCATCAACGCCTGAAGCACGAAGTAAGTGAGAACACCGTGGCCGTGCTGTGAATCTTCCCGAGCTTCCTGATCGGCTCCGGCAGCCGTGATGTACACCCTGCCCGCCCCGGATACCTCGGCCAGAACCGCCTCGACAGAGCGAGGCATACCCGTTCCTCCCCGCGGCGTCTGCGACGAGGGAATCACCTTTGCCGCCGCCGCACCGGAGAAACAGCAGTCGAGCACGACCAGCATGACCCGGGCCGGGATCTGCTCCGTCAACTTCACCAGCTCGTCGAGCGACAGCCCGGTGCCTGCGAGATCAGCCGGGTCTGTGTCGTAGGTCGCCAACTCGTGCGTCGGGCTGCCATGACCGGAGTAACTGATCACGACGACATCGCTCGGCTGGCTGCGGGCCGCAAGCTGTTCCAGCTCCGACACGAACGCTGCCCGGGTCGCCGCCGCGTCGCAGAGCTCACGAGTATCGGAGCCGAGGTTGTCCCTGAACAACGCCTCAAGTGTCCGCGCATCAGCCTTCGCGAAGCGCAGAGGGCGGATCTCCGACGTGGCGAAGCCGTCGACCCCGACGAAAAGACCGTGGAAGCCGTCCCTCCCGCTCACGAGCCTGCTCCGCGGGAAGCCGGTCGATAGCCCATCGCTCCCAGCAGTTCGCGGACCGAGTGGAACGTGAACGCGTCCAGGACATAGCGATCAGCGGTACCCGGTTGCAGGAAAGCAGGGATATCCTCAGCTGAGCCGCCGGGCAGGACGACCGGCAGCACTTTCGGCACCCACGTCGACCGGTCGCGGTGAAGAGCGTCGCGCAACAAGGCGAGTTCGGACTGCATGCCGCGATGACGGGGCCCCTCGACGGTTCCGTCCCCGACGGCCTTGCACATCGGCGAGGCGACCACGAGAACGAAATCCGCTTCCCTGATCTCGCGCTGGGCCCACAGGGACCAGTCCTTGCGTTCGCCGACATCCCAGAAGTCGATGTGCACGTCGAGACGCAAGCTAACCAGGAACCGTGCGAGATCAAGGGTGCACGCGACATGTTCCGGATTGTCGTGGGCATAGCAGATGAAGAGACGGGGAACGCTGGACGTCCGCGCTGGACGCTGGCCTGCGCCTGGAGGCGAGGGAGGCAGGAGACCTGCTTCCCTCGCCGCGAGCTGCTCCTGCTCGCAACCGAGCAAGAGGTCGAACCGCACAGCACGTGCGACCGGGCGGTAGTCCTCGCCGTCCGCCAGCGGAGCGTCGAACCGCGAGCCGGCCTCCACGTGCAGTCTCCGGCTGCCGCGAGGAACAGCCAGAACCACGAACGCGACGTGAGAACCCGGGCGAACACCTCCCGTCGTGGCATGCCGCCAGCGCACCGCCGGCCCGCCGATCCCGAACACGTCGACCTTCGACGCCATCGCGGGCAGGTGCACATCGCCGACGATCCCTGACACAGGCGCGAGATTGAGATAGCGGTTGATCACGTACGAGGCCGGGTCCTGCTGTTCCGCGACCGCGTGCGGAACAGCATCGAGCACTGTAGCGCCGCCCGCATCTTCCTCAGCGGCAAAGGCGAACGCTGTCTCCAGCCACTGGATCGGGGCGAGGTTGCGGTCGACCGCGACCTCGTAGTTGATCCGGACCAAGTAGCAGTCGCGGCCGATCGTCCGTTCCGGGCCCGTAGCGACCGGATGCACCTGCCATCCGCCGAGCCGCACTGCTCCTACTGTGAAACCCCGAGGTTCCGTTTCAAGCCATCGAGCGCCGTCATCGACCTGCAAAAGCTCAATCTCAGAACATTCGGACATCGACCACGATTCCGCGTGAGACAACACGACCTCCTCGACGAAATGGATAGTGCATTCGCCCGTGAGCCGTCAACGCCGCGGCACCAGCGGAGAAGCGGAACCCTCAGGACGGGGAAACATCGTTTGATCTGTTGCCGGGAAATTACACAGAAAGTTCCAGCTACTCACCTGAAAGGATGAACGATCGCAATTCCTTCTCTGCCCGCTGAAGACGGAAAGCGCATTCGAGGTAGGGCAGCCGCAGTCGTTCGGCCACCACCTCCAAGTCCACGTCCTCGAACTTGGCCGCGACGAAGATGTCGGCCTCGATGCCGGTCACCGCACCCGCGCGGACGGCCCGCGCCAGGACAAGATCCACATGCCCCTCCGGTGCCACGACCGGCACCTGGCGCAGCAGGTCCGCACCCGAGAATTCCGGTCGCGGCGCAGGAGCCCGACCGCCGTCGGCGCCGAGCGCACGCTGGTATGCGGCGTCCTGCAGGTTCCACGCCAACTTTCTGCGGTTCGGGTCTGCCGCGCCGAGGGCCTCGACAAGCCCGACAACAGCTGCCGACTCCACCTCCGACCGGTCACCACCTCGTTTGTTCAGGATTCGCCACGTCACCCGGCGCAACGCCGGCAGCATCAGTCCGATCGCGTAGGTCTTCCACGGTTCCCCGTTCTGCTGGACACGCCGGACAAGTTCACCCCAGACCGCGTCCCGGACCGACTGATCAGCAGAGCGGCCCGCGAGGAGATCCCGCACTTGTCCGCCGCGCAGCCACTGTTGTTCGGTCTCGACGCCGAGCTCCCAGGCATCCAGCGAGGGCAACGCGTCGGCCTCGACGAATTCCTGGAAGCGGCGATGCAGAACTTCTAATTGACTAAGCGACATCAGGCGTCACGCTCCCGTGCGGCGATCCAGGATCTGGGGCACGGCAGAGACTGCCGGGCAAAATTCCGGCCGTCAATACCCTTGGCAATTTTGCATCTTCGATGCAAAAACGTGCAAATCCTGAACCAGAGAAACTGCATGTCAGACGCTTTTGCCTGCAATTCCTTCCATATTTTCGCCTTGATTCATCCATTCGAGGCAGTGATGGCCGCGCAGCGTCGACCCCTCAGCCCACAGGCGGCTGTGGCGTTCCTGCGATCGGGCGACCCGAGGGTCACCAAGGCAGCAGCCCGCCTGCTCGTCGGCGATCTGCGCCAGTCCGCATGACTCACGCACTCCGCGACCGATGGACGGACAGGCCGCCCCGGCCGACGACAGCGACCATCGAGCACGACCGCTATGTACGGCCCGTCAGCAACTCCGACCAGATCCGCGACCACACTGCCTCCACTCGCGGGTCCGTCTACGCTGCCCCGGCGCGCGCCACCATGCAGTCACCAATAGTCCACAATAGACAGTCGGTAACAAAGCCGGTACAAAACCTCCTTCCGTACCACCGCGCTCACCATGTGGGAGTCCCAAGAGGACGCTCGACAGCCGGGAACCCCGCGGGTCACAGTGGCGATCGCCCTCTCCGCGATCCCCAGGAGCCACTGTGAGTTCTCCTCCGACGCTGCGCGCCGTGCCGGCGCCGTCCGCAGGTCCCGAACCGCCCGGTGAAGCGCGGTTGCGCGAGCTTGCCGCGAAGAAAGTCGCCCCGTTGCGCCGTCCTGGGCGCTGGGTCGCTGCCGCGGTCGTGCTCGTGTTGCTAGCCCAATTGGCGCACGCGCTGATCACCAATCCGGTGTTCCAGTGGGACGTCTTCGGCTATTGGTTCTTCCGTCCGGTAATCCTCGACGGGCTGCTGCTCACCCTCGAATTGACCGGCCTCGCCGCGGTGTTCGGGCTCGTCGGCGGGATCGTGCTCGCGTTGCTGCGGCTGTCGAAAAACCCGCTGCTCCAAGCGGTTTCGTGCGCGTATGTGTGGATCTTCCGCTCGATTCCGCTGATCGTGCTGCTGCTGTTCCTCGCCAACGTGACCGCGCTGTACAGCACGCTCAGCCTCGGAATCCCGTTCGGGCCGTCGTTCTTCAGCTTCAGCGCCACCGACGTGTTGAGTTTCTTCGTCGTCGCAGTGCTCGGCCTGAGCTTGAACGAAGCCGCCTACGCCGCGGAAATCGTTCGTGCTGGCGTGCTTTCAGTGGATCAAGGACAGCTCGAAGCGGCGGCCGCGCTCGGGCTTCCGCGATCCCGGCAATACCGGCGAATCATCCTGCCGCAGGCCACCCGCGCGATCGTGCCCGCCTACGCGAACCAGTTGATCGGCCTGCTCAAAGGCACTTCGGTCGTCTACATCACGTCGCTGCTGGAACTGTTCGGCGTGGTCGAAACCCAGGCCAGCACCAACAGCGGACAGATCATTCCGCTGCTGCTCGTCGGCACGGTCTGGTACATCATTCTCACCAGCGTCCTGTCAGTGATCCAGTATTACGTCGAGCGCTTCTTTTCCCGCGGCGCACTGCGTACCGTTCCGCCGACGCCGTTCCAGCGGTTCCGCGCCCGGTTGCGCTCGCTGGGGGTGGCTCGATGAGCGCCGAAGTCCGCGTTCGCAGCGCGGTCAAGACGTACGACGGGACCCGGGTGCTCGACGGAATCGACCTCACCGCGCCCGGCGGGCAAGTGACCGTGGTACTGGGGCCGTCCGGGTCGGGGAAATCGACTTTGTTGCGGACGATCAACCATCTGGAACGCCTTGACAGCGGCTACGTCAGCATCGACGACGAACTCGTCGGCGTCCGCGTGCACGGCGACCGGTTCAAGGAACTGAGCGAGCGCGCGATTCTGCGGCAACGGTCGCGGATCGGTTTTGTGTTCCAGAATTTCAACCTCTTCCCGCATCTCACCATCCTCGACAACATCGTGGAAGCCCCGATCGTCACGCAACGACTGGCCCGCGCCGAGGCGGAAACCCGGGCGAAGGAATTGCTCGTCCGCGTAGGTCTCGAGGACAAGGAAAGGTCGTACCCGCGGCAACTGTCCGGCGGGCAGCAGCAACGGGTCGCCATCGCGAGGGCGCTCGCGCTCGAACCGCGGCTGATCCTGCTCGACGAACCGACGTCCGCGCTCGATCCGGAGCTGGTCGGCGAAGTGCTGGCCGTGATCCGCGAACTGGCCCGGTCCGGCACCACGATGATCGTGGTGACACACGAAATCGGCTTCGCCCGCGAGATCGCCGACCATGTCGTATTCCTCGACGAAGGCCGTGTCGTCGAAGAAGGGCCGCCGTCAGCCGTCCTCGACCGTCCCCGCCACGACCGGACCCGAGCCTTCCTCGGGAAGGTCGCCCGCCTCGAAATCCCGGAGAACGCATGAAAACCCGCACGATCCTGCCCGTCCTCGCCGCGGTCGCGCTGCTCGCCGGCGCGTGCGGCGGCAGCACCCAGGCGTCGACCAGCGCGAACGGTTCGCAGACCGTTTCCGTCGCCGCGAACACCGCGGACGCGCACCCGGTTTCGCTGACCGTGCCCGTCGTCGCCGAGATCCGCGCGCAACTGCCGAAGAAGTTTCTCGACAAGGGCAAGCTGACGATCGGCATCGGCGCGCTGCCGTCGGGCTTCCCGCCGCTGGCCTATGTCGGCACCGACCAGCGCACCCTCACCGGAGCCGAACCCGACCTCGGCCGTCTCGTCGCCGCGGTGCTCGGGCTGGAGCCGGACGTCCAGAACGCTTCCTGGCAGAACCTGTTCGTACGCCTGCAAAGCGGCCAGTTCGACGCCGGTTTCTCGAACATCACGGTGACCGAACAGCGGAAACAGCAGGGTTTCGACTTCGCCGCCTACCGCGAGGACAACCTCGGCTTCGAGACGAACCGCGCGAACACGTGGAACTTCGACGGCAATTACGAAGTGCTGGCAGGAAAGACCGTCGCCGTCGACAGCGGGACCAACCAAGAGAAAATCCTTAAGGAATGGCAGCGAAAGCTGATCTCCGAGGGCAAGAAACTCGACGTGCGCAATTTCGCGGACAAGAACAGCACTTACCTGGCGCTGGCGTCCGGGCGGATCGACGCGTACTTCGCGCCGAACCCGGGCATCGCCTACCACGCGACGCAGACCGCGAAGACCCCGAACCCGACCCGCAGCGCGGGCAAGTACTCCGGTGCCGGGGCCACGCTGCAGGGGCTGATCGCGGCTACGACCAAGAAGGACAACGGTCTCGTGAAGCCGGTCGCCGCGGCGATCGATTATCTGATTCAGCACGGCCAGTACGCGAAATGGCTTGCCGCGTACGGGCTGGAGAACGAAGCCGTGAAGAAGGCGGAGGTCAATCCGCCGGGCCTGCCGTTGAGCGATTCCTGACCGCCTGGCAGGTCTCCGGCCCGCCGGAGGCCTGCCAGACTGGGCAGATGATCGGACACTGGCTGGCCCTGGTCGTCGATTGCCCGGAACCGCGGAAACTGGCCGCGTTCTACGAGGCCTTGCTGGGCATGCACCGGGTCGAAGACGAGGAAGCCTGGGTCTCGATCGGCGCGGCGTCCGGCGGCGAACCGCGCATCGGCTTCCAGCAGGTCTCCGATTACCGCCCGCCGGCCTGGCCGGACCCGCGCGATCCGCAGCAGATGCACCTCGATGTCGAGGTGGCCGACCTCGACGAGGCCGAACACCGGGTCCTGGCGCTGGGAGCGCGGCTAGTGGACAGCGCGCCCCTGTTCCGCGTCTACACCGATCCCGCCGGGCACCCGTTCTGTCTTGCCCTGCCCCAGCAAGGAGAGCACTACCGAACCGGGAGCTGATTCAAGCCGCCGCCCGCCAGTCCTCCGGAATGCGCACCCGGCCGAACGCATTGGTGCGGCGCAACCGAAACCCCATCCCCTCGTACCGCCGGATCGCGTTCGCATTCGTCGCCACCGCGTGCATGAACGGCGTCTCGCCCCGCTCGCGGATCCCCGCGGCCACCGCGCGCACCAACCGCCCGGCGAGACCGCGGTCGCGATACGCCGGGTCCGTGCAGACCGCGCTGATCTCCGTCCACCCTGGCGGATGCAGCCGCTCCCCCGCCATCGCGACCAGCGCGCCGCGGTGCCGGATGCCGAGGTATGTCCCCAGCAGAACAGTGCGCGGCAAAAACGGACCAGGCTTCGTACGGGCGACCAGATCCAGCATCTCCGGCACGTCAGCCAGAGTCAGCCGAACAGTCTCCGGATCGGGTACGGCATCGACCCCGGCGTCCACCAACTGGACCCCGGCCATCTTGTCCAGCAGCTCCCAGTCCGGCGGAGGCGGCCCCGCCTGCGGGAGAACCGGCACCACGGCACCCGGCCCGGCGAGCGCGGCGACGTCGTCCCACACGCCGTCGGAAGGCTCGTCGGGCACCGCCAGAAACACCGAAACATCGACCGGATACCGCACGGCCTGTCCGACCCGCTCCGCGAAACCGGCATGCGGGCCAGTAAGCGAAGCCCACGCGGCATTGTCCAAAACAGACATCAAGCCCGCCGCGCGGCCCGGGCGATCATCCGGGCCAGATCCGCCACCAACGCCGGATCGTCCGGCAACTGCCCCGTCGCTATCCGGATATGCGGCGTCCCCGGATTGCCCGCGCGAGTACCCGACCCGGCGGAAACCCCGTTGGCCGCCAAGGTCATCAACGTCCGCGATTCCTCCGGAACCGGCACCCACAACGTCAACCCGTCCCGAGCCCGCACCGAAATCCCGTGCTCCCGCAACGCTTCCGTCAACGCCGACCGCCGCTGCGCGTAGCGATGCCGGGCCCGGTTCAGCAGTTCCGCACTGCCGGGGTCAGTCAGCAAAAACGCCTGCGCGTCCTGAAGAATCCGGCTCGACCACACCGACCCCGGACCACGCTGCTGCCGCACCCGCTCCACCAGCACCGCCGAACCGCCGATCACGCAACTGCGCAATTCAAGCCCGAACGCCGTGCAATACGACCGCACCAGCAACACCCGGCCAGGCAAGTGCGTGCCGAGGCTCAACGACGGAGCCGAAGCCAGCGGCCCGAAATCGTCGTCCTCGATCACCGTGAGGTCCTCTTCGGACAGTACGGCGGCGAGTTCCGCGAGCCGGTCCGCCGGAACCGAATGTCCGAGCGGCGACTGCGCGCGCGGCTGGTAGACGAACGCGACCGGCCGGTGTTCCAGCGCCGCCGCCAGCGAGGACGGCAGCGGTCCGTTGTCGTCGCAGCGCACCGGCACCACGTGAATCCGCGACCGGCGCAGCAACTCGCGCAGCCACGGCGCGGTCGGCGCTTCGAGGGCGATCACGTCGCCCGGCCGCGCGACCGCCTGGCAGGCCAGCAGCATCCCGTCCTGCCCGCCGGCCGCGACCGTCCACGATTCGGCGGCGAACGGCCACGTCGGCTTCACCGCGGCCCGCAATTGCGGCGTGATCGAGTTCTTGACCGGACCGCCGAACCGTTCCGTGTGGACACCCGCCGCGACGGCGTCCTCCAGCGGCGGCAGCAGTCCCGGATCCGGCAGTCCGTGTTCCAGATCGACCGTCTGCCAGCCGGAGAACGCGCGCTCCGGCGGCGGGCTCGACGGCGGTTCCAGCACTATCGTTCCGCGCCGCCGGCCGGTGCCGATCAACCCGGCCGCCCGCAGCTGCGACCACGCCTCGGCGATCGTCGTGGGACTGACCGAAAGCTCCGCCGCCAGCGCCCGCACCGTGGGCAGCCGCGTCCCGGGCGGCACCTCCCCGTCGCGGATCAGGCCGGACACCGTCCCGGCCACGCCCCGCGCCGTGCGCTCGCCGATGCGGGACCCGAGCCAGCCTGCCCCGACCGGCAGCGTCGTCGTCGCGAGTTCGCCCGTGGCCACGCACCGGCTCCCCTCGTCACCCGGAAATCCGAAAACCTCTGACCCGATCAGAAGCTAGAGCGGCAACGGCACGCGGCAAAGGCGTTTCACATCCTGGCGGGCCCGCCCGGTACAAAACGCCCGTGACGTCCGACACCGCCGCGGTGTCCGCTTTCGGAATTTCACTCGATCAGGTTAGGCTAACCTTCATGAGTCAACCCTGGCCGGAAGCACCGGCGCTCGCCGGCACCGGGCTCGCGCTCGGCTACGGCGCCAAGCCGGTGGTCCAGGACGCCGAGATCGTCCTGCGCGCGGGCGCGGTCACCGTCCTGGTCGGGCCCAACGGCTCCGGCAAGTCGACGCTGCTCCGTTCGCTCGCCCGGCTGCACCCGCTGACCGCGGGCGACGTCACCCTGGCCGGACAGGACGCGCTCGCCTTGTCCCCCAAGGAATTCGCCCGCCACGTCACGCTGCTGACCCAGTCGCGCCCCACGCCCGGCGGCGTGCGCGTGCGCGACGTCGTGTCCTACGGCCGCCACCCGTACCGCGGCCGTTTCGGCTCCGGCGATCCCGAGGGACCGGAGCTGGTCGAGCGGGCCATGCGGCACACCGGCGTCGACGGGATGGCCGAGCGCCCGGTGGACGAGCTGTCCGGCGGCGAGCTCCAGCGCGTCTGGCTGGCGACCTGCTTCGCCCAGGACACCGGCGTCGTCCTGCTCGACGAGCCGACCACCTTCCTCGACCTGCGCTACCAGATCGAAACGCTGGACCTCGTCCGCGACCTCGCCGACGAGCACGGCGTCGCGGTCGGCGTCGTGCTGCACGACCTCGACCAGGCCGCCGCCGTCGCCGACGAGGTGGTGCTGCTGTGCCGCGGCTCCGTCCGCGCGACCGGCCGCCCGGCCGACGTGCTGACCGCCGATCTGCTCAGCGATGTCTACGGCCTGCGCATCGACGTCCATGTCGACGACGAGGGGCACGTCCGCACGCGCCCGGTCGGACGGCACACCTCCCGGCCGCGGCCGGTCCGCTCAGCTTGACCCATCCCCGAGTACAAAGGAAAACCCCCGTGTCCAGTGTGCCCAAACCTGCCCGCAGGCCATTCCTGAAGACCGCCGCGGCGCTGCTCGCCACGTTCGCGCTCGCCGCGTGCGGCACCACCGAGGCCCCCGCCGCCGGGGACCAGGCCGCCGCCGCGAAGCCGTCCGGCCCGGTCCACCTGACCGACGAGCGCGGCAAGCTCGACCTGCCCGCGCCCGCCGCCAAGATCGTGTCGCTGGAATGGGGCCTCACCGAGAACCTGCTGGCGCTGGGCGTGAAGCCGATCGGCGCGGCGGACGTGAAGGGCTACAACACCTACGACAAGGTGATGCCGCTCGCCGCGTCCACTCCGGACGTCGGCACCCGTGGCGAGCCGAGCCTCGACGCGATCGCGGCGCTGCACCCTGATCTCGTGGTCACCACCACGGACCTGCCGGAGAACGTCATCGCACAGCTGTCGAAGCAGACGAAGGTGCTCACGCTGCGCGGGTCGGATTCGGCCGACCCGATCGGCTACCTGCGCAAGACCGTGACCACGCTGTCCGAGGCGACCGGAACGCAGGAGCAGGGCCGCAGGCTGCTCGCCGAATTCGACGCCAAGGTCGCCGAGGGCAAGAAGAAGCTCGCCGACGCGGGCAAGACCGGCGCCAAGTTCGTCATGACCGACGGCTACGCGACCTCCGGCACGGTCACCGTCCGGATGTACACGAAGGGCTCGTTCCTGGGCAGCATCGCCGACCAGCTCGGCGTCGCGAACCAGTGGACCGGCGAGGGCGACAAGGTCTACGGCCTCGCCCCCACCGACGTCGAAGGCCTGACCAAGATCACCGATCCGGCCACGTCCTTCGTCTACGCCGCCAACGCCGCCGAATCCGACGTCTTCACCCAGGAGCTCGCGGGCAACGCGGTGTGGAAGCAGCTGCCGTTCGTCAAGGCCGGGAAGCTGCACCGGATTCCGGACGGCATCTGGATGTTCGGCGGCCCGAAGTCGGCGATCGCCTACGTGGACGCGCTCACCGGCGCTCTGACGCGCTGATCCGATGACCGCACCAGCCCCCGCACCCGCCCGGCCGCTCGTCTCGCGGAAACCGAGGCTCACGGCGTCCGTCGTCTTCCTCAGCGGAATTGTCGCGCTGCTCGTCCTGTCCGCGGTGCACCTGCTGCAAGGCACGTCGCACGTCGGGCTCGGCGAACTCCTGCGCGCCGTTTTCCCCGGCACGGACGACGACGCGCGCAGCCAGGCGGTGGCAGTGCTCGTGGCCAGCCGGCTCCCCCGGCTGGCCGCGGCGCTGCTCGTGGGGCTGGCGCTCGGGTTCGCGGGCTGCGTGCTGCAGTCGGTGGCGCGGAACCCGCTCACCTCGCCGGACACGCTCGCGGTCAACGCCGGCGCGTACGTCTCGGTGGTCGGCGTCGCGGCGTTCGGGATCTCGCTTCCCTTCTACGTCAACGGAATCGTCGCCTTCATCGGCGGTCTCGCGGCGGCCGGGCTGGTGTTGCTCGTCGCTCGCAGCAGCAGCGGCGGAGCGGCCCGGCTCGTGCTCGCCGGGTCCGCGATCGCGCTGGCGCTGACCGCGCTCACGTCCGTGCTGCTGATGTTGTTCCAGGAGCGGACCGCGGGCTTGTACGGCTGGGGCAGCGGCACGACTGTCCAATCCGGACTGCGGCAGGTTTCCCTTGCCGCGCCGGTGATCGCGATCGGCATCGTGGCCACGCTCCTGCTCGCGCACCGGCTCGACGTGCTCAGCCTCGGCGACGACCACGCGCGCGTGCTGGGCATCGACGTCCGCCGTACCCGCACTTTCGCCGTCGTCGTGGCGGTGCTGCTTTCGGCGGTGGCGGTGACCGTCGCCGGGCCGATCGGGTTCGTCGGCCTGTGCGCGCCGGTCATCGCGCGGCTGCTGGCCAACCGGGTGCCCGGGCTCGGCAAACATCCGCTGTTGCTGCCGCTCGCCGGGCTGACCGGGGCGCTGGTCGTCGTGACCGCCGACGTCCTGCTGCGCGCCATCGTCCCGGCGGACAAAGCGGTTTCAGTGCCGACCGGCGTCGTGACGACCCTCGCCGGCGCCACCGTCCTGGTCTGGCTGGCCCGACGGCAGCCCTCCGGAACACCGTCCGCACGCGGCACGCACGGCACCGTCCGGTCGCGTCGTTGGGTCGCCGGGACCGGTGTCGTGCTCGCAGTCGCGCTCGTCGCCGCAGTGATCGCCGCGCTCCTGCTGGGCGACCGGATCGTACTGCTCGGCGACGTCCTGAACTGGCTGCGCGGGGTGTCCGGCACCGAGGTGTCGTTCGCCCTCGACCTGCGCTGGCCGCGGATGCTCGCCGCGCTGCTCGGCGGGGCGGCGCTGGCCGTCGCGGGGTCGCTGGTGCAGGCGATCTGCCGCAACCCGCTGGCCGAACCGAGCCTGCTCGGCGTGACGCCCGGCGCGAGTGTCGGCGCGATCAGCGTCGTGCTCTTGGTGCCCGGCATCGGAATCTGGCCGATGATGGGCGCGGCGACCGTCGCCGCGTTCGCGACGTTCGCGCTCGTGCACTGGCTCGCCACCGGTCGCGGTTCGACCGGCCGCGGGCTGTCGTCGGACCGGCTGGTGCTGGTCGGCATCGGCGTCAGCGCGGGCGCGCAGGCGATCACGACGCTCGTCGTGGTGCTGACCTCGCCGTGGAACGCGCACCTCGCGCTCACCTGGCTCGCCGGATCGACCTACGGCCGCGAGTTCGGCCAGGTCCTGCCGGTACTGTTGTGCCTGGTCATCGCCCTGCCGATCGCCCTGTCCAGCGCGCGGACGCTCGATCTGGTCTCGCTCGACGAGGACGTGCCGCGCGTGCTCGGCGTCCCGCTGGACCGGTCTCGCCTCGCGTTCGCCGCACTCGCCGCCGTGCTCACCGCAGCTGCTGCGTGTGCGGTCGGTGCTCTCGGTTTCGTGGGCCTCGTCGCCCCGCACGCCGCGCGCGCTTTGGTGGGTTCCCGCCACTCGCGCTCGCTGCCGGTGGCAGCCGCGCTGGGAGCGGTGCTGGTGTGCGTCGCGGACACGTTGGGACGCACGGTCCTCGCACCGACCCAGATCGCGGCGGGCCTGGTGACCGCGCTGATCGGGGCGCCGTACTTCGGCTGGCTGCTGTGGCGGAGCCGCGCGAACGCCTAGCCGAACCAGGCATCCAGCGCGACCTTCAGCTCGGCTTCTCCCCCAGCCCAGGCGATGACCCCGTCCGGACGCAGCAGGAACGATCCGGTGTTCGTCACCGGCACCACCTCGACCCGCTTTTTTGCCAGCGCAGCGAGGTCTCGGTTTTCCGGATCGAGGATCAGCACACCCCGCCCCGTGCGAGTGTGGTCCGACAGCCGCGTGACCCGGCCGTCATCGTCCACAAGGGACTTTTCTGGACTGTGCAGCCCGACTGGTTCCTCAGCGGGGTAAGGGAATTCGTAGCGTTCCGCGACTCCGGACAGCAGGTCCGAGAAGTACCGATTCGCCTGCGGAAGATCCATCAGCTCCGAGACGATCTCCCGTAGCGCGTCGACATGCGGTCCCGGCGCGAGCAACGCAGACTGCGCGCGCGTATTGCGCAACACCGCCGCGCCGACCGGGCCGCGTTCGCGGAAGTAGCTGTCCAGCAACGCATCCGGCATTTCCCCGCGCACGACCGCAGCCAGCTTCCAGCCGAGGTTCGCCGCGTCCAGCAGGCCGAGATTGAGCCCTTGCCCGCCGCTCGGCGAGTGGACGTGCGCGGCGTCGCCCGCGAGCAGGACTCGACCGCGCCGGTAGTCGTCGGCCTGGCGGGCTTGATCAGCGAACCGGCGGGAATCGCGCACCTCCGTCACGGTGGCGTCCTCGCCGGTCACCCGCCGGATCGCCGCCGCCAGTTCCGCCGGAGCGACCGGGCCGTCGGGTTCGCCGTCGCGGGCGAGTTCAGTGACGCCAGCCATGCTTCCGCCGTGCAGGAACGACCCGTCGGGGTAGCGTCCGGCGGGCGGCACCGGTCCCTCGAACCGGACCTGGCCCGCGAGCGTCCGCAACAACGGCGGCGTGCCAGGAAACCCGAACCCGGCGAGACTCCGCACCTTCCCCCGGCCGCCGTCACAACCCACTAGGTAAGCCGCAGTGATCCGCTGTTCTCCCTGCGGTGTCTCGACAATCGCCGTCACACCGTCTACATCAGACTCGATTGCCGTCACCCGGTGCGCCCGGCGCACCGGGACGCCGACCGCGTGTTCGGCCAGCAGCCGCTCCAGCTCCGGCTGCCAGATGTGCGTGCGCGGGCGGTCTTCGTCCGGGAGGAGTTTGTGGATGTTCGCGAAGTGGCCGAGCGAGCTGCCGTGGTCGCGGGCGGAATCGCGCATCCCCTCCTCGTGCGCCGCGGCCAGCCGCGGGCCGAGACCGCGCCGGGTCAGCGCCTCCGTCGCGAGCACGCCGATGCCGCGCGCCTTCCGTTCCGCCGAGGGCTGCGCGAGCCGCTCCACCACCAGCGGCCGGATGCCGCCGAGCCGGAGTTCGGCAGCGAGGAACAGGCCGACCGGACCGGCTCCGACGACCAGCACATCTGCGTCCATGACTCTCCTTAACTTGTTAAAGACTAGACTGCCCTGAACTAGTTAAGGAGGCAACCGCCTTGCCGATCGAGATCCCCGCCGCGGTCCGGACCGCACTCGCCCTCGTCGACGCCGACGGCCTCGACAAGCTGACAGTGCGCCGCCTCGCCGCCGAACTCGGCGTCAAGGCACCCGCGCTGTACTGGCATTTCAGCAGCAAGCGGGCCCTGCTCGACCACCTCGCCGACACTCTCGTCGCCCCAGTCGTGGACGGCCTCCCGCCACTGGACACCCCGTGGCTGTCCTGGCTGGAGCAAGCGGGCACCGCCCTGCACGCCGCCCTCCTCGGCCATCGCGACGGCGCTCGCATCGCGCTCGGCGCAGACCTCCGGACCGCCCGCTCGCTGGGCGAATTCGCCGAACTCGCGGTGGGCGTGCTGCACCGCGCCGGGTTCCCGCTCGCCGACGCGACCCGGTGCGCCGGGGTGTACGTGCACTTCGTCCTCGGCCGCGCCGTCGAGGACCAGACCTGGCCGGACGACCTGGACGCGACCATCGAGAGCATCCCGTTTCCGCTGATGGCGCAGGGACTGCGGGAACGACAGGCAGCCGGAAGCACCGTCGAGGACAGCTTCGAATACGCCCTCGGGATCGTGCTCGCCGGACTGGCGGCGAAGCGTCCACAGTAAGGTGTAATGACTCACTAAGTTGTACAGTTGCACTTTCTATATGGTTCCACTTATGCTGGGTGCAGACCACACCGGCACGAGAGGGGACGACCATGAAAGAGACACCGCGCATCGTCATCGTCGGAGGCGGCCCGGGCGGACTGCTCGCCGCCCAGGTCCTGCACGGGCACGGCCTCGCCGCGACCGTCTACGACGCCGACACCGCCGTGGATTCCCGAGATCCCGGCGGCACGCTCGACCTGCACGCCGACAGCGGGCAGATCGCTTTGGCAGACGCCGGGCTGCTGCCCGCCTTCCACGCACTGGCCCGCGTCGAAGGCCAAGCCGTGACCAGGCGCGACCACCACGGCACCCTGCTGAAGGAGTTCACGCCCGCCGACGACGACACCGCCGCCCCGGAAATCGACCGCGGTCAGCTGCGCACCATGCTGTACGAACAGCTCACGCCCGGAACCGTCCACTGGGGACACAAACTCACCGACCTGACAACCGAAAACGGCGTCCACCGCTTGAGTTTCGCCAACGGATCCACAGTGGACGCCGACGTCGTGATCGGCGCGGACGGCACCTGGTCGAAGGTGCGCCGACGCCTCACCGACGCGATGCCGGAGTACCTCGGAGTGTCCTTTCTGGACGTCCGGTTCGACGACGTCGAAACCCAGCACCCCGGTATCGCGGCCTTGGTCGGCAACGGCCAGCTCTTCACCGCCGACGGCGCTGGCCGGGCCGTGATCGTGCAGCGCAACAGCAACGGAGTGATCCGCGGCTACGTGGCGTTCCGCGCCGAAGAGGACTGGGCCGCGCGGGAAGGCGTCGACCTTGCTGACCGCGCCTCGGTGCAGGAGTTCCTGCTGCGCGAGTTCCGCGACTGGGGCTCGACAGTGCGCCCGCTGCTGACCGACAACGACGGCGACTACGTAGCGCGCGCGTTCACCGCACTGCCCGCTCCCCTGACCTGGGAACGCGTCCCGGGCATCACCGTGCTCGGGGACGCCGCACACGCGATGGCCCCGTTCGGCGGACACGGCGCGAACCTGGCACTGCTCGACGGCGCGGAGTTGGCGCACGCGCTGCACGAGGAGCCGAGCGTCGAAGCCGCGTTGAGCCGCTACGAAACCGCGATGTTCGCCCGTACCGGACACCTAGCCGCCGACGCGAACGCGGCGCTGCGGGGCTTCTTCGCCGACCAACCGGCTGGTGCCCAGCACGACGTGCCGGACCGGGAGGAAGAACTCCGCGCCTACGAGGCCCGAGCCGCCGAATACCGCGCCTCCCGCACCCCCGCTGCCCGCTAGTTCGTGAGGGGAACCCTGCCGGACTCTGAGTTCGTGAGGGGAACCCTCACGAACCACGCCTCGACAGACACCGGCGCACCCACTATCAGCGCACCCAGCCCCCTCACCTACCACCCCGCACCGGCGCACCCAACAATCGAGGTGCCCAGCCCTCCCCCGCACCCCGATACGAAGCGTCCCTGCGGTCCGGGATTGCTTGTCAAGGCATCTTTCCCGCCTTGACAAGCAACCCCGGACCGTCAGCACAATCAAGCTTCGGGGTGCCCCACGCAACCATCACGGCAATGTCGCCGCCAGGCGACGAGCCGCCCGAGAGCGCCCGCCCGACCGGACCGTCCGTGAAGGGCTCCTTGAGGGAATCAGATTCCTTCAAGGAGCCCTTCACGGCGTTGGTCAGGAGCGCTTGCGGCGAACCGCCACTGCCGCCACCAGTGCGCCGCCGATGAGCAGCAATGCACCGCCGCCGATCAGGTAGCCGCGGATGTCCGCGCCGGTCGACGCGAGCGGGCCCTGGTCCGACGGGCCGGTTCCGGGGGCCACGCCGCCGGAGTTGTCGCTGGTGGTCGTGATCGGGGCCGGGGCCTCCGAGGACGAGCTGGACGTCGTCGGGCTCGTGCTGCTGGCCGAGGACGTCGGCTGCGAGCTCGAGGACGTCGCGCTGGACGACGTGGACGACGTCGGCGCGGTCGAGGACGACGTCCCGGACGGGCCCGGCGTAGTGGAGCTGGACGTCGCCGAACTGCTGGACGTGGTCGAGGTGGCACTCGACGACGACGTGCTGGACGACGTGGTGCTCGTCGGCTCAGTCGTGGTCGACGACGTGGAGGTTGTCGACGTGGTGCTCGACGTCGGCTCCGTGCTCGACGTGCTGGTGGTGGTCGAGCTGGTCGGCTCCGTGCTCGACGTGCTCGACGTCGTAGTGCTAGTCGAACTGGTCGGCTCCGTCGACGTCGTAGTGCTGGACGTCGTCGACGTGGACGTCGTGCTGGTCGGCGTAGTGGGCGTCGTCGTCGGGCCGGCGCAGTCCGGCAGGTCGCCGTTGAACGGATACGCGTGGAACTCCTGCCCGCCCGCCGCGCCTTCCGACGTGTGCAGCAGGTTGCCCGCGGTGAAGAACCGGCCGTTGGTGCCCGACGCGGTGACCGTCGTGTCGCTGGACGGGTTGCCGACCAGCACGCTGCCCTGGAACTGCGCCTGCCCGGCGATCTTCACCTTCGACGCGTCCGGGAAGTTCCACAGCAGCTTCTCGCGCAGGTGGTTGATCGGGTCCTGGTCGGCGAGGTCGCCGGTGTAGGTGTTGATCACCCGGTTGCCGCCGACGAGGTTGACCAGCACCGTCGCGCCCGCCGGGATGCCGGCGAACTCGAGGCCCTGCATGCCGCCGCCGGGGCCGGTGAGGTCGAAGTCGACGTTGAAGACCTGCAGCGCGGACTTCCCGTCGCCGGTGAACAACGTCCGGTAGCCCTCGTTCTTCGCCGTCCCGGTCGCCGCGGACTTGCCGTAGCAGGTGCTGGCCTCCTGCAGCTGCGGCCGAAGCTGCTTGTACGGGTCCGCCGCGTTCGGGTCCTGCTTCAGCGTGCCGGTCACAGTCCCGGTGACAGTGCCGCCGTACCGCACGACGCCGTCGTCCGCGAGCAGCCGCTGGTTCGGCGCGACCGTGACGTTCTTGCCCGTGGTCAGGAAGTCGCCGCCGTCCGGCGGGGGCACGCGCGAGCCGACGCCCGCGATGCCGACGTTGTAGATCGCGGACCCGCCCGCGCGCTTGTTCATGTCGAAGCCGCCGAGCACGACAACCCGGCCCTCGGCCTCGGCCGCGCCTTCACGCACGAGGAAGTCGCCGCCGGCGAAGACGTTGATGCCGTTGTCGCGTCCCGCGAACGGCCCGTTGTTGACCGGCGGGTACTTGCCCGGGCAGGCGTCGCCGACGCACGGGCCCAAGCCCCCGGGCAGCTGAGCGGCGCTCGCGCCCGGACCGGCCACGAACGCCACTGCACACACCGCCGCGGCGAGAGCTCCGCCGACGACAGCCATTTTCCTGGCACGCATGCGGCCGATCCTTACCCGGCGCGGGCGAAATGCGGCAGTCGAAACACCGTAACCCACCCGAACGGGTCATAAAATACCGCACTCCTCAGACAAGTAGACTAGTGACGCTCCACACTCGACACCCCGCCGGAAGAATGTCCCGCAGTAGCCTCGCTCCCGTAGCCCCGCCCGATCAGAAAGCCCTCCGATGCCCCCTCTCGTGCACCGGCACCCGCTCGCCGCGCAGGCCGCCGAAGTCCTTCTGACCCGCATTCGCGCCGGAGAATGGGCGCTGGGTCACAAATTGCCCGGGGAAACGACACTGGCCGCGCAACTGGGCGTCGGCCGGTCCACGATGCGCGAGGCGATCCGCGAATTGGCGGGCAAAGGCGTGCTCGATTCCCGGCAAGGCGCCGGCGTTTTCGTGACCGCGCTGGACGTCGCCGAGGATTGGGACGCGGTGCTGCGCCGCGCCACTGTCGGGGCGGTGATCGAGGCGCGCATCGCCATCGAAGCGGAAGCCGCCGCCCTCGCCGCACTCCGGCGGACGCCGACCGACCTGCGCGCGATCCGCCGCGCGCTCGCCGCTCGCGCGCTCGGCGACCCGGACGTCGAGTTCCTGGTGGACACCGACACCGCGTTCCACCGCACGGTGCTCGTCGCCGCGCACAACGACGTGCTGATCGAATTGTTCGACAGTTTCGTGCCGCGCGTCCACCGCGCGATGACGGACATGCTGCGTGCGCGGCCGATCACCGCGCCAGAAGAAGATCAAGCCGCCCACCTGGCGCTCGTCGACGCGATCGCGGACAAAGACGCGTCCGCCTCCGCGGAACTGAGCCGGGCGCACCTGACCGCCTTGAAGGAGGCACTTTCGTGAGCGAGGTCGTGCTGCGGCTGACCGACGTCGTGTTCCGCAGGCAGGGCAAGGAAATCCTGCACGGCGTGAACCTGACCGTGCGGGCAGGCGAACACTGGGCGCTGCTCGGCCCGAACGGCGCGGGCAAGAGCACGATCCTCGGTTTCTGCGGCGCCGTCACGCATCCGACCACCGGCACCGTCGACGTCCTCGGCGGACGGCTCGGCCGCGTCGAACTGCAGGCGTTGCGCCGCAGCATCGGGCACGTCGACCCGCGGCATCCGCTGCGTTCGCCGCTCACCATCCGGGAGGTCGTGCTGACCGGCATCACCGGGAGCATCGACACTCCCCCGCGCTGGCGGCCCACCGCGTCGCACATCGAGCAGGCCGACGAACTCATCGGATTGCTGGGCCTCGACGGCAAGGCCGGCGAACGCTGGCCGACGCTGTCCCAAGGCGAACGCGGCCGCGCCCTGATCGCCCGCGCGCTGATCAGCGACCCCCGGCTGCTGCTGCTCGACGAACCGTCCACGGGCCTGGACGTCGCGGCTCGCGAGCAGTTGCTCGAAACGATCGACCTGCTCACCCGGACCCATCCCCGGCTCGCCTCCATCGTGGTCACGCACCATCTCGAGGAACTGCCGGAGTCGACGACGCACGCGCTGCTGATCGCGGAGGGTTCGGTGGTGTCGTCCGGGCCGATCGAACAGGCGGTGACCACCGCGAGCATCAGCCGGGCGTTCGGCCACCCGATCCGGGTGGACCGGCACGACGGACGGTGGAGCGCCCGCGCCGCGCGCAGCCGGTCCACCGAAGTCGCCTGACCCAGCTGCCGCCTACTGTCCGGCTCAAGCCGTCCGCAGCACCCGCCACGCGGAGAACCCCAGCAGCACCAGCTCCGCGGCCGAAAACCCGACCAGCGCGAGCGGACTCGGCACCCACAGCAGCGTCATGCCGACCAGCAGCACCGGCACCACCAGCCCGGCGTAAGCCGCCAGGAAGATCCCCGCCAGCACCTCGCCCCGGGACATCGGATCGGCCAGCGCGGCCACCGTCCCGACCGAGGCGCGGAACCCGAGCCCCATCCCGCTGCCGGCGATCACCGAACCGACGAAGAACAGCGCCAGCGAAGGCAGCAACGCGGCCGCCGACAGCACCGCCAGCCCGACCGGCATCAGCACGAACCCCAGCCGCAGCTGTGCCCGCGACGCCATCGACGCGAAGACCACCTGCGACACCGCCGCGGCGGCCAGCATCGAGCTCGCGGTGACCCCGGCCAGCATCCGGCTGTGCTGGTGCAGCCCCTCGGCGAGCAGCGTCGGCGCGAGGGACATGAACAGCCCAGTGATCGCGAACGCGGCGAACACCCCGATCGCCGCGCCAACGAACGCCGGCCGCGCCCCGGCGGGCAGCGACACCCGCTGCGGCCGGTACGCCGGGCGCTCCTCGCGCCGCTCGACGGTCTCCGGCACCAGGCACACTGCGAACGCGGCGACCAGCAGCACCACCAGGAACACGACGAACGTACTGGTCAGCGGAGCGTCGATGTACTGCGCGAAGACGCCGCCGACCACCGGACCGAGCCCGAGGCCGCCCATGTTCACGACGGTGGCGATCAGGCCGGAGCGGCCGAGATCCTGGTCCGGACGGGTCACCGCGCGCAGCTCCGAAAGGTGCGCGGTGGCGGTGGCCGTCAGCGCGCCGATGCCCACACCGCACACGAACCGCGCGATCAGCAGGCCCGGGACCTCCGGCCAGAGCAGGAACAAGACCGCGGACAGCGCCTCGGCGAGCACCGAAGCGAGGATCACGCGACGGCGGCCGAGCCAGTCGCTGACGTGCCCGGCAAGGTAGAGGCTGGCCATCACGCCGACGGCGTAGGCCGCGAAGATAACGGTGACCAGGAACGTCGGAAACCCGTCCCGCTGCTGGTAAAGCGCGTACAGCGGAGTGGGCACGGTGGAGAACGCGAGGCACGCGGCGAACGCGAACGCGATCACCCGGAACCCCCAGCCGTGGCTGACGCGCCATCCGGCCGGGGCGGTGAGAGCGGGCGGAACTGTGGTGACCATGTCGACCTTCCAAGCGGGAACCTACGTCTGCCACGATCCGCCGCTCCACTCATCAAGTCCAACGAAAAGTGTTGGTCATAGTTATCTGGATCGGCGATAATTAGGCGATGGAGACGCGTCAGCTGGAGTTCTTCGTCGCGGTCGCCGAGGAGCTGAGCTTCACGCGGGCGGCGCAGCGGCTGTTCGCCACCCAGTCCACGGTGTCGGCGACGATCCGCGCGCTGGAGGCCGATCTCGGCGCGACACTGTTCGACCGGTCTACCCGCCGGGTCGCGCTGTCCACCGCGGGCGAGCTCTTCCTGCCCGAGGCGAAAGCCGCGCTGGAATCGGTGGAGCGGGCCCGCGAGGTGGTGCAGCAGGCGTCCGCCGGCCTGCGCGGGAGCCTTCGGATCGGCACGCTGACCAGCATGAACGCGTTCGATCTGCCAGTGCTGCTCGGCGCGTTCCACCGCAGGCACCCGCTGGTCGACCTGCATCTGACGGTGTCCCTCACCGGGTCGTCCGGGCTCGCCGACGACGTCCGCCACGGCCGCCTCGACGTCGCGCTGCTCGGTCTCTCCCGGGCGGAGCTGGGCGGCCTGGACGCGACGCAACTGGCCAGCGTGCCGTATTACGCCGTGCTGCCGGACAGCCATCCGCTCGCCGAGCGCGAGTCGGTCAAGCTGCCGGAACTGGACGGAGAGCTGTTCGTCGATTGCCCGCGCGGCTTCGGGAACCGGCTGGCCGTCGACCGCGAATTCGCCACGCTCGGGCTTTCGCGCCGGGTGGCCGCCGAGGTCGCCGACCTGCGGACGGTCCCGCGCTACGTCGCCGCCGGACTCGGCATCGCGGTCCTGCCCGGCACCGCCCGGCTGACCATGCCGGGCGCCGTGTCGATCCCGCTCGCCGACACGTCGCTGACCTGGCCGCTCACCGTCGTCGTCTCCGCGAAGCGGCCGCCGTCACAGGCCTTGCGGACGCTGCTGGAGCTGTTCGTCGCGGCCGCGGCGGAAGGAGATATTACGGAGTTCTGACCGGGCCCCGGGCGGCCGGAATAGCGACCGTCGCCGCAGCGTCATCCTGTACACGGAATCCGCGATGGGAGAGAAGGAAATGACGGAGAAAGCGATCCTGGCCGGCGGGTGTTTCTGGGGCATGGAGGAGCTGTTCCGCCACCAGCCCGGCGTGACCGCCACCCGCGTCGGCTACAGCGGCGGCGACGT